>CAMYVW010000009.1 GCA_947302655.1 uncultured Mycoplasmatota bacterium | reverse complement strand
TAACCCCACTTGTAAAATATAGGGTTAGTGGAGGTCCGGAATAACTCCACTTTATACTCCTATAGGCTAATGGATAAACCATCTGGCTACGGACCAGATATTGCGGGTTCGAATCCTGCTGGGAGTACCACTTTATATAGGAGGTACCTATGACAAAAGAACAAAAGAAACTAATACTAGTCAATAGACTTAATACAGTCAAATCTAAAGGAAAATATATGGACTGTCCAGGAGTGGTCAGAAAATTAGAACGTCAAATCCGCAATTTAAGCAAATAAAATTTATTGTTTCATAATTTTTTATATTGCTAAAACTGCGGTTTTGGCAATATTTTTATGGGAGGAAATTATGGGACAACGCTTATATTCAACTAATTTACAAACATATGTTCAAGAAACATATGGATATATTAAAGATGTTAAAAAGAAAAATATTTTTGGTATAATACCTTTTTTGCAACGAACTTTTGAAGGGCGTTCTGATTGCACTTTAACTTCTATTTTAACCATATGTAAATTTTATAATCCGACAATTAATAATTTAGAATGTTATAATTTTATTAAAAATATTGCAAAAAAATATCTTTATACAGATGATATTGGAACAATACCGCTATTTATAAATAAAATTATTAAATCTGTTTTTAAACATTATAATATTTATTATGTTTCTAAATCTAAATATTTAAAAAATGTTGGTTGGAATATAAATCATATAATTCAATATATTAATAGTGGTAATCCTATTATTTTATCTATTTCTACCGATAATAGAAATTATTATAAAAATCATTCTGTAATATGTAAAGGATACATTAATTATATTACAGAAGATAATAAAAACCATTATTTTCTTGAGGTATTAGATAATTGGAATTATACTAATTCATATATTGATTATGAAAAATTAAGTGTTATAAGTTCCATTAATTATTTCTCAAATTGATTTTTCAAAAAAAATATATTATAATATATATGTAAGGTTAAGAAAGAACTTTTAAAAGAAGTGAAGCCTAGTTCTATAATGGATCCTCACTCACCTTACAATATGGTGGTGTAGCACAATTGGTAGTGCAGCTGACTTGTAATCAGCAGGTTGGGGGTTCGAGTCCCTTTGCCACCTCCATTTTAAACTTCTATAACAAGATTAACATAAAGTAACTGCAGAAAGCTTTATGAGAGGGCCGCCTCAAGTCCGAGGTCACTATGAAGGGTATAGTGATACAACAGTACCGAGTTCGCGACTCAAATTTCGGAAATGGTGTGGGATCCGTAGAATGAGCCTAAAGTTATAGTTATAAAGAAGCGGAATTAGCTCAGCTGGGAGAGCATCTGCCTTACAAGCAGGAGGTCAGTGGTTCGAGCCCACTATTCCGCACCAATATATGTGGGTGTGATGCAATGGTAGCATACCTGCTTGCCAAGCAGGAAGTTGAGGGTTCGAGCCCCTTCACCCACTCCAATATTTAAGGAGAATTCAATGAAAGACGATATTAAAAAAGATATTATTGAAAGATTTATCTCTGTAGTGGATGAAGCGAGTAATTTTTATTATAGTGACTACTGCAATTCTGACGAAGAAAGAGCCAGAAGAGAAAAAGAAGATAATGAATGTATCGCAGATTTTATTGAATTAGTTCAACAACTATAAGAGAAAAAGGAGAGCGGATATGTATAGCTTTACTTATGATAAGTACAACTATTTCACAGATGGTGAAAATAAGGTTGTAGCTGTAGCAACATATGCGGGCAAGCCGGTTCGTGGTGTCGCAAAGTGTGACCCTAATGATAATTTTGATCTAGCTACTGGTAAAGAACTTGCCGCAGCTCGTTGTAATGCTAAGATTGCAAAGAAGCGTCAGGCTAATGCTTTTAAACAGATGAGTGTCGCTAAAGCTCAGCTTGAACAGGCTCAGAAGCAGTATCATAATATGGTTAATTATTATGAAGATGCTTGTGAAGCACTTGATGCAGCTACTGTTTCTGTTGCTGATATTGAAAATCGTCTGTAGTAAATAAAGGATCAAATGATCCCGATATGCGGGGATGGCGGAATTGGTAGACGCAGCGGACTTTCGACTTAGCAGACAATAAAAGAGAGTGCCTACAAAGAAATTTGTAGAGTAGAAGCTGGCTAATTCGGCGAATGGCTAAGAGAACGCCGAGCTAAATTTTTGCCTAACTTTCTAAAAATTTTTGGACAACACATGAAAAATGGTTTACACAAATTTTCATATACATATGAAAGGAGTGAAAACTATGAGACAAGATTTATTAGAAAGAAAACTCGATATTGAAAAATGGATTGAAGAAGGTCAATCTAAAGCTTTTATGGCCAGAGAACTTGGTTGTAATCCTAAAACTATTAATCCTTTGTTAGAAAGACTTGGTCTTAAATACAAAGGAAATCAAAGCGGTAAAGGATTTTCAAAACCAAAATCTGATAAATGGAACTTAATTGAATATTTAGCAAATAGTAAAGATATTCAAAGTAATAAAGTTCGTAAAAAGTTATTAGAAGATGGTTATAAAGAACATAAATGTGAATGCTGTGGTAATACTGAATGGATGGGACAACTAATTCCATTAGAATTACACCATATTGATGGAGATAGACATAATAATACAATTGAAAATTTTCAACTATTATGTCCAAACTGTCATGCATTTACTGATTCATATCGAGGAAAAAATAGTGCAAAATAAATGTGTAGAGACTATACACCAGCCTCCTAAGGGCATAGCCTATGGAGAAGACATAGTCCAGACTACAACGCAATAATGCGGCCATGGTGACATGGAGTAGTAAGAAAATCCGCTGACCGTGAGGTCGTGAGGGTTCGAGTCCCTCTCTCCGCACCAAGAGTGGGGATATATTCATGAAAAAGAATTGGAAAAAATGTAAAAATTTATATACAGAATTAACTATACGGGACTATGCTGAGATCATACACAGCATGTGTCCCGTTAAAGTGTTTTATAACGATATTTTAATTTGGGATGATGACACAGATCCTTTAGAATGGTATTATGAAATTCTTAATAAAGATATTTTAATTACCAAAATAATTTGTGAAATTACTCTCTTTCACCATGCAAATGTTTATATATATACGAGGTAAATATGTTATTTAGTGATAAATATCCAGAAGCTAATGAGCATGAACAATATGAGCATGGTAATTATATATGGTCACCAAAAGCAGACAATTGTTATATATGTGGTAAATTAACTCATTTTATTGAATTGAACGCTGGTGCTCATATTTGTTCTGAAGAATGCGATGATGAGTTTTACTTTCAAATGTATGCTCAAACAATTGGTAAGAATATTAATTTTGATTTTTAACAAAATTTTTGATATAATTATAATAGAAAGTAAGGGATTCACCTACTTTCAACAGTCCCTCTTTTTTAATAAAATTCCCCTCCCAACGGATAGTTTAGTATTTTCAACCGCTTCAAAAAATGAAAATACTTTTTTGATAACAAGAGAGGTTATAATAAATGGATAATAATAAAGAATTAATTAAACAATATCCTTTTTTAAGAGTAAAAAATACATATGCAGCTGGTACCTGGACAAGTTGTTGGCTAGATGATTTAGAACCTGGATGGCGAACAGCCTTTGGAGAAGACTTAGTAAAAGAATTAGATAAAGCTATTAAAGAAGATGGTTGTGAAGATACTTTTGAATTTCTCCAAATCAAAGAAAAATATGCTAGTTTAAGATTATATGCAACTGGATATGGTGATAAAACTAAAGAAGTTCTTGCTAAATACGAAGAACTTTCTAAATATATTTGCGGTCACTGCGGGCAGGTCGCTACTAGGATTACACGAGGCTGGGTTTACCCGTTCTGCGATAAATGTGCAAGAAAAATTGGACAACCTACTGTTCCAATAGAAGAGTTCTATGAAACAACATATGAAGATATTC
Organism: uncultured Mycoplasmatota bacterium; assembly: GCA_947302655.1. Taxonomy (GTDB): domain Bacteria; phylum Bacillota_I; class Bacilli_A; order RF39; family UBA660; genus RUG13160. Next base: position 3,599 of record CAMYVW010000009.1, on the reverse strand, counting down.
TTGATGAAATAGATCATATTAAGATTAATTATAGATATGATGATTATTGGAAACCAATAAAATGAAAATATTAACCTCTTATTTTTATCAAATTAGAAATATGAAACAAAATTATATTCCATTGAGTACTGCGGTTTGGGATCCTAAATGGTTTCATCAAGGCCAAGGTAATAGCTATCAGTGGAAAGATAAAAATGAAGTTTGGAATGGATTGCGGGCAGAGCCGTTCGTTCCAGGTGAAACATGTGAGGGCTTATGTCGAGGCCCTGAAACATGTATGGCCTATAGCCCGCAAACTTGTTCCTTTTTAAAAACATATTATAATCAATTAGAACAATTAGATTTTCAAGAAATTATTTCTCGATTTGAAACATTGGGAAATCAAATTAAAGAAGTAGAAGGATTTAAAGAAGAACCTATTTTAGTGTTAATTTTTCACGAAAAATACGATAATCCTTGTTCAGAAAGATGGCCAGTACAAAATTGGTTTAAAGCTCATGGATATCCAATTGAAGAATTTCGGCCATGACGCTCGTCGGCCGGGCGGCAGTCTGCAAAACTGCTGTTAGTGAGTTCGACTCTCACCGTGGCCTCCATTTTAAAATTATATTTTGATTTTTTAAAAAATATTTGTTATAATTAATATGTAAGTTAAAGATTACCCTCTTGTCCAAGGGGGTTCAAAGAGAAAAAGGAGGATAGTATGGCAAATACTTTCATGAACGCAATGACAAATGCTAATAACTTTACTTACACAGAAAATGGTGGAGTAACTCATAAGACTACAAAGTCTGATCTGCTTGATATGTTTGCGATGGGTGCAGCTTATCGTAATCGTTCTGATGCAGATGTTATCCTGCTTTTCAAGAACGCATTTGAGGAAAATCCTCTTTATGCTTTAAGATGCCTTTTCTACATCCGCGATATTCGTGGAGGTCAGGGAGAGCGTAGATTTTTCCGTGTATGTATGAAGTGGTTAGCTAATAATCATACAGCTACTGCACGCAGAATGCTTCAGCATGTACCAGAATTTGGTCGTTGGGACGATCTTTATGTGTTCGTAGGAACACCTCTTGAGATGTCTGCATTCAGAATGATGTATGATCAGCTTGCTCTTGACGTACAGTGCAAGACTCCATCTTTGCTTGCAAAGTGGCTGAAGTCTGAGAATACATCTAGCAACGAGTCCCGCAGACTTGGACGTATTACTCGTCATTACTTTAATATGACTTCTCGTCAGTATAGAAAGACTCTTTCTATTCTGCGTAGCCGTATTAACGTACTTGAAAAGTTAATGTCTGAAAATCGTTGGGACGAGATTGAATTCGATAAGATTCCATCTCGTGCTGGAATGATTTACAAGAATGCTTTCGCTCGTCACGACCTTGAGCGTGCAAAGAATGAAAACGTACAGACTTATGCTGAGTTCGCTAAGGACGCTACTAAGACTGTAAACGCAAAGGCATTATATCCATATGAATGTGTTGCAGAAGCAACAAAGGTTATGGGATGCGACTATTATTGGCGTACTCCTGATGTTGACCTTAATGACACAAAGCGTCTTATGGTTAACAAGTATTGGGATAATCTTGCAGATTACTTCCAGAACTCTACATTCAATGGAATTGCTGTTGTAGATACTTCTGGATCTATGACAGGTAGAGAAGCTTCTGCTCCTATTAATGTAGCCATTTCCCTTGGTCTTTATTGTGCAGAACATAATAACGGACCATTTGCTGGAAACTATATTAGCTTCTCTTCACGCCCACAGTTGATCAAGACTGAAGGAGTGGATTTCTGCGATAAGGTAGCGAGAATCTATCGTACTAATCTGTGTGAGAATACTAACATCGAGGCTACTTTCGATCTTATTCTTGAGACTGCAACACTTCCAGGAGTAAGAAGGGAGGATATCCCAAAGAATGTTATTGTAATTTCTGATATGGAATTCGATAGTGCTACATCTAGTTGGAGACATTCATCTAGAATCAATAGTAGAAATTGTGAGACTGTTATGGAAGGTATCGCAAGAAAGTGGGCTGCCTATGGACTTGAGCTTCCACATCTCATCTTCTGGAACGTTGATGCTAGACAGAATAACATTCCAATGCTTGGCAATGGAAGAGTTAGTTTTGTCTCTGGATTCTCTCCATCTATCTTTGAAACTATCATGTCTGGAAAGACAGGATATGAATTAATGATGGAGAAGCTTAATGAAGAGAGATACTCTTGTATCGCTTAAAACAAAAAATTGGGACACCTGTAAAAAGGTGTCCCCTTATTTTTTTTATTTTAATTTTTGAATTTCTTCTTTTAAATTTTGAATTTGTGCGGATAATTCTTGATTAGCTTTGATTAATACTCCAATACAATTTTGTAAATCCATTACATCTTGATTTTTTCCACTTAATATTGGATCAGTATCATCTGCTATAAAACCAACTCTATAATCCTTATTTGGATCTGATTTCATATTAAAAGAACATATATTAACAGAATTAAGAATATCACAACAAGAATAATTTATTGGATTAATATTTTCTTTAAATTCTCGTTTCGAAGAATTAGTAAAAGCTCCTGCTGCAGTAACACAAGCATTAGTTACTACATTATTATTAGCATTATAATTAGCATCTGTACCAAATACAAAATATAAATTATTAGATCCAGATAAAGCTCCTATACTCCATGCTCCAGTATAACATTTTAAAGAATATGCAGCTTGATAAAAAGCATTCGCTGCAGCTGTTGTAAAATTAGTTACCCTAAAAGTTGCATTTTTAGTACCGGCAATCCAGCTTCCTCCTGAAATAACGGGAGTTGCTGTAATACCGTTAATATATAATGCATAAGTAGTATTATCTGTATTTTGTCCAATTGTTATACCAGTTCTTGCTCTAAAACGAGGAGCAGTTACAATAGCGTCACCACCACTATCATTATCACCTTGATTTGTTACAAAATGCCAACTTACTCCAGTTCCTGCATTATCATGATCTGTAAAAATAAGTGCTCCAGCTTGTGCTCCTCCTGGAGTAGAAGCAGTATCAAAAGTAATTTGAGGACCTCCATCTCCATAACGAAACACTCCTGTTGTTCCACTTAATAAATCACTAGCTGTATTACCATATGTTGGTCCGTAAATATGTAATACACTTCTAGTAGTAGTAGGAATATTACCTGGCATATTACTTCTTAATCTCCAAAAATTATTTGAAATTGAAGAAAAATTAGTAATATCAATACCAGATGAGCCATTTCTAGTTAAATGAAAATTACCATTATTATTTCCAATGAACCATGTATTTGTAGAAGTACCAGATGTTGCTGTATTATCAGATCCACACAGAGTAATATCAGACCAATTACTATATGCATGAATTCTAATACCCTCTTGATATGAACCAGTATTTGGATTAATTTCTATTTTATTATTTACAGTTAATGCACCAGTCATTGTATCACCAGCTTTATTAACTTTTAAACCTAAAGAAGAATCCATTTGTGTTTTAGTATAATAATTATTAAAATTATTTTGTAAATCTGATAATTTTGTTAAAATTTTATCAAATAATTTTTTTAAATCTAACATATAACAA
>CAMYVW010000008.1 GCA_947302655.1 uncultured Mycoplasmatota bacterium | reverse complement strand
CTATTTTTAGCAACTGCACCATATCTACCTGGTTCAGCTAAAACAGCTTTAGAAACTAATTCATAAATGTCTTTTCCTTCTTCATTTCTTAATCTATCAAATGGAGTTGGATCAGATTCACTAACAATTGGTACAACTTTATATTTATTACCATCATTATAATAATAAGTTTTATTGCTGTCGCGTTCACTATCTGTAGTGTCTACTATTCTATAATGTACAGCTTCATAGAAAGTATCTTCATTAGAAGCAGTTGTTCTACGTGTAGATACTAATCTGCCATCATTATTTATGTCAACAGATTTAGTCCATTTATAAGTAATAATACCAGCATCTTCTGATGTTGCTGCACTAAATACTTCAAGAGGTTCATTAGAAAATCCATTACTATCAAGATTTAAATTGCGTACATAATACATTAAATCTTCTTCGTTTTCAGGATTAAAATATTCAACAACATTATTTAAATCAGCAGTTTCGCTATAAAGTTGTGGTAATACCCATTCTTCCCATTCTGGAGATTGTGCAACATCATCACCTGCAGATCCAGCACTAGGAACAGCACGTTCAATAATTTTATTTGTTACATCATCAACAAAAACAGAAGAAATTTTATTTTCAATATCTTGAATATCATAATCTAATGCAGGTTTAATAGCAACAGTTTGGTCTAATGTAGAAAAACTATAAAGTAAATTGTTTCCTTCGTCTACACGATAAAAACGTACTGAGAAAGTAACGTTACCAGCAGTATTAGTAATAGCTGAAGAAATAGGCCAACCAAAGACTAAATATCCAGGTTCACTAGTAATATCTTTAATCCAAGGCTTTGAAACTCCTTCTTTAAAATCACCATTTGCATCTACTTCAGAACTTTTCCATTGAATATAAATGTCACATTCGTTTAAATCAGTCGCATCGAAGAAACGATTAATTTTAAAGAATAATATTTCAGCAATTTCATCTCCCTGTACAGAAATACCATTTGCAGCAAAATCTTTAGGAACTGAAATAGTTCTTTTATCTGCATTAATGAAGAAAGGTTCTTCATCTAAAGGAAGTCTTGTATAAAGAGGAGTGAATTCTGTAATTACATCCATATATTGGAATAAGCGTGCAAGAGAAGTAATCTTATCTGGTTCTAAAATAGATTCACCAGTTTCTTCGTCAATTACTGGGACTTTTTGAAGGATAGCACCTTCACCGTAAGCTTCTTCAACTTCTTGATTATCCCAAGTATGAGTAGATAGGTAGTCTTCTACATCTTGAAACAGCTGTTGATATAAACCCTTATTGGTTTTATTAATAACAGTAATCATGCTTAACTATCCAATCCTTTCTTTAATTTAAAAGAAAAGGGGTTCTCTATAAAGGAGAACCCCTTTATTCACCCTTTCAATAAAATTGAAAGATTCATTAATTCTTATAATTATTTTTGACCAAATGAAAACTATTTATCCACTTCTGTCCATTGATCAATTGTTTCATCTGTTACAACAACAGATATATCAGTCCTAGTTCCATTTGTTAAAACCTTACCAGGATCTGCGGTTAAACGTATTTTTTTTAAACAATAAATATCTGGTAAATGAATTGGAGAAGTAATCGTTCCATTAGTACCAAAATAAGTATATAAAACAGTTTTAGTCATTTTATTCTAACTCCTCCTTTATACTGTATTACATATATTTAATTCTAATTCATACTGACTATGACGTAATAAAATCCAATTTAATGTTTGATCCCAGTTAAAATCACTTTGACCATAAATTGCATAATCACTAATTGGGTCATAAATATCAACTTTAATAATATCAATAACGCCACCTTGTACAGTAGTATTAGGATTATTACCAAAAATCCATTCATTAAATGGCGTATATGCTTTTGTAGCAGCTTGACCATTTTCTTGAACAAGATTTTGTTGAATTAAATCAAATCTTAACTTACTTGGAGAATTAACTGATCCAATTTGTAATTCAGTAGATTGAGTTCCTAAGAATGCAAATGCTCTTGGTTCAATCATTCTAACCGTTCCTGGTATATAAAGAGGACGATTGAGTAATTGAGTTTCAAAAGCTCCTTGGAACGCATATTGTCCAATTTCTAATAAACCTTCTGGTAAATCGAAATATTGTAAGTTAGATTGTCCTCTAAATGCAGATGTACCAATTTTCTTTAAATTAACCGGTAATTCAATATATTGAAGGTCTAATGCTAAATTAGGATTATTTGCATTAACATTACCTCCATTAATTGTTCTTTGTTGACGGTCAAAACATTCATATCCAATACTTGTAATATTTTCATTATTTTCAAAGAAAATATGTGTAATATGTTGTTCTTTTACTGTTCCGCCTTCACGTGGATTACTACCTGTAAAATTAGATAATTCTACTACTGGTAATCCATTATATGTTGCTGGAATAGTAATTTTTCCATTCATTACAATTCCACTCTTTGGACTAATACTATATCCTTCAGAATTAAAATCTGTAGCATAAATTCTAGTAAATGTGAAATAATTACTATCAGTTGCTTTAGCATGTACATCTTCTTCAATATAACAAGCATAGAAATTCTTATCTGAAGTTTGAGATTTAATACGATTAAGAGTTGCTAAATTTGGAGCTAAAGTAATTGATCTAGGGAAACAAGTTTCCATTGGATTTTCTGGTTCAAATACCCATCCTAAGAACCTATATTTTGTTTCTAATGATAAATTAGATTCATCAGTAGAAGGTAAAATAGGAGGATCACTTAAATAACTACCATAATTTACATTTGTTGTATATAATAATGTTCCATCTGGATTATAAAAATTAGCTGCAAATTGAGTAATTGTAAATACAGTGTAGAAAATATAACTATCATGTTCTGTATCAAAAGTCATGCTTTCAATATCTGCTTGTTGTAAAATTTTTCCTTCTGCCATCAAAGATTCAATTTGATTCTGTGGAATAACTGAATATTCTGGATATAATGTCCAACCAACAAAATCATGGTTTGCTAATGTTGGAGTTTTAGCTGTAAATCTTGGATGTGCTCCATCAACTTTTGCAGATCTAAGAATATCTAATTCATTATCTTTTCCACTAATTCTTTGTACATATTTTGCAACATATGCTTTATCAATTTTTGCTGCTCTAATTTTTAAGTTTGGCCAGCAAACACCATATACATCAGTTAATGAAAATTCATCAACAGCTGTTCCATTAGCGTTAGAAACATATAATTCTCCAGAAATAGTAGGATAAGATCTTTGACTTTGCATAGATTCAATATTATTAGTAAAATAGTTAATTCTATTACTTGCTTCAGCTAATGTATAATCATTAATAAATAAATCTAAAAGACTTAAATCAGTAATTACACTTTCATCTACTGTCTCATCTTTAGTATAAACCCTACCGTTTAAAGTATCTGTCATCCAATCACTATCTGGATGAGTATAAGCTTCATAATCACTATGATCTGTTAAGTAGAAATAATTTACTCCTATCTGTTTAACTTCTCCATATTCAACTTGAACATAAGGAGTCCAGTTAACATCTGCCATACGAATAGATAATCTATTAGCAGTACCATTTTTCTTTGATACAACATTTTTAAGAATTATATAAGAGCCATAACCTAAAGCATCACCTTCAAATGAAAGCTCTTCAATAAGAGAACCTTGTCCTGCCATTTCATTAGTATAATTAGTAACACCATCAACAAACAATCCTTCATATTCTTCATGTGGACGATATACTAATTCACCATTAATTAATTCTGCAACTACTGGAGTTTCAGTAATTAATTTCTTTAATTCTTTATTATGATTAAATGTTAAAGATTTTACTGAAGCAGGTAAATGTACAGTATTTAATGGAGCACCATCTGCAAATAATGCATAAGTAAGACCAGTGTCAAGAGCACGGAATTCTTCAAGTTTATCTGGAGAACGAACATCAAGATATTTATTTAAATTTCTTAAATGATTTAAATTAATTTTACGAAGTAATGATTTTTCATGTCCTGCTTTAACAGTTCCATCAACATTGACTTCAGTATAAAGGTTAAATGGATCTAATGTTTCAGCATTGTAATATCCAGGTACATCACTACCAAGAGAGATATCAAGCAAACGAGTTGCGTTAGGCATATCAACCTGATTAACATATTTCAAACTTAAATCTCCTAAGCTAGAAATATAGTTACTTCCAGCAAAATAATTTAATTGCTGATCGACTTGACCACTACGATAACCTTCAGCAACAGAAGGAGAAATAGCAGTTGGAATACCATCTGGGTATTCAGCTTCACTATAAGCTTTTTCTGTTTGGAATGTATTTTCATCTACGAAAGTAGTTACATAGAAGTTTAAATACGGAGTTACTTTATATTCTGGAGTAGCATCGAAATATGGTACTGGATATACAACACTTGAATCATTAACATATTGACCAAGAGTTCTATCATATCTTTGACCATCTAAGTAAATATCTGAAGATGTTGATGGTTTATTACCCGTACTACGGAACATAATACCAGCCATACCTCCAGAAGTAATAGTAAATGTACCACCAAGCCACTTAGAATCCATATAAAGTAAACGATTTTCGATTAATAATTCTCTTGAAAGAATTCTATCACCTTGACAAGCATATAAGTAATTAGCAGTTACCATTTGACCAGTTTGGTCTTTCCAAGGAACTGTTACAGGTAATACATATTTATAATATTCATCTAATCCAAGAGCAATAATTGGACGTTTACCTCTCATTGCATAAGAATTAAATGTTGAACCTGCACGACACATATATGCATTTTCAATAATAGATTCATTAATTTTACCATTACGTAAACTACGATATGTACTAATAACAGTACTCTTAAATACATCATAAAGATTTGTCCAAAGAACAGAATCTTTTGTTGAGAAAGTTCCGTTTTCAGATGAATCTTCATCATAATCCCATAATTTTGCTCCTACATTGTTAAGACCTAATTGAGTATCAATATCATAGAAAATAGGATACCAAATATAATCTCCACCAACTTCACGAGGTCCCCAAGATGCAATCATCATGTTCTTACCACGAGAGTCATAACAAAGCATTAATTCAGTCATAACAAAATAAGTGCAACAATAATGTAAATCTAAGTGTTTATCAAATTCAGAATAGAATTTTTGTTTACGATATTCTACGCTATCTTTTGTAAATATACCATAAGTACGTTCAACCCCACCTTCAGAAACAGTTTCATAAGAAACTCCTTGAAGTGCCATAGCGTCAGTATCTTCAACATAAATAAATTCTGGAACTTTATAAGTCTTTGGATTTGCAATATATTGTTCATAGTCAAATTCTGGATTACGTTGTTTTATTGTTAATTTAGCACTTACAATTTGACGTTTTGGAGTATCAAATACTTCATTTGTAGCTGTATTTGTATCAGTGCTATCTAACCAATTAAATAAAACTTGCAAGTTTTGAAGTTTATTATAAACATAGGCACTTGCAGCCGCGGCTGTATCGCCACCAATATCCGCAGATAAATCATCGGTATTTTCTTTACCTAAAATAATATTCTGGGCATATTCAAATTGATCTGCGTATGGATGATATCTAGCTTCAAAGTGTTGAGCTACTTCAATTCTTGGCTCAGCTTCAGTTGAATTAGACATACGAGCATTGAAACCAGCTGCACGCATTTCTGGGTTAGGATATCTCCAAGAACACCAAGTACCTTGGTTATCTCTTAATTCCCAACATTCAGAAGCTTCTTTAATTGTTGGATGATAATTTACAGTTTCAGTTACAGGCTCACCTGTATTTGGATCAAGAACTGGTTCTTCACCATCCATTACAGCAACTTCTTTCTGCCATGTTAAGTATGGTTGTTCTTTCTTAAGCTCAAATCCATAACGTTCATTAGAACTCTTATCTAAGTTAAAATTATAACGACCAATATATGTATAATCATTCTCTCCCGTCTTATGGAACATCAAACATGGGAATCCATATACACTTGTTCTAAAATCAGAAGCTTCTACACCAGAAAGATTTAAATCTTCAAGTGGATGTTTATTATAAACACCAGATCCCATTAAATTAGCAAAACCAGTATTATAAGATCCAGAAGATTCCATGTAGTCAATCTTCCAAGTAAATGCATTTGAACCAATTGTTTCATGGTCTTCATGCCAGTTTGCGGTTAAAGATTGACCTGAGGCCAAGGTATATGCGCCACTTACAGGCTGGCCCGCAAGCTCACCATTTGAATAATTCCAATTTTTAGCTTTTTTAAATTTAGCCTTAAAATTACGACGAGGATATTTCTGTGAAGAAGTACCTTGTACGTTTAATTCTACATCATTAGCTGTAAAGCTTGGACAATGTGTATAATATTGGAAAGAAGTAATACGTTGCGGATTATCATTAGGTAAACCAACTAAATAATCTGCTACTGGATTCGTAAATTCAATACGAACTTTCTTTTTATCTCCTTTGTAACAAGGTAAATCAGAATTATCATTTGCGCTCATATCAATTACACAGTAAGGCATTGTAGGATCATCTGGATGATCTCTATTATATTTTACAAGCTCTTGATATGATAAAACAGTATCATCATTAATATCTGTTAATTGATTCTCATCATATAGTGATAAATCTTTAATATCTGCGATATAATTATGAATTACATCTGGAAGTGATAATGCAATTGGATAAACTCTAAATTTATATAAATCAAAGTCACAATAAGTAGAATTAATTTCAAATGCAATATTTTCCATTGTGAATGAAGGAATTGCAGATAAATTCGCAACACCAGATAAAATACCATTAAGGTAAATACTTAAAGCATCAGCAGATTTATCAACTACAAATGTAATACTAATAATTTCATTTTCTTTATATTTTACATTAACAACTTGTCCAGCAGTGCTGAAATAAGCTTCTTGAGTACCGATAGCAAAACCTAAACCACTATTACTTAAATATTTCATAGCAATATACTTTTCAGTTTGAACAATTTTCTTAGTAGTATTTGCTTCATTCATGACTTTGTTGCCATCTTCATCAAGCATTGGAGTTCCGCCAAGAGCTTCAATTTCATCTAAAGTTTTTTCTTGACCCATAGCGCTTTCAATTCCATTAGCGTCATAATAACGATATTTAGGAATTTCTGTAACTAAAGTCGCAAATTTCTTAGCATTTTTAATTCTAAAACGAATTTCAAAAGACCAAGGTTGTGCTCCATTTAAAGTAATTGTACTCATTGGAATACGTACAGATGCACCATTAGTAATATTTAAATAAGCACCCATACCATCATTATCATTTTTCCAACCATTACTATACCAGTTAAACTTCTGTAAAATTGCTTCATAAGGATTTGGATGAATATCAACAGTACTTCTAGGAACACATTTAGAAATCCAAGTAGAACGACTAGATTTAATTTCTTTACTAGAACGACCAAGAGCATCAAAATTAATTTCTAATTGATCATTATGACGTAAAGATAAGTCTCTAGCTCCCTCATTTGTAACATAGAAGGAAAATTCTTTACTAGCAGAACCAACTTGAAGAATAAATGTATTATTACCTACTTCATAATTTGCAGTTAAATCCATAGATAACCATTGAGAGGAACTATACATTACTTCTTCAGTATTTAATAAATCATTTCCATGATACAAAGAAACTTCAATAGCAGAACCTTCTCTTGCGGCTATGGAACTATATACCATATATTGAAGTGTAGCAGATTCATAATTGATTACTGTTCCAATATCTTCTTTAGTCCAGATAATTGGAGTATCATCACTAGCATCTACCCAAGGTACTTCAAATGTAACTTTATCACTATCATACTCTACAGCATTAATTACTACAGATAACCACAAATCTACAGTATGCATACCATGAGCTTGTTGTGGAATATTAATATATTGTTTATGCTCATTTTTAGCAGCTACTAAAGCTTCACCATTATCTGCTGCGTCTCCACCATCTAAAGCATATTTAACACGAACAGGATTTTCAGTAGTTCCTAAATTTGTAAAATGAGGCATATAAGATAATTGAGCTGATCCAGTTTGAATACCAATCATAAAATCATTTGGTTTTTCAAGATACATTTTTAAAACTTTATTATTAGTAAAAGTTTTAGTTAAACCTCTACCTTTATTATAAGTAGAATGGTCTGCTTGAATTGTAACTTGAATATCCATACTATCACTAGCTGGTAATAAATTTGTATTAAATTCAAATGGAGCATCATTATATACTCTGGATTGACGCACTACATCTGGATTATTTCCAGTTTTATCAATAGCTGTAACAATAATTGATACAACTTCATCTGTATCAGAATGAGGATAAAAAATGATTTTAGAATCTTGTCCATAAATGTAAGTTGATCCTAATAAATCAATATTACTCCACGTTAAAGACAAGTCTACTTGAGAAGGACCTCCTCCTCCACCGCCAGAACCACCACCACTTACAGCAATTAATTCAACAGTAAAAAATCCTTCAGCAGAAAGCGCATTATCTGTAACTCTAAAAAATCTTCCATCAGAGTTTAAAATTAATGCGTCTACATCTGGAAGAGTTCCATCTCCAACCGCGGATATATTAAAATAATAAACAGGATCGCCATCGCTAGCATCATCTGTTGCTTTTATGATAGTACCAAGTTCTTCATCACCATATCCCCATACAATATTAGAAGAACCCGTTCCACCAGACCCGCTGCCGCCAATTTGTTTACGAGCACCTTCTGAATCAATAAAAATTTTACCAGTATCAGAAGCTACATAAATCCAACCCTCATGAATGTCCGCACTCAAAATTTTGGCTTCAGTACCATACGCAGGTCTAAATTTAGTTCGACTATCAATCATGCGGTTTTCTCCTTTCTATCTTTTAGTATATAAGAAAAAGCGAAGAGAAATGAAATATTTCTCTTCGCTTTTCATCTCTCTACTTTAGATTAATTTTTAATTCAATTGTCTAATTAAAAACTGCCCCAAACCATTTCAATTTGTAATCCACCTGGTGTGACATTACCATTTAAAGCAGTTGGGCGAGCATCATTATCACTAATAGTTAAACTAGAACTACTGAATACAACTGCACTAGACTCAGAATCAGTAGTACTGTCACCATAAGTTACATTAACAGTTGTATTAACAACACCAGCAGTATACTTATTAGTTGTATCAGCATAAGCTGATGTTGTAGTAGACATACTTGTTAATTCAGTATTACTATCTTTAATAAGATAATTAGTAGTTTCAATACCAGTAATATGACCTTTAGCATCACTGTTTACTGCAGTGATTACTGGAACAGTAATATTACTACCTGCGGTTTGTGTTACTTGTGTACCTGTTGTATTTGTTCTAGTAACATTTTGATGTGTTACAGTTAATACTTTATCATCAGTACCAGATTGAGCAATACCAATCCAAGCATCACCACTATTAATAGTTAAACTACCTACTGCAGGTGAACCAACAGTATCATCATGTAAAGCAATACCATTGGTAATACCTTCTAAATAATAATGTGTATCTGTATTAGAACGTTCGGCAACAACATCAAAAACTAATTTAGTTGGATCAATCGTACCATCTGCGCGTTCAGTTCCGTCTGTAGAACGAGCAATAAATAAAGATCCCTCTTGATAACTAACATTACCATATGTACCAGCTGTAGTAGTTAAGAATGTATCTCCAATAGATACTGCAACAGGTTCTCCATTTTTAAGAATTGTTGTTGTATCTCCACTCTTTGTAATAGAAGTAGCACCAGAACCAGTTGTTCCAACAGTACCTCTATATACCATAGCATTTACAGCTTGTAATTTAGAATCAATAGCAGCTCTTGAATATACATCAAGATCAGCAATTCCGCTAATAAATGATACAGTATTTGTTGCTCCAGCTGTTGAAGTTGTAGCAGAAGAATCTCCAGATACAAAATATCTAATTTGTGGATCAACTGTATCACTTACTTGATCATTAGTATCTACAACAGTAAAAGTAAAACCACCAGTAGATAATGCATCAATAGTAAGATCTGTATTAACTGTGTCTGTAGCACTAATAGTAATATCATTTCCAGAAGCAGATTTAGATAAAGTAATATTACTTCCTTTAACTAATGTTACAGAAGAATCATTGCTAGTATTACTAGAATCTAATTTAATATCAATATTATTTGAATTATTGGTATTTGCCGCTGCACTTAAAGTATAAGTATCTCCAGCAAGAGTTACAGCTTTTCCACTACCTGTAACAGTAATACCATTACTACCAGTAATAGTAAAACTATCATCAAAATATCCTTGGCTTCCAGAACCACCGCTTTGATATGTGCTATCTATAACTGCAGTAGATACAGTAGCAACATTATTATTTGCTGTTACTACGTTTTCAACACTTTCTACTGTAGTATTTGTATTTTCATTTAATTGAACCCAGTTTCTACCATTATAAACACATAATACATTTCTATCAGCAACATAATAAAAACGACCAGTTAAATATTTTGCTCCAGAAACAGAACTAGATGCACTTGAGGCAATAGCTTGAAGCGCATCCCAGGTAGAAATAAATTCAATGCCCTCATTAACCGCAGAAAGGCTTGTATCTTCATTACCAACATAAAGACGATGAGTGTCTTTTGTTAAATAGAAACAGCCATGCACTGCGCCAGAACCAGTGCTTAAAATGTTATCAACACTTTCTTGTGTACCAACCTTAAAACCAAGTAAAGCACCAGCAACTACATTTTTATCAGGTGTTGGCATAATTACTCCTTTCTACTATTCTCCATCCTCAACAACAACCACATCAGTCCAACGTAACCTATCTTCAACTCCATCAATACGACTATTTATTGTTGTCATAGACGTATTTAAAGTATTAATAGCTGCAGTATTGTCAGAAACATTTAATTCTAACGCTCCAACTTTTGCTTGTAAACCTGGTTGTTGTTCACTGCCTAAAATTATAGTTTGTAAATTTGTTAAAATTCTAACAACTCCATCTTCTTGTACCATTGCAGCTAAATCAGCATCAGTTTCTGCTGGATTAGCTAAAGTACCAAACATAGCAGTTGTTAAATTTTCGATATCTTCAGCTGCTTGAGCAATATTAATCACGTCATCGTGTTCAGATACCCAAGTAGCCAATTCTTCTAAAGTGTCTAAAGAGGTAGGGGCATTACCGACTAAATCATCTATTAAACTTTGTGCAATTTCTCTAATTGTTCCGGAATCATTGCCATATAGATCGCTAAATCGATCATTCATTAAAGTTCTAAGTGATGTTGTTGGATCCGCCCAAGTTGCGTCTCCACGCAAGAATAAATTTTGCTGTCCTGTAAGCGGTTGTGGAACCAATCCAGAAAGACCATCATCTTCTGCAGTAGCCCCAACCATTGGGCCAATTACGGTAGTAATAGCTACTTCTAAAGATACTGGAGTCCATGATGAATATTGTTCATTATAAATTAACACAGCATCAGCTGGAATATTATTTCCAATTAATACATCTGTTAAATCTCCAATACCTATATTAGTAATATCACCACCACTTCCGCCACCAGAGATTAGCTTATTACCTAAGTATAATTGACCTCTAGTAGCATTAGGTTCAGCAATAAAATACAAAGTATCAGGATCTTTGCTTTCTATTTGTTCCCACGCTGTTGGAGTACCTCTTAAAAATTTTACGTAACCACTTAATTGTGTTCTATACGCCATTTTTAAATTCCTCCTTTTTTAGCTCTCCTAGTTTTTTTAAAAAAAGAAGCAATTAAACTAAACTAGCTTGGCCAAATTAACAGCCAAGCTAGTTTAATATATAAAAATATTTTATTGTGCATCTTCTAAAGCTACAAGTCGATCAATAATTGTTTGTAATGAGAATGTTTCTGCATCAGTTTTTCCAGCTGGAGTATATTCAAATTCATTAGCTTGAATATCTGGAATATCTGTAGCTTCTAAAGATTTTTTAGATACACTAATTTGTCCATTTGTTTGACTAACAGCAGAAATAACTTCTCCAGTTCCAGCTGTTATTTCTGCTAAATCCATTGCTTCAATTACATTATTAATATTATTTACTGCATTTTGTATTTTATTAAAAGCTATTCCAATAGAATCAGAACTACCAATTGCAGTCAAATCTGCTTGAGCAATTGTTGAAGCACTATATCCTGTTAATAATAAATCTTTAACCGCAGACTCTGTCTTGGTAAAAGTACCGCTATTAGTATCTGCAACATAAGTTAAACCAGTTATAACATTTGCCAAATTAGCAGTAATTGAAGTATTATCTCCACTAACTAAAGATAAACTTGGAACAGTAATAGTTTGTATTCCAGTAGTAGCTACATGTCCTTTTGCATCGATTGCAAAAGCTGGTATATTAACAGTACCACCAAATGCAGGTGTTTGAGCACTAGTTGGTCCAACTGCAGTAGCATTATTACTAACTGGACCAGTATGAGTAATTTTTACTGTTCGTAAATCATTTACTGTTGCTACTTCTGTAGCCGTCCAATCATCAGCACCATTGAACATAATAGTTGCATATGACCCTCCGGCCGCAAGGTCTGTACCGCTATCTCCTTGAATAACACCATATCCATGCGGGAAAGTAATTGTAGTAGTTTTTTGCGCGGTTACATGACCTTTATTATCTACTGTTGGAAGAATATCTTCAAAAGTAGCGGAATTATTTGTTGATAAATTAACAGTTGCTGTAGTATTTGTACCAGCTGTGTACTCATGAGTAAATTTAATCTTTTTTACATTATCCTCTGTAACTGCTTCAGTTTGAATCCAATTATCTGTTCCTTCAAACTTAACAGTTGCATAAGTACCACCAGCTGCAACAGAACCACTATCTCCTATAACTGTACCATAGCCATGAGGGAATTGAATAGTAGTTGTATGTGTAGCAACTTCATGTCCTGTAGCATCTCGTATAGTTTTTACATCATTAAAAGTAGCTGCATTGTTAGTAGACAAATTAATTGTTTCAGTTGTATCTGTGCCTCGATTAAATTCATGAGTAAATTTAACTTTTTTAACATCTGATTCTGTTATCGCTTCAGTTTGAATCCATTCATCCGTACCCTCAAATTTCATAGTAGCATGGGTACCGCCCGCAGCCACAGAACCACTATCTCCAGTAATAATACCATAAGCTTCTGGAAGTAGATATGTTTCAGTATGTTTTCCTCCAACATGTCCAGCTTCATCCACTAATGGATAAATATTTACTAAACTAGCATTATTATTTTCTTTTAAATTAGTAGTATTAGTTGTATCTGGAATTGCAGTCCATAAATGTGTAACTTTAATATTTGGTTCTTTAATTTGCGGATCAACGTCAATTTGTGTCCATTTAGTTTTTATTTTATCTGCACTATGAAGACGTCCATAATTATCAACAATTAAAATTTCACCAGGTGTCCAAGTTGAAAATTGAGCAATTTTATCTGCTAAAGTATTTAATGCTCCTTGAACAGTTCTAATATCACGCGTATCTTTATTTTCATAATCAAGCATAGCTTTTGTCTTTAACAACATACCATGCATTGTATTAATATTACGAGCAAAATCAGCAAATGGTTCTAAACCATAGTATTCAGTTCGTTTCGCTAATGTTAATGTAGATGGAACGTATTTAGTATCAAAATTCCAAAGTGCACCATAAGGATATATACCAGTTTCATCATTAATAACATATAAAGCATCGTCATAAGTATAAATATCACCTTCTGGAATATGAGATCCATCAGTAATTAATGTATATTCTCCAGCACTATTTACAGTGTAATATTTATATGCTTCAAAGAAGATTTTGTCAGAAAAATCAACTGGTTGACCAATGCTTTCAATTTTATAATAATTTTCTCCATGAGTTTTTGTTGGATAAGTATCTAATATATAATCTCCATATTGATCACCATTAGAAGATTGAGATAAATAATGATAAATACCAGGTTCATAAAATTGATCTTGTAATACCATTGCAGATACCGAAATATTTGTCCAATCTAAAGGAATATTTAAAGCAAAAGTACCAGATGTATTTCGCTCTCTTCTTAATACATAAATAGGAGCTTTATTACTAGTTAAATCAATAGCATTAGATAATTGAGTTAATACTTCATAATTATTTTTTACTTTTTTAAAATACGTATTTCTAGTAAATGGGAATAAAGTATAAGCAGTATTACCATTTACTTGATAATATTCACTTTTTACACGAATATATGATTCATTTTGAATATAATAAGGTTCTTTGCTAGGATCATACTCTGGATCATCACAACGAACATATATTATATTATTATTTTCATCTACAGATTGAGTATAATATGTTCTTGGTACATAATTATTTTCTCCATTTACAATTAAATCTACTTCTTCATAATCAATTACTCTAGTATAAATTACATCTCCAATTGCAGTTTGATTACTATCGGTTTGAAGTAAATAAAAAGCTCCACTTATATTTTTCTTTAAAGCATCAGTTAAATTTGAGGCGGTAGCAAGTTTATAGTTAAACGGAGTATTTTCATTGATAGAATTTCTATCTGTAATAACTACTTCTGTAATTGGATCATAAAATTCTTTATATAAATACTTACCAGGTAAATATAAACCATAAGCTTCTCCTTGATTTACTAAACTTTCTAGTGTTTTAAGATTTTCTGATTTTAATATTAAATAATTACGTCCAGTTTTTGGTGTTTCATCTGTTGATAAAACATAATTACCAGTATTTTCATCATAATAATAAAATTTATTTTTTTCATATGAATCAGATAAACGATTATATGGGACAGTAACGATTTCATCCCAGCGATAATAACCGTTTCTTTTATCTTCATAATATTTATTATCTCTAACGTAATCTAATTTTAAAGGATCAATTAAAGTAGTTTGTTGATAATAATGTTTATATTGATCATAAGTAGGTGAAGCATCAATAATGTAAATACCTGGTACTATATTAATATAATATATATTTGATTGATAATTATTTATATTTACTTCATTACTTTTGTCTACATAATTAATTATTTCTTCATTAGTTTCAGAATCTACAGTAACTACTAATTGATAATA
>CAMYVW010000007.1 GCA_947302655.1 uncultured Mycoplasmatota bacterium | reverse complement strand
TTGGCAGAAGGACACGCTAATGCATGTGGAATTATAATTGAAGATGCAAAACTTGCAGATTTTATTGAATACTCAAATGCAAAACTTGCAGATTGTGAATTTACTCCCTGCACAATTGTAGATTTTATTTGGCACGGTTATGATTTTACAGGTAATGATGTTTTAGACATTGCGGGCTTGGATGCACTGTGGGGTCAAGGTTTACCTCAGCCGAATATTGCTCTAGAAAATCTACACATTAGTCCATCATCAATTAATTTAATGTCTCGCGATAAGAAACCAACACTTAAAATTATGCTTCCTAATGGAGTAAGTATAATTAAATTTGGTTCATCTATTGAAGAATATGAACAACTCATGCAAACGCCAGAAACTGGTAGTATTGTTATGAATATTATAGGAAAGTGTGCTATAAATGAATGGAATGGATCGATTACTCCACAAATTATTGCTACAGATATGGAAATTGTGGGACAGACTCTATATTATTTCTAAAAAATATTTGAAAGTTGAAAATCGCAGAACTAAGCCGGCCGGCGCCAGTCCTGATGATCGTGTCCCAAAACAAAAAATGGATTTAGAAATTTTTGGGCAGATTTCTAACTTTCAATATTTAACAGATTTAGATGGGTATATTATTGGTAAGAACCCATATTATAAAAAACGTATTGAAAAATAATAAATAATATGTTATAATAAAATTAAGAAATAATATATGATAAAGGTATAGATATGGAATTAACTCGTAAACAAGAAGAAGGACTAAGAATTGCAGTAGAGCGTTGGAAATGCGGTGAAAAATATACCGTTATTTCTGGATATGCTGGTACTGGTAAATCTACTTTAGTAAAATTTATTATAGCCGCCCTGGATGTGAGCCCGGATAAGGTGGCCTACGCGAGTTTTACAGGCAAAGCCGCTGAAGTTCTTCGTAAAAAAGGTAACAAGAACTCGATGACGATGCACAAACTATTATACGAAAGTATACCTAAGCCCGCAGGTGGATATTTTCATAAACCAAAGCCTCGGCTAGATTATACTATCGTAGTTGTTGATGAGATTTCAATGGTGCCTAAAACTTTAGTAGATCAATTATTTAGTCACCAAGTTTATGTTATCTGTTTAGGTGACCCATTCCAGCTTCCTCCAATAGATAAAGATGAAGATAATCACCTTTTGGATCATCCACATATCTTCCTTGATGAAATTGTTCGTCAAGAAGCTGATTCTGAAATTATTCAGTTAACTATGAAGATTCGTGAACAAAAACCTTTAGATTTATTTAAAGGATCAGAAATTCAAGTACTTCCAAAAGCAAGTTTGAATTCTGGTATGCTCCTTTGGGCAGATCAGATTATAACTGCAACCAATGCTTCTAGAGGACGTATCAATAATCAAGTGCGAACTTTGCTTGGAAAAGGTCCAGAACCAGAAGATGGAGATAAAATCATATGTTTGCGGAACTACTGGGAAGATTTCAATATGAATGGTGACCCATTAGTTAATGGTACTGTTGGAACTCTTACTAATAGTTTCCGTAATGATATTGTTCTTCCAGGTTTTATTGCTAAAACTAGTGATGTTAAAACATTTGATGCTATTATAGGGGATTTTGTAGTTGATGATTCTATATATCCTTTAGTAGAAATCGATCGAAAAATGTTACTCACTGGTGAGAAATGTTGCGATTGGAGATTATCTTATAAACTTGGGAAACTGCGACCAAGGATAGGTGACATCATACCAAAGGAATTTGCGTACGGTTATGCTATTACCGCACATAAATCACAAGGTAGCGAATGGGATAGAGTTTTAGTTATTGAAGAAACGTTCCCATTTAATACTATAGAACACGCGAGATGGTTATATACAGCTGCAACTCGTGCAGTTAACAAGTTAGTGGTTGTAAGGAATCACTAGTAAGATTCTATTGACACAAAATAAAAAATATGATATAATATATATAGAATCTAAAGAAATGAGGAATAGTAATGCAGAAATATTTTGGATGTCATAATCATACAGAATATTCGAACATCCGGTTGATTGATTGTATTAATCGACCAAAGGATTTAATTAGTAAAGCTATTGAACTTGGGCTTAGTGGTATCGCGATAACGGATCACGAAGCCCTTTGTTCGCATGTTGAAATTAATAAAATAGCCAGTAAATTAAGAGAGACAAATCCAGACTTCTGTATTGCATTAGGTAATGAAATATATTTAACTGATACAAGAGATAGAGGTCAAAGATATTATCATTTTATTTTAATTGCAAAAGATGCGATCGGACATAGGGCGTTAAGAGAGCTTAGCTCCATAGCCTGGTACAATTCGTATTCTGATCGAGGATTGGAGAGAGTTCCAACTTTAAAAAGCGAATTAAAAGAAATTGTAAATAAATATAAAGGACATTTAATTGCAACTTCAGCGTGTATTGGTGGAGAATTGTCAACTAATGCATTATGGAGAAGTCAAGCATTAGAAGTAAAAGATACATTTAATGCAGAGATATTTGGCGATAGAATTAATGAATTTATGTCTTTTGTCACCGATTTATTTGGTGATGATTTTTATATAGAATGCGCTCCATCATCATTTCAAGATCAAATAACAGTTAATAAAGAATTGTTAAAGATTGCTCAAGAATGGGGAGTTAAAATGACGGTAGGAACTGATGCTCATTATTTAACAGCATCAGAACGTCCAGTTCATAAAGCGTATCTTAATTCAAAAGATGGTGAAAGAGAAGTTGATTCTTTTTACGCATTTACTTACTTGATGGATAGTCAAGAGTTAACAGAACTACTTCAATTAAGTTTTTCATTAGATACAATTAATTGGATATTAGCTAACAGCTTAGAAATTCAGAAGAAAATTTCATTTTATTCATTGTTTCATAAACAAGATATTCCTTATGTAGAAGTTAAGGATTATCCAAAAGATAATATTAAATTACCATGGGGTAATTATCCACATTTAGAAGCAATGTTTCAAGATGATGATATTCAAAATAGATATTGGATAAATGAATGTGTTAATAAATTAGAAGAGTTGGATAAACTTAATAGCACATATCTTGATGAACTTGAAGAAGAAGCACGGGTTAAAAGTATTATTAGTGAAAAACTCGAAACTAATATGTTTAGATATCCGAATACTCTTCAGCATTATATCGACTTGATTTGGGATTGCGGTTCAATGGTAGGTGCAGGACGTGGATCAAGTTGTGCGGCACTGAATCATTATCTTATGGGTATCACTCAATTAGATCCAATTGAGTGGAATCTTCCATTCTTTCGTTATCTTAATGATGAACGTGTAGAACTTGGTGATATTGATATTGATATTTGTCCGTCTAAACGTCCGATGATTCTTCAAAAGATAAGAGAAGAAAGATCGGTTATGTTTAATGAAGATGTTTCAGAATGGGCAAAAGAATCATTAGGTTGTACTTTGATTTCAACTTTTGGAACAGAAGGAACAAAGTCAGCAATTCTTACAGCATGTCGTGGATATAGAAGTGAAGATTATCCAGATGGAATTGAAAATGATGAAGCACAATTTATGTCTTCATTAGTTCCACAAGAACGTGGATTTTTGTGGTCAATAAAAGAGGTTGTATATGGTGATGTGGATAAAGGACGTCGACCAGTACAAGCATTTGTTAAAGAAGTAAATAATTATCCTGGATTGTTAGATATTATTATAGCAATTGAAGGATTAATAAATAAAAGAAGTTCTCACGCATCAGGAGTTATATTATTTGAAAATGATCCATTTGAACATTCAGCATTTATGAGAACTCCAAAAGGAGAAATTATAACACAATATAATCTCCATGATGCAGAATTTATGGGATTAACTAAATATGACTTCCTCGTAACAGAAGTTCAAGATAAATTAGTTCAAGCAATTAAATTAATGCAGAAAGATGAGGTTCTGCCAAATGATTTATCACTTAGGGAGATTTATAATGAGTACTTTCACCCTAATGTTTTGCCTCTGGATGATGAGAGAATTTGGAAAGCATTAGGGGATGTATCAGTATTAAATACATTCCAGTTTGATTCTCCGGTTGGAGCACAGGCCGCAAAGAAAATTCGTCCACATAATGTATTGGAAATGGCGGACGCAAATGGTTTAATGCGATTAATGGGCGAAGAAGGCCAAGAACGACCATTAGATAAGTATGTGCGGTTCAAGGAAAATATCAATCTGTGGTATCGTGAGATGACGAATTTTGGATTGACAAAAGAAGAACAAAAATATCTTGAACCATATTTTAAATCTTCTTATGGAGTTCCGCCAAGCCAGGAACAGTTAATGAGAATGTTAATGGATGAACACATTTGTAACTTTACGTTAGGTGAAGCAAATGCGGCCCGAAAGATAGTCGGAAAGAAACAAATGTCAAAGATTCCAGAATTGCGGCAAAAGGTATATGACCAAGCGTCAAGTCCAAAGTTGGGTGAGTATGTGTGGAGATTTGGAGCCGGCCCGCAGATGGGTTATTCATTCTCTGTGATTCATGCGTTGGCATATAGTTTTATCGGAGTACAAACTTTATATATAGCAACAAATTGGAATCCGATTTATTGGAATACTGCATGTTTGATTGTTAACTCAGGTGCAACAAACCCAGAGAGTGGTGGATCAACAGATTATTCAAAGATTGCAAAAGCGATGGGAGATATTCTGGCTGCTGGAATTAATTTAAGTTTAGTAGATATAAATAAATCTGGTTATGGTTTTGAACCAGATGCTGAAAATAATCAGATATTATATGGAATGAAAGCGATGTTGAATGTTGGTGATGATGTTATTGACAACACAATTGCGAATAGGCCATATATATCACCAAGAGATTATTTGAATAAAGTGCATCCGAATAAACAGGCAATGATTTCTCTAATTAAAGGAGGAGCATTTGATTCGATGATGGATCGAAAAGAATGTATGGCTTGGTATATTTGGGACACATGTGATAAAAAGAAAAGAATAACTTTGCAGAATATGGGAGGATTAATTAAATATAATCTTCTCCCAGAAGACACAGAAGAAAGAGTAACTGCAAGAAGAATATATGAATTTAATCGTTATCTGAAAGCATGTTGTAAATCTACAATTGATAAAGATAATTATTATCTTGATGATAGAGCATTTGAGTTTATGGATGAAATGGGTTATCTTGATTTGTTAACCGTTATGGGAACGAATTATATTCTCAATGCAAAAGAATGGGATAAAAAAGTTTATCAAAAGTGGATGGATGTATTCAGAACATGGATCGCCGCAGATAAGGAACGGATTTTAGATAATCTCAATACTTTAATTTTTAAAGAAGATTGGGATAAATATGCAAAAGGAAGTTTATCAGCATGGGAAATGGAAGCATTATGTTTCTATTATCATGAACATGAGTTAGCAAATGTTAATAATGGAATTTATGGATTTAGAAATTTCTTTGAACTTCCAGAAGTTCCAGTAGTTGAAAGGTCGTTCCCTCGTGGCGGTACAATGATAAATATGTTCAAACTGTATAAGATTTGTGGAACTTGTATCGCAAAGAATAAAGTAAAAAGTACAGTTAGTTTATTAACAACAGATGGAGTTGTTGAAGTAAAATTTAGAAAAGAATATTTTTCATTATTTGATAAACAAATATCTGAACGTCAAGCTGATGGAACGAAGAAAGTAAAAGAAAAATCTTGGTTCAATCGAGGAAGTATGATTATTGTAGTTGGTATGCGGTCTGGAGATGAATTTATTAGTAAGAAATATGCATCTACTGGAGGACATCAACTTTATAAGATTGATCAAATAAATGATGACGGAACTTTAGTAATTAGAAATGAACGATACAAAGGTATCGCAGAAGAAGAACATGTATAAAATAATTGTATTAATAGGTGAAGCTGGCAGCGGTAAAGATAGTTTGATGCAAGGGGTTCTCCAAGAGAACCCCAACCTGCATGAAATTATAAGTTATACAACTCGTCCTCCAAGAGAAGGAGAAATAGATGGAATTAATTATAATTTCATTAGTGGAGAAAAATTTGGAGACAAAGTTGTAAACGGTGAAATGATTGAAGCAGCTTGTTTCAATGGTTGGTTTTATGGAACTGGTTATGCAAGTTTAAGATCGGATTGTATAAACATTGGGGTATTTAATCCAACAGGAGTAGAATCTTTATTGGCAGCCCAGGATGTAGAAATTCTTGTGTTTTATGTGCGGGCCAGCGATAAAGAGCGTCTTATACGCCAGCTTAATCGAGAAGAAAATCCAGATGTTATGGAAATTATTCGTCGTTTTAAAACAGACATGATTGATTTTGAACATTTAGATTTTGATTATATTGAATTAGAAAATAATCGGTTGGAAGATTTTGATCGAAATATTGCGATCATCACCGCCAAGGCCGCAAACTTCTAAGGACAAGAGAGGACAAAAAATTAGAAACAAAATCCAAATATAGTGATAGGCACATTTTGCCTTACTATATTTAGATGGAGGAATATATATGCAAATTCAAAAACGTGAAGGACAATGTGTTCCATTTGATAAAAATAAAATTGAAAACGCTATAAACAACGCTTTCATCGAAGTTGATGGAATGCTTTATGAAACAGACACAGCAAAAGACATTGCTGATGAAATAGAAAAAATTGCTGCTCATAATGAAAAAATGATTGGTGAACCAATTTCTGTTGAGCAGGTACAAGATTTAGTTGAAGATTATTTGATGCGTTCTGAACGCCGTGATGTAGCTCGCGCTTATATTCGTTACAGATATAAAAGAGAAGCTACTCGTAAAAATAAAATGGTATTTTTTGATGCCATTAAAGAAAAGCTTGAGGCAAAGAATGTTCAAAATCAAAATGCAAATGTAGATGAACGTTCATTTGGAGGTCGTATTGGAGAGGCTTCTGGAGTAATGACAAAACAATATGCTCTTGACAATCTTCTCTCTAAAAAAGCAAAAGAAAATCATTTAGGAAATAGAATTTATATTCATGATTTAGATGCATATGCAGTTGGTATGCATAATTGTTTATCTATTCCATTTGATGATTTACTTGCAAAAGGATTTAATACTCGTCAGACAGATGTGCGTCCAGCTGGTTCAGTTAATACTGCTTTTCAATTAGTAGCAGTAATTTTCCAGCTTCAATCTCTTCAGCAATTTGGAGGAGTTTCTGCAACACATTTAGATTGGACTATGGTTCCATATGTTCGTAAATCATTTAAGAAACATTATAAAGATGGATTAAAATATTTCTATCATATGTTTGATGAAGAAATTGAACAATTTGAATTCAATCCAGATTGGGAAATTACTTGTGAACGTTATACACAAAATGATTTAGCATATACTTATGCTATGGATATGACAGAGAAGGAAGTTCACCAGGCTGTTGAAGGAATGTATCACAATCTTAATACACTTCAATCTCGTTCTGGTAATCAACTTCCATTTACATCAATTAATTATGGAACTTGCACTTTACCGGAAGGAAGATTAGTAACCAAAGAACTTCTTAATGTATCAATTGAAGGATTGGGCAAATTACATAAAACTTCAATATTCCCTTGTGGAATTTTCCAAATGATGAAAGGAGTTAATCGTGAGCCAGGAGATCCAAACTATGACTTATACAGACTCGCTCTCGAATCCACAGCCCGTCGTTTATACCCAAATTACGCGAACGTTGACTGGACCGGAAATGCTGGATACGACAAAAATGATCCAAAAACTTACTTTAGCACTATGGGATGTAGAACTGCTAATGGAGCCGATATCAATGCAGAACCTGGAACAAATCCTCAAACCAAAGATGGACGCGGAAATATTTGCCCAGTAACTATTATTATGCCAACACTTGCTATGGAAGCAGTAGAACAAGTTAAAAAAGAATTCGCCGGATCATTAGTTCCTCAAAGTGTAACTTGGATGAATGATCAAA
This sequence comes from uncultured Mycoplasmatota bacterium, assembly GCA_947302655.1. GTDB lineage: Bacteria > Bacillota_I > Bacilli_A > RF39 > UBA660 > RUG13160. The sequence continues at coordinate 16,469 of CAMYVW010000007.1, read as the reverse complement.
AGATTGCAACCTTTATGAAAATTTTAGATGATGCAATTCATGATGCGAAAGATATGTTAATTGAAAGATTTGAATATATTTGTTCTCAAGATGCGGCCAGTGCTAAATTTATGTATGAAAATGGCACAATGCTTGGTTATAAACCTGAAGAAGGTATTAGATCAGCTTTGAAGCACGGAACAATAGTCATTGGACAACTTGGATTAGCAGAAACATTACAAATTTTAATAAACGTAGATCATACTACTGAAGAAGGTATGAAAGTAGCTAAACAAATTGAACAATTATTTAAAACGAGATGTGCTGAGTTTAAAGAAAAATATAAGTTAAATTTCGGAGTGTATTACACACCTGCAGAGAACTTATGCTACACCGCAATGAAGAAGTTCAAAGATAAATATGGTGAAATTGAAAATGTTAGTGATAGAGAATATTTCACTAATTCTATCCATGTTCCAGTGTGGAAAGAAATTTCGCCTTTTGATAAAATTGATATTGAAGCACAGCTTACTGGCTACTCTGGTGCAGGTTGTATTACGTATGTTGAATTGGAAGGAGCAGTTTTAAAGAATCTTGATGCTTTGGAACAAATTGTAAATTATGCTATGGATAATGATATTCCATATTTTGCAATTAATGTTCCAAATGATACTTGCCTTGAATGCGGCTGGACAGGAGAAATTGAGAATGAATGTCCAGAATGTGGATCAACACATATTCAGCGTTTGAGACGAGTAACTGGCTATCTCACTGGAGACTACAAAACGGCTTTTAACAAAGGCAAGATAGCTGAAACGGAAGATAGATTTAAACACAGTAAAAAATTATGAGTAGATATCATGCAATAATGACAAATGATGTCGTTAATGGTGAGGGCGTCTGTGTGAGCTTTTGGGTTCAAGGATGCCCACATCATTGTCCTGGATGTTTTAATCCAGAAACATGGGATTTTAAAGAAGGTCAACCATATACAGAACACACTAAATGGGAAATTATAGAAGATATTGGTGCAAATGGATTAACAAGAAACTTTTCAATTCTTGGGGGTGAACCATTAGATGAGCATAATGTAGGAATGGTTGAAGAAGTCGTTACAGCCGTAAGACAGGCTTATCCAAACATTAAAATATTTTTATGGACTGGTTTTACCATTGAAGATTTATCTGGATGTTTTGATCAGAAAATTGGACGTATTTTAAACACTATTGATGTTTTAATTGATGGACCTTTTATTGAGGCAGAAAAAGATTTATCTTTAAAATTACGTGGTAGTAAGAATCAACGAATTTTCCAAAAAATAGATGGAAAATTTGAAGAAAAAAAATAAATCGAAAGGAGAGCGAATAATGAAGCGAATACTAGGAATTTTGTTAATGGTTTTACTATTAACTTTTCCATTTTCTAGCGTTTACGCATTAGAAACCCCCCAACAACCTCAATTAAATGACTTTACAACAAATGAGGAAATTACAGATTATAATAATCAAGTAGATAAATATAATGAAGAAGTTGATAAATATAATGCTACAGTAGATAGTAATTACGAAGAAGCTCATGCGGTTTACGAAGAAGAAAAAGAAAAAGTAGAAGCTAATAATGATTTTGTAAATAAAGTTGAAGAAAAGGTTACTACTGATTCATCTGAAGCCCGAGGATTTGAAAACAATACAACTTCAGCAGATGCATTGCCAACAGATTGGTCAGATACTGCTAGTGAAAACAATCACACAATTCAAGTTGAAAAATCTGAAAATCCTACTGGTAATACTATCAAAGCTATTAATCTTCATGTTTATCTTAACGAAGATGTAAATATATACGAAGAAGAAAATCAGCCTACATTTTATGAATCTATTGAAGATTATAGTTTTGAATTAAGTGAAAGAATAAAAGCTGCTGCTGTTTTAGTAGAATGGGAAATTGCTGAAATTGATTATGATGATACTATTACTATGACAAGCGAAGCTTCTAGTTTTGCGGGTAATATAGTATGGTTAAATGGTAAACGTCAATGGTTAGGAGCTAATCCACAACCTTATTTCTTTAGAAGTATTGATGGTTATACGCAAGGATATTGGTATTCTAGTGGAGATATGCTTGCAACTACTGCAACAGTACGAGATTGGAATTATATAGCTGGTACTGCATATACTGTGCATCATGCAGAAGAAACTGCATATAGTAATTATTTATATAATGGTCAGCCGATGGTAGAAGAAATTACGGTAAGAACTACTGATAAGCAAGAACCAAAAAATATATTTGCATTATTCACTTATATCTTTAATCGTCTTGCTCCTGAACCAGAAAAACAAGAATTACCTGAAGAGCCAGTAAAAGAACCATATTTATCTTATTTAGATAAAATGAGTTTATTACCAGGGCCACCGGTTAAACCAGAAGATCCAACTCCTATTCCAGAGCCAATAGTTGAACCGGAAAATCCAACTCCTACACCTACTCCAAATCCAACACCGGCTATAATTTATGGACGTGGAGATGGCGAAGAAATTCAAGTGGCTGATACTGAACCTCCAACTACTACAATTACTCCTGTAGAAATTCCAAAAGCAGAACCAAAAATTGGTAGTTGGGCATTAATTAATTTAATTTCTGCCATTCTTTCTTGTATTATCGCTATTATTCTTTTATTTGTTAAAAAGAAAACTGATGATGAGAAAGAAGAATATACTGATGAAGAAGAAAAAGATATTCATAGTATTAGAAGATTTAAAATTTATAGTGTTTTAGTAGGAATCATTTCTATTATTGCATTTATTTTAACAGAGGATATGAGTTTACCAATGGCATTAATTGATAAATGGACTATCTTAATGGTCATTCTTCTTATTATTAATATAATTAACATATTTATTATGAGAAAAAAATCTAAAGAAGAAGAAGATGATGACAAATAAAAAAATAATAAGCGTCAGAGTAAAATCTGACGCTTATTTTTATTGACAAAAAAACTTTTTTTTAGTATAATATAATTAGAAAAATAAAAAAGGAGTTTTTTTAATGTCTAGAAACATATTAACAGTTCCATCTAAGGCAGCGTTAGAAGCTCTGGTTCAACATGAAGATAGAGAAATCGCATTTTGCGAAGAAAATAATACATATTATTGTTATAGTTCAACAGATGGTGGTTGGCAGCAGATGCCAGCAGAAATGACTGAAGAAGGACTGAAAATTGATTTGTATAGTTTAAACAAACAAATTGTCGCCCAACTTCCACCATTTGATCTTCAAAGACTTACAGATGCTAAAGAAACCTTAGAAAATTGGAAGAAAGATAATACTCCATATCTTTTATATGGAAAAGAATTAAGTTATTTCACTTTATTTTATCCAACAGATGAAAAAGAAGATACATTTGTAGATTGTGTATTTGATTGTTTAGCTACAATTAGTAACACTATCTACAGTTTTGACGTTGCTTCAGAAGATGCCATTGAAATTTGGATGGATTTTGATGGAGAAGCAACAGCTTTATATCTGTTTGATTATTCGGGAGGAATGGTATATTACCATGGATAATAAAATAATTGTTAAGGTAAATATGTTTGCGCTTAAGCAAACTATATATACACCAGATGGCAAAGTCCATTCCGCGTCTATGAAAGAAATTGCAGACAAAGTGTGTGATCTTTGTCATGGAATGGATATTTACAATGTGGAAATAAGAGGGAAATCATTCGCTTATAAAATTTCAAAAGAAATTTATGCAAAAGAAATTTCTAAATATCAAAGTAATAAAATAAGAGTAAAAGGAGTATAAGTTAATGAATGAGTATCTTTTAAAAGTTACTAATGTTTATAGAGTTCCAACAGTAGAAGATGCATTAGAATTAAGAGAAAGACTTCAACTAACAAAATGCGGAGAACTTTCATCTTTTAGTTATACAACAAAATATGTTAAAGCTAAAGGTGAAATTATAGATGAATATCAATTAGTAAAAGCTACAATTGTATTTACAGAAGAGAAGAATCCAGACCTTCATGTAACAGCAAAATATGATGAAGGAGTACTATTTTAATGGCTAAGTTTGAATTTATAGAAAAATATAAAGACTGCGGGCTGGCCCTCCCGGTCAGAAAAACTAAAGGTTCTGCGGGTTATGATTTTCAGGTTGTAGAAGACACCTTAATCCCTCCATATTACAGGATGCATGATGAAATGTATCTACAAGGAATAAACGATAAAATCGTTATCGAAGATGATTATGGGTTTGATCAAATTAGTCCTCTTACCCTAGATGAAATGAACGCATTAACCAAGGCCGCAGACGCTCGTCCGACTTTGGTACCAACTGGAGTCAAGTGCCAACTTGATCCAGGTACGTATCTCGAGCTGTCTGTCCGCAGTTCATGTCCACTTAAATACTGGCTCATATTAGGAAATGGTGTAGGAATTATCGACACAGATTATTATAATAATCCAGATAATGAAGGACATATATTCTTCCAGATTATTAATCTTTCTCCATTCCCTATTATTCTGAAGAAAGGTGATACGATCGGTCAGGGTATTATAAAACCATATGGTGTTACTGAAGATGATGCTACATGGACTGAAAGAACTGGCGGATTTGGATCTACTGGAAATTAATGCGATTATTAGCATTGGATCAAGCTAGTCGCACTTCTGGATTTGCTGTTTTTGAAGACGGAAAGCTTTATGATTATGGAACATTTACTTTTGTAGATGATAATGTCGGAGAAAGGCTTTTTAAGATTCGAGAACGAGTAGCAAAATTAATTGCTGATTATGATATTGATTTTGTAGCTTTTGAAGATATTCAATTACAAAATAATACCAATAATGTTAAAACATTTAAAATTTTAGCAGAGGTATTTGGTGTAATATATGAACTTGTAAGTGAATTAAAACTTCCACATGAAGTTGTCTTTTCTGGCTCTTGGAAATCTACTTGTGGTGTTAAAGGACGAACAAGGCCAGAACAGAAGAAAAATGCACAAGCATATGTATTACAAAAATATAATATAAAAGCAACACAAGATGAAAGTGATGCTATTTGTTTAGGAACTCATGTATTGTTAAATACACAAATAGAAAAAACTGACTATGATTGGTCAGACTAAGATAATAACGAAATCTCATTTTTGAATTAAATAGAGGAAATGGGATTTCTTTTTTATTTATTTTTAATGGGAGGTATTTCAAAATGTGGGACTGGGTAATCACATATTGGGTACAGGTTATTTTTGGTTTAATGGCTGCAGGTTTTGGACTTTTAGCTAAAAAATTTTGGAATTTGTATCAAGGAGAAAAAAAACGTGAAAAAGAAAGTGATATGAATAAATGTTATGAAAAAGTCCAAACAGAAATTTCAGAAATAAAAAAGGAGGTTGACAAAATAGTGGTTGAAAAAGAAAATTTATTTGATCGAGAAATCACAAAAGTCCACCAAGAATCTTTAAAATATGATAGACAAATGGAAGAAGAATTAAAGAGTTTATCAAATTATATTGAAACTCTAAAAGATGGTGTATTATCAATTCAAGCATCTCATTTTAGATTACAATGTAAAAATTATTTAAAAGATGACCGTTTTATTTCTATTGATGAATTTGAACAATTAACATATGACCATAATATTTATAATAAACTTGGTGGTAATCACTTAGGTGATTCTTTATTTGAAGCCGTTGAAGCAAAATTTAGAGCTCAACAAACGTTATTAGAAAGCGGAATGCAAAAATAAAAAAATGGCTGGTAGATAAGATTAGATCTACCAGCCATTTTTTTATTTTAATTATAATTATAGTTTATTGATGGGATATTTTCATCGTTATTCCAATTATCATTATAAGATATTCTATTCATACTAACAACACTTTCAATTTGTTGTTTAATATATAAATCTAAATCTTCATATACCATAGATAATATATTTATAATTTCATCAGATAAAATATCTTTAACGGCTTTATAAGTCATTTCAAAAGCTGTTTGTTGTGCTTGTAAATCAAATTTATTTTGTTCTTTTAAAGAATTAACATATGTTTGATTAGTTGCAATAACACAAGTTATAATAATATCATTTAATGTACCAATATATTTTGTTATTAATTCATTATTTGTTTGAGATTGCAGTTTTTTACTATATTTATTAATACAATTAATAATATATACTGTTAAAACACCTAATAAAGGTATGATAATAGTAATAAATATTTGTTCAAAAAGCCATATATAATCCATATTTTATTGTCTCCTTTTTATAATAATAATTGAATTAAAGTATAGAAAAAATGAAATTTTGGGGGAATCCACTGTGGAGATAAACAAAAGAAAACTTCATCAAAATTTAAATCATATAATTTATAAAAATCTTTTAAAGTTAAATAATTAATTTTAATATTACTACCATAAGGTTTAATTTCTATATCTTCTGAATTAGGGGCATTTAACCAGGTTAAAGATTTTAATTTTTTCTTTAAAAATAAATAACCTATCCAATTTGCACAAGTATATTCATTATGTTCTAATATGCTATAAAAATCGTCTTCTTGATACCATAAATCATGATGAAAATCAATATTATAAAGATGATATTGTTCATTTGGATAAGTAGAAGATTTTTGCAATATATCTACTATTTCTTGATGTTCTTGAATATAATAAATTTTTTTTCCTTTATTTTTATTATATTTTAATAATTTTGCAATTTCTATAAGAGTATAAGAATCATAACTTAATAAATTATAATTATCTAATTTATATTCATTTTCTAGAGCAATCCATAAATCAATAGGATCATCATCTCCTTCAACATCATCATTATATTGTTGAATACAAGGATGCATAATAATATCTAAATCAATACTTAAAATAGTTTTTTCCATGAATTTAATTTTTATATAAATCCTTTCTTAATCGTAAAATTGCTTTAATACAATCATATTGTGCTTTAGCAATTGCCCAAATAAAACGATCTTGCCATATATCTTCTCGTTTACCTAGTTTAATCATAATATTTTCCATATTATCAGCATCTTTAATTAATTCTTGCCACATTTTATTAATTCTCCTTATAATAAAAAAAATGCTTTAGTATCATTTTTCAATAATTATTATATCAAAAAATTTTAACTAAAGCAATTTTTTTTATATTATTCTAAAGTAAGTTTATCCCATTCTTCTTTAGTACCAGCTTCATTTGAAGGTAAATTATTTTCTTTTAAATAAGTTTTAAATTTTATTCTTAATTCATCTTCATTATAATCTTCTGGTATTTCACCTAATTTTTTTTGCCATTCAATAACTTCAATTGGATGAGGATGTTGAACAATTTTATCGGGTTCTCCTGCTAATTCTTTTAACATTTGAAGTTCATCTGAATTAATTATTTTTAGTGCCCAAGCATCAGGAACCCATAATTTATGAATTTGTTTAGTATTATGTTTTTTATAACATTTATTCCAAAAATAACAATTAGCTAAACATCTCGCAGTATGCATATCACATAAATAAGTACAATGATGATTAGGAGTACCATATTCTTGATAATTATATGCAGCACATTCTGCACAACCCTCACCTATAGGACAATAAAAACATTCATCATACATTTCACTACGACGAGTTATGCATCCTAAACAATGAACTCGATTTGCATATAAAGGAATTTTTCCAAATCCATCTTTAACCGTTCCAAAAATCATCGGTTCTTGATATTGACCAAGAGATGAATCCATATATCTTAAACATGGATATAAATTTCCTTGTGGGTCAATAGCTAACATAGCATTACCGACTCCACCGCACCAAGTTTGATTATCAGTTGGAGACTTTGGTTTGCCTAAGGTGTCTACAAATAAAGATAAATAAATTTCTTCTTCTAAATTATTATCTAATAAATAATCTGCAATTTCTTTTAATTTATTATAAAAATCTTTAGCATCTTGTAAAGTCCAACCCCATTCATAGACTGTATTTGCATTAATTTCATTATACCCAAGATTAATAAAGTGTTTGATTGCTTGATTCATATACTTCAAATTAGCTGGAGCTATAGTAATTTTTGAACCAATATATCCTCCTCTGTCAATCCAATCTTTTGCTGCGGCCCATGCTAAATCATATGAAGGACGACCATCTGGAAATTTACGACAAGAATCATGTAATTCTTTATCTCCATCTATAGTAACAGAAAGAGAAAGTTTATTTTGATATTTATTAATAAAATGTTGTACTGCGGGTTCAAACCAATGTACTCCATTAGTACAAATTGAAATCATTGAATGTTCTGCCCATGGATGACATAATTCTATTGCTTTATTATAAAAATAATCACAAATTTTTTCAATTAATTCTGGTTGAAGAAAAGGTTCTCCTCCTATAAAATCCAAAATTATAAAAGGTTTTTCTTCTAAGCTAATATATCCTTTATATTTATCTGCGAATAAATTATCAATAAAAGTTTTAGCCGTTTCAAAAGACATAACTTCTACACCTTTATTAATTTGATAACAATAAGAACATGCTAAAGAACAAGCATTTGTTATTTGAAAAGTAATTTCCATAGTTGCCATTGCTGTGTTATCAAATTTTAAATTTAATTCAGGATATAATCTAGCTATCATATCTTGATATTGATCAAAATTTCTACGTTTAATTTTTTCCTTCATTGTTATATTAAAATAATTTTACACTCATGTGATAAATAATCTTCAATCATCCAGTTAAAACTTGGTTTTTCTTCTCCTGTTTTTTCTTGAACAATAGGTAATAATGTAGTTTTTTCAAATTCTGCTTTTGCAGTTTCCCACTCGAAATGAGCTTTTTCATATTCTTTCATATAATGTTTATAAGGTATAGAATCAAATAATTGAGTATCTTCATCTTGAGCATGAGTGGCAAATAAACGATCAATAATAAACACTTTACTATCTACTTCATTACCAAGTCTTTGAAGATAATTTATTTGTTCTTCTGATACTGAAACAATAAATTCTTTATTACTCATTTTTTTCTCCTTTGTCTCATTAATATTAAATATTTGTTTCTAAAATTTTTGAAAGACTTATTGATTTTTCCATTCCTAGTTGATCAACGAAAAATCTTAAATCTTCAAAACCAAAATCTGTAAAATAATAAGTAGATGCACCATTAATAATAGTAAGATTACCTTGAAATTCATCTTTTATTTGTGCTGCAAGTAATTCAAGATCAAGACTATTATCTGCAAAAATACAATCTATACGTTCTACAAATTTTGCATTATCAACATTTTTTGCAATTGATAGTGTAAAATTAATAATTTCATATTCATTTTCATTAAATAATAATGTCATGTAAATAAGCCTCCTTTTATCTTCTTACAATAACAGATGTTGCAGTTCCAGTACAAGTTCCAAAACATTGAGTACTACAACTATTATGACAACCATTTTGACAAGTAGCTAAACAAGAAAGAGAGCATCCTGTAGAACATCCTGTACCACAAGAAACTGAACAACCTCCTCCACAATTAGCAGTACATCCTTCACAGCTATCTCCACAGCCACCAGAACAGCCAGAGCATGTTCCAGAACAATTCGCACCACAAGTATTTTGGCAAGCTGCACCACATCCTCCAATGCAACCAGATCCGCAACCAGAGCAACCTCCACAAGTACCAGCACAAGAGCTTCCACATGTATTAGAACAAGCAGTACCACAACCACCAGTACATTGATTAGTACAACCAGAACATCCTAAACAAGTCCCAGAACATGATCCTCCGCAACCTCCAGTACATTCTGTTTTACAACCATTAGTACATGTATCACCACATCCACCAGAACAACCAGTACATCCACCAGAACAATTGGAACCACATACATTAGAACATGCAGAAGCACAACCGCCAGAACACCCTTGACAAGCTCCTGCACATCCAGTGCATGTACTACATCCAAGACAACCTCCAGAACAAGTAGATCCACATCCTCCAGAACAACCTTGACATCCTTTAGCACATCCAGAGTTACATCCAGAGCATCCAGAACATCCTCCACCGCATCCAGAACATCCTCCTTTGCAACTTTGTCCGCAGTTACCAGAACATCCAGAGCATCCTTTGCATCCAGATCCACATCCTTGACAACCAGAACAATTTCCTCTACAAGCAGATTTACATCCACTTTTATTACAAGAAGAATAACAAGCTCCAGAACAAGATCCGTAACAACCTCCTGAACAACCAGAACCACATCCTTTACATCCAGTACGACATCCAGAACATCCATCACACAATCCTGAACATCCACTATTACATCCTGAACAACCTGTAGAGCAACCACCTTTACAACTACCACCACATTTGCCAGAACAAGATCCTCCACAGGTTCCAGAACATCCAGAACATGCACCAGCACATCCACTATAACAACCAGAACATCCTGAACAACCAGTTCCACAACCAGTTCCACAACCACCTGCACATCCAGTGCATCCAGTTGCACAACCACTTGAACAACCTACACAACCAGAACATCCAGTAGAACAAGCAACGGAGCATCCTCCTCCACAATTGTTGCCACAACCACTACAACCAGTACATCCAGTAGAGCATCCAGTGCATCCAGTGCATCCATTTGCACAACCTGAGCCACAACCACTTGCACAAGAAGTTCCACATGCTCCAGAGCATCCAGTACATTGACTAGAACAAGAACCACCACAACCTGTTCCACACTGTGTTGAACATCCACCTCCACAGTTACTACCACATCCAGAACAGCTATTAGTACATCCTGTACATCCTGAGCATCCAGTAGCACAAGCTGTAGAACATCCAGTTCCACAATTATTGCCACAAGTACCTGAACAAGTAGTACTACATCCTCCAGTACAACCTCCACAAGTACCCTGACAAGTTTGTCCGCAATTACTAGAACAAGAATTATCACAACTACCTTTACAAATTCCTGAACAAGTACTTACACATAAACCAGTACAAGCACCTCTACAAGAGGAAGTTGCGTCATCCATATCTTCATTTTCCCATTTTTCTAAATAATTATATAATGGTTCATAGTCTTCTGGAACAAAATCTCCCTCCTGGACAGAGGCAAATCCTGGTATATCTTCAATTTTAAGACATAAATCAATAGTTTTTTGTCCATGCTCTGGAAGTATTCGCACTCCCGCTTCTGGAATAGTAGTAAAATTATAAGCACGAGTGCTATAGCTATTAAGTGCGCCATATCCACTGCGTTTAGCCATTTCTGCTCTAACTCGATCTTTTATATCTAATATTTGATTAGGGGTTAAAGCCATTATTTTACTCCTTTCCCAAAGAGAAAATATATTCTCTTTAATTATTATATAAAAATTTTAAAATAAAGTCAATTTTTCTTTTGTCTTAAAGATTCTAATTGACTTTTTAAAACATTATTTTCTTCTTCAAGTTTTTTAATTTTTTCTTCATGTATTTGTAAATTTTTAATTAAATATGGAGTAAATTTTGTATAATCTATACTCCAAATACTATCTTTTTCATTTCCTGGTTTAAACACTGCATTTGGAATAATTTTATTACACTCTTCAGCAATTAAACCTAATTGATTTTTTGCATTATTTTCATAGCCTTTTTTATAATCAAATGATATAACATTTAATTGATATAATTTATTGGCTTCAATTTCAGTCATAGGTTGAATATTTTCTTTTATTCGACGTGATGAAGCTGCAGTTTTAGTTATTACATATTCAGTATATGCGCCATTTTGAATACCTACATAACGAGCAGTATTATAATGACATACATAAAAACCACCATATGGGTTTGTATCATATCCACTTAACCAATATCCAAAAAGTATAGATCCATTTCCATAAGCAGAAGAATAAAAAGGTAATACACAATTTCGAGGAATTTGAGCTTTATAACTGTTAAATTCTGCTTGTAAAGATGCTGCAAAACTACTTCCACCAATTGTTCTTCTACTTGCTAAAGCAGAATTTGCAATTACTACATTATTATTTTGATCAACACTCATAACATTATATCCAGTTCCTGCAGCATTACAACCATATATACCTCGACTACCAGTAGTAGCTGCTTGTGAATATAAATAAATTTGTCCCGCTCCTCCACGACAAGACACTTGATATTCTGATGATTGATTAGTATTTGCAGTATATTTTCCAGCACTAAGAGTTCCAGGAAATGATGTATTATTGCTTGAATCTAATAAATATGCTTGAGCAATAGGTTCAGAAGATGTATTATATTTTCTCACAACAATTGATTCTGATCCATCATCTCCAACTCCTAATTCTAAAATACCATTATTGGCCGTTTCTTCAATATGTCGTAACCATCCAGCATCGTTATTAGAATTACCGTTAAGAGGATCGGCTAAGGCTATAGCATTAGAATAAAATTTTACACCTCGTTTATTTCCATTATAAGGAAAAGCACTAGGCATGCCAGCAGTAAAAGAAAAACGATTAATATCTCCACCTGCGGCCGAGCCTCCCTGAATCCATATGCCCCCAGAAGAATTAATTAATTCTCCTGTCATTGTATCTCCACTTTTATTTACTTTTATATTATTAACATTATTAATATTATTAGTTAGTGTTGTATTAACACTATTTATATTATTAGATAAAGAAGTAATATTAGAGTTTAAGGTATTTATATGGGTTAAAATTTTATCAATTAATTTTTTTAAATCTAAACTCATAATATCACCTCTTTATACGATACAATCAGTCCATCCTAAAGCAGTTAAACTTGCATTAATTCTACCTTCAACGGTATTAGAAGCAGCATTTTCATTAAAATTAATAACAACTGAATCTTTATCTACTTTATTTAAAATAACTGTTGTATCATCGTCAATAGCACGTCCTCCCCAAATTACAGGACGAATAATACTTAAATGCATTGCCTCTTTTAAGCTAAAACGATTATTTGTTGTATCGAGAGCTTCAGCAGCATAATCTAAAAAATCATTATATAAATCTTTATCTGCTCCAGCCGTAGCACGACCAGTATTATCTTTAGCGGTTACTGCTAAATCAATAAGAAAATCTGTGCCTATATTATTGGTTGGAGTAAAATATAATTCATTATCATTTATTTGATTATTAGCCAATGCTGTTTGATATTGTTCATAGGTTAAATAATTAATTTTTAAAGGAGCTACATTTGTTGTTGTTGCCATACTTTTATTTTAACCTCCTTTTAATATATTGTTTATTTATAAAAAATTCCTATATAAGTGAAAATATTAATACTTATATAGGAATGATTATTATTATCAATTATATATTTTATTCTTCTACTAATAAATTTTCAATATGTTGTAACCACTCATCAACTGTCATAGCTTCCATTCGCATTCCTTCTTGAACCGAGCGTCCACGAATTCCTTGGGATATATTCATTTTTTCTTGATAAGGAAAGGTTTCCCAAATTTTTTTATGTTCTTTATAATATTTTGCAAAATGTTTTTCAGTTGAGTTACGATATTCTTGATTATCCATATCTATCCATTCAGGTTTATTCATAGTATAATAAGCATCGAATATCATAAATACTGTATAAAAAGCAGACAAATCAGATCGACCTTTTCGCTTAAATTCTTCTATTAAAGCAGAATTTGAATCAATCATATTTCGATAAGTTTTTAAAATATATTTTGGATCATGTCTACACACAGAATTATCTCTCCATTTCCATAAATAAAATGGAGATGCACAATATTTAACATTTTGAGATAAATTTATACATTGAATATTAAAAAATGAATCTTCATGAATAGTAAGATTTGGATTCCATTTTATATTTTTTTCAATTAAATATCTTCGACGATGTACTTTTCCGTGTACAAAAGTAGAATCCATTTCATGATTTAAATACATAATTTCATTATTATCTGGATTACGTGTTTCTTCTATAAAAGTAGATGTTAATGAATCAAACACTCCTAAATTCATTTCTCTAAAAAGAATCCATAATCCACAAGCATTATAAAACATATCGTCAGCATCACAAAACATCACATAATCAGCTGTTGCATAATCGAAAGCTGCTTGACGTGTAGCTGAGACTCCACAATGTTCATGATGATAGTAATCAATTTGAAAAGGATATGAAGTTAACAAATCTTCTGTTAAAAAAATATCACTACCATCATTAACTATAATAACTCCTACTTCCTTAAAATCAATACTTTGTTGTATTGCTATACTATCAAGAAGCGGTTTAATAATTTCATCTGTTTCTGTATATTGAGGTACTAAAATTTGTAATTTCATATTTTTCTCCTATGATTTTAGTATATCATTTTTTTTTAAATAAGTCAAACAGAAACAATACGCGAGCTAAACAAACTCCAAACACTAGCAGCAAGAAAATCATTATATAATGACGCTGGTACATAGATAGAACCATATTGTCCTGCTGAAGTTGAATAAGTACTTATTGGGGTATTAGCAAATGTATTAGTACTACCTAACACAGGGACTGAAGAAACTCCCGTTAAATTAAATGAAATTAAATGATAACAATTTTCAAAAGCCCATGTAGAAATAGTTTGTACTTGAGGTAAACTAACTGTTGATAGCATATGACAATTCCAAAAACATTCATAACCAATTGAACTGGCTTTAGGAAAATAAACAGAAGTTAAAGCAGTACAATAACTAAAAGCATATTGACCAACACTAGTTACATTTGGAAAACTAATTGTTGTTAATGATCTACAATTTGAAAATGCATAATTTCCAATTACAGTTACATTAGGAAAGTTAACTGTTATTAATGATCTGCAATCTGAAAAAGCATAGCCTCCAATACTAGTACAATTTGCAAAAGATATATTTGTTATACCGCATCCTATAAAAGCTGATGAAGGAACAGTAGAAAAATTAGAAGCAAAATTTATATTAGTAAGTTGAGAACAATTATAAAAAGCATAAGCACTAATACTAGTTAAAGATCCAAAAGTTACTGAAGATAAATTATCACAATATGCAAAAGCATAAGAACCTATTGAAGTTACATTAGGTAAATTTATTGAAGTTAAATCAAAACCAGCAAAACCATAAGCTCCTACTTTTGTAACAACACTGTTAGAATATACATTTGATAAAGTACCTGTTATAAATTCATCTTCTAAAAGGGGGATGTCCACTATAACACTCGCATACTCAGAAATATTATATATATTATTTTGACTAATATCATAAACCCCTCCAGGAGAAATATAACCAGAAGGAATTATTTCATAAATATTATTTTCTCCAATGGGATTTTTTCCTAAATACATTGCCATATTTTTACCTCGCTTTTTTAAATAATTAAACAGAAATAATTCGTTCACTAAATAAACTCCAAATACTTGCACTTATAAAATCATTATATAATGATGCTGGTACATAGATAGAACCATATTGTCCTGCTGAAGTTGAATATCCACCTATTGGAGTTGAATTAAAAGCGCTTGATGTAGTTAATCTTGGTATAGAAATTACTCTAGTTAAATTTAATGAAATTAAATTATAACATTGAGAAAATACATAACCACTAATTATACTTAAACTACTAGGTAACGATATTTCGGTTAAACCATAATCTCCAGCAAATACAGATCCACTTAAAATTTGTATTTTAGGAAGATTTATATTAGTTAAATTGCGACAATAGCCAAAAGCATAATACTCTAAACGAGATACTTCTGGAAGATTTACAGTTGTTAATAAACTACATCCATAAAAAGCATAACCAGCAATTTGAGTTACTTGTGGAAAACTAACTGTAGTTAAACTAGAACAATAGCTAAAAGCGCCATAAGGGATAGAAGTTATATTAGGTAAATTACATGAAGTCATACGATTACAGTTATTAAAAGCAGAACTTCCAATTGTAGTTGCATTAGGAAAATTAACTGATGTTAAACTAGAACAACCTTGAAAAGCTCCTTGTCCAATTGTGATTACATTAGAACAATTAATTGATGTTAATGATCTACAATATGCAAAAGCAGAACTTCCAATTGTAGTTACATTAGGAAAACTAACTGAAGCTAATGAAGAACAATATGCAAAAGCATAATCTGGAATATTAGTAATATTTCCTAATGTTACATTTGTCAATCTTTGACAATCCATAAAGGCAGCATTACCCAATGTTCTTACGTTAGGTAAATTTATTGATGTAAGAGAAGTTTGGCCAGTAAATGCATAATTTTTAACTGTAGTAATTCTAGTATTAGAATAAACTCCAGAAAAAGTGCGAGTTATAAATTGATGTTCTAATATAGGTACATTAACTGATACACTTATATAACTTTTTACATTATATGTTCCATTTGAACTAATATTATAAGTTCCAGAAGGTAATAAATAACCTTCTGGAATTATAATATAATGACTGGTTTCAGCTATTTGATTCCTTCCTAAAAACGCTGCCATGTCATCACCACCTTATAATTTGAGC
>CAMYVW010000006.1 GCA_947302655.1 uncultured Mycoplasmatota bacterium | reverse complement strand
TATGATTGAGCCATCTTTTATTTCCTCCTTTATAAAGTAAAAACTAATAATTCATTATCTTCATCAATATTAGTTTTAAATCGCAAATCTAATTCATCGGTGATACTTTTTTGCGTCATAGTACCATCGATATTATACCCTGTAGTATTATATAATTTCATTACTCCTGCCATATCACTTGATGCTGTGACGAGTGTTTCAGTAATAGGAATATATTCAATACCATTAAAATAATAAAGTTTACTATGTGGTTTATCTATATAAACCTTATTTATCATGTTTTTAAATGGAGTATTTTTTGTACTATCTTTATAAAAAACTCCATTATCATAATATCCTTGCAACACTGCATTACGAATATCTTCATCTACAAAATTAAGTTCAGCATATGTACTAACACCATCTCCAACTTTTGCTCGAATTCCATCTTTAGCAGTATCTATTAATATAACTTCGCCATTAGCGGGGATAAAAGTATCTTTGATTGCTTCAAAATTATAATCATTATCTCTTCTTAGTCTAATGGTTGCCTCAATTCGTCTACCCATATGTAACTATCCCCCTATTCTCCTATCACTTCAGATGCAGAACCACCATGAACTTCAGTAATATCTGGTAAAATATTTGTGCTAACTTCATCAGTAACAATTTCTGTAAGTTCAGGAATACGAGCATCTATTAATTCATTTAATTTTTCAATAGGAACTTCTTCTTTTATAACTGTTTGTTCTACAACTTCATTAATTGTAATAACATGTGGAGATCTCATAGGATAGTAAAAACCCCATAGTTCACAGGTTTCATTATTATAATGCGAACGATCTTCGCTCGCACATACATAATCTTCAATCGCTCGCGACATAACAAGAACTCCTTTCAAATATTTCATTATTCATTTATAATAAAAAATAGGGTAGAAGCATTTAATACTTCTACCCAGTATATTATTTTATTTTTTTACCTTTTTAGCAGCTTCAATAGTTTTTGGTCCAATAATACCATCGCCCTCACCTTTTCCAATCACTTCTTCTTGGAATTGTTTAGTCCATTTTAAAGTATTATCACCATAATATCCATCAGCTTTTCCAACTTTCCCATCAAAATACCAATCAAGGAAAGCTTGCCATTGAGCAACTCGTTTACTGACTTCTCCATGACGAATATTCATAGTGGTATTAACAGATCCATTGAATCTATGTACTCTTGGGAAATTTTTATAATTAGCATCGGTTAAAGTAGAAACACTAATAGATTTATTCCATCGAGCAGAATTTTTCTTATTATCATCTCCACCACCAGCTTGTACAATTTTTCCATCTCCAATATATAAAGCTACATGAGTATCTCGACAAAGTACATCACCTTTTTTTAATTTGGATTTCACAGGATGTCCAAGATTATCAAATAAACTTGATTTATCATATCCGCTACCCTTTGAGAAATTCCAAGAGTTTGTATTTTGACATAATTTTAAAGCTGCTGGTACACATCCACCATGGGCCCAAGCCGCCCCAACAAATGGATTACAACAATAAGTATGTTCAGGCATTAACATATTTTTCTTCATGCGTTGAGTACCACAAAAATAACAACCATTATGATGAGCATTTGCTTTTTTATCTGCACTAGTATAACCATAATGGAAATTATTATCTCCAGCAATCCATAATGCCCATTTAATTGTATCTTCAATTACTTCAGTATTAGATTTTTTAATAGTTAAACTAGGTAAAGTACCAGAATAACTTACTTGCTGTTGAGCTAATAATTCATTTACTTTTTTTTGTACTTGATCATAATTATATCCAGCAGTCTCTAAATTTTTCTTGCGGGCATCACCTGAACCCCACTGTCCTGCCAATACTTCTTTTGCTAATTCATCAATTGATTTTTTTGGTTTTAATAACTCATTTACCTTTGCTTGAATCGCATCATAATCATATCCAGCAGCAACAAGTTTTTTCTTTCGTTCATCACCACTACCCCATTTACCATCAAGAACTTCTTTAGCTAATTCGTCAATAGTCTTTTTTGGTTTTGAAGGATTTAAAATTTCATTTACTCTTTTTTGTACTGCATCATAATTATGTCCCGCTTGAGTTAATGCAATTTTTCTTGAATCACCTCCACCCCATAAACCATCAATTACTTCATAAGCAAGTTCATCAATAGTTCTTTTTGGAGGTGTACATAAACCATTACCTGTATAACGAATAAGTAATTTTAAACGACTTTCATATCTACCACTAAAATTTCTATCTGCACGAATATCATCGGCTTTTGTGGCTCCATGAGTACTATCTGCAACTTTAGTTTGCGACATAGCAAGAACTAAATGTTGAAACTCATAATCGGTAAATAATGCCATAATATCGCCAGGCTGGACTTGAGATTTAGGTATTACTTTACCATTATTTCTAATAACTTTAATATCTTTTAGCTTTAATGCATTTTGCGCTATTTTTAACGCTTCAGCATCTGTTTTTGCTTTTAAAATTCTTTCACCAGTACCATTGTCAATAACACCACAATTACATGGAATTGGTAAACCTGCATGATGCCAACAAGCAATTACAAACCCTATACATTGCCAACCATGATTTGCACCACCATGTGGATGACAAATAGCACATTCATGTCCATATTGTTCTTGCCAATAAATATACCACCAATTATTATTAGCAGCAATTCTATTTGCCATAGCTTTCATATTATTAATAATATTTTCACGACAGCATAAAAGAGTATTTACATCTTCTTGAACTTGAACAGGATTATATCCTTCTTTTTTTAGGGCAGCAATTCGTGCATCACCACTTCCATAATCACCAGCGATTACATCTCTAGCAATTTGCACTCTTGTTTTAGTTGCCATATTATTTCCTCCGTTTAATACCATAGCTACATGATTATTTTTTCCATTAGCATGAGCAGTAATTATAGTATCTCCACGTTTTAAAATCATTCCTTTGGTATAAGGTAAACAATTAAAATTAGAATTATTTTTGAGAGATTGAGTAAGTTCAAGAGCTGAACCAATATAACAAGTAGATAATTCAGCATAATGATTACATAAACAAATTAAATCTCCACAAGACAAACCACATTTTGTAGTTATTTTAGATAAATCATAATTTACTGCTTTGGCTAATTTTGTCATAGCTTTATCTTTTCCATATTCTGTTTCACCAGATTTAGAATAGCCTATATTATTATTAGCTATAGCTTTTTCACACATTATTGCAGCTTTTTCTGCTTTTGTTGAATCTTTTGGTCTGAATACATAAGTCCAATTATAGGGAGATGTGATAGAATCTATATATTTAAAATTAATTTTACATACTTCTTTCCCACTACTATCTCCTGCTTTTTTATCTAAATTTGACGCAGCTTGTCCAATTGTTATTGTATCAGCCATAAAATTTTCCTTTCTATTAAAAAAGAGGAGAAAGACTAAAAATAATCTTTCTCCCTTTAAGTTTAATTTCTATTATCAGTAATTCCACTTGCATCTACCGGAATTTTCTGAATATCACCATCAGTACCACTTAATTGAGCACCATTAGCAATATTTAACTGAATGGTATCCACAGCTGGATAATTAGATTCTTTATCATAACAAATAGCATATGGTCCAACTACAACTCTACTATCACCTGCTTTACCAAGCACTCCAGTAGCTCCATTAGCTGTAATCTTTGCATTTGCTCCAATATTAATAATACCAGCTCTTTGAACAATACCAGCACCATCAGAAACAATTTCACCACCATTGATATTAAGTGTTCCACTATTTGGCCAATAAATTGCAGTAGCAATATAGCCAGGACTAGTAATATGTCCTTCAAGACGACCACCATTAATATTAACAACTCCCGCTTCTTGACCTGCTTTTCCATTGCCACCAAGAGCAAAATTATCAACACCTTTAATAGTACCGCCATTAACATCTACATTACCACCAGCAACTACTATTACGCCATATTCTTGTCCAGTAATAGTACCACTATTAACTGTAACTTTAGAACCTTCACCTCTAGAGCCTACGCAGTTATTTCCAGTGCTTACAATATCAACACCATCAATAACTATTTCTCCACCTTGCTGTGCTTGTACTGTACAATTAGTAGAACTTATAATAGTTCCATTTCCTTGAAGCACTAATTTAGAACCTTCTCCAGAAGCAACTAAAGCTTGTTCATTTCTACTATTAATTTCATTTCCACCAAGTTTTAAAGTAACTTCTTTACCTTCTGGAATAAAAATTGGAGAAGTAAGTTCTAAATCATCATTAAGTGTAATTTTAACTTCAGGTTCTTCATTTGCAAGAACTTTTGCAAAATCTTCTGCATTAGATACCGTAGCAGATTTTCCACCAAATAGTTTTTGATCAAGCGCTGCCGCAATTAAAGCTTCTAATTCTTCAGTTGTAGGGGAATCTCCTTTATCCCCTTTTTCTCCTTGCGGACCAATCTCTCCCTGGAGACCTTGAGGTCCGGTTTCACCCTGTGGTCCCTGCTCACCTTGAGGTCCCTGAGGTCCGACTTCGCCTTGCGGACCTTGTGGACCAACTTCACCCTGAGGGCCTTGTTCACCCTGAGGGCCTTGTGGTCCAGGTTCACCTTGTGGACCCTGTTCTCCAGATCCACCTGAACCACTACCAAAATTTATTTGTTTCCATTTCTTTTGACCGTTAAACATATAATATTTACCAGTGTCTATAATAAATGCAACACTTCCCATTTTTATTTGGAAAATTGGGATTTGATTAAGGTCTTCAGTGGAGTCACAAACATATTCGGCTTGTCCATAACTAGCTTTTCCACTAGACGCAGTTAACATATAAGACACATTTGTACCCCCTTTTAAATTATTTTTTATACCAATAATTCATATCAATTTTTCCAGTTAATCCACTAACTTTACCACTAGAACTATATTGCCACATATCATATGCACCTTTATAATCACAAGTTGTATTATATTGTGCTACCCATTTTGAATGAGGTGCGGAAATATTTCCAATTTTATTATTAAACCAGCTTAAACTAGCATATACTCCTGGAGTATATCCAGCTGATTTAATTGTATTACAAAACGTATCACAAACATTTGCTAAAGTTGTTTTGCTACATCTTGCTTGATAAGTTGGATCTTCGACATCAATATAAACTGGATAAGATATTGTTTTTCCTTTTAAATTTTTTATGCAAAACTCAGCTTCCTCTTTAGCTTTTGTTGTACTAGTTGCTAAAGAATAATAATATATTCCGACAGGAAGACCAGCTGCAATAGCATTTTTATAATTGTTTTCAAAAACAGAATCTATTGTAGGTTTTTTACTTGAGTTTCCAGTATATCCAAGTCTTAAAATTACAAATTGAATTCCATCAGCTTTAGCTTTTTCAAAATTAGTTTTACTAACTTTATCTTGCCAAGCACTAATATCCATGCCTTTTATTTTAGTTTTTTTTTGAGCTGAAGTTGTAGTAGTTTTTGATGGTAAAGTTGGATTAGCATTAATCCATTTTTGCATTGCTTTTGAAGTATTTGGTCCCCAAATACCATCTGGATTGCTAAGTCCTAAATATTTTTGTAATGCTTTTATTGTATTTGGTCCAAGCTGTCCATCTGGTCCACTAAGTCCTAAAAACTTTTGTAATGCTTTTACTACACTAGAACCATTAGAACCATATTTAATATTATTACTAAATCCTTTATGATAAGATTTTAATTTTGCTAATTGTCCGGTAATTAATCCATCTTGTGGAGTACCAAATAATTTTTGCATTGCTTTAACAGAATTTTGACCAAATACACCATCAACAACCAATTTATTTGAAGTTGTTGCAGTAGGCACTGGAGCCGGAGCTGGTGTTGGCTGAACCGCAGCAATTTTTTCTACGATCCACATTTGGTAAACAAGACCTTTCATAGAATTTTCATAGGTATAATATCCATATGTTTTAGAATCATGATTTCTTCCGCCAGAATCTTTAGTGTAGAAATAATGTTTACCATCTTTCATATAATAATCAGTAAATGCTACATAATGGCCTCCTGCGGTCCAAATGGTACCGTTTGGGCCCTTTCCACCTAAAAATAAAATAATACCAATACGATTTCCCTTGTTTAATTCTGTCCAAGCTTTTGACATAGGATCATTAACTCCAATATGAGTAACCTTATATCCATAATGTTGAAGTGTTTTTGTAATTCCGCTCCATGTAGTTCCTTGATTTGCAACAGCAAATCCTTGTTTAACCATCCATTGACGAACTGGTTCTGGAGTAAGATTTTTATATTGTTCTTGTTCAATAATTAAATGAGTGCAAGCAACACAGCCGCATCCATTTCCAGAAAAAGAAGAACCTTTAGTTGGATAAGGTTTAGATCCCCAGCGCGAATCATATTGCTTAAATAAAGCGTTATTCATCAACCTCTCCCCCTTCGTTATCCTCTACAACAAACTCATCATCTACAGAATCATCATATGGTTCTTCTGTATAGAATCTATCTCCAATATATTCCATTTCTTTTTCAAGTTTTAATTGTCGAGTAATTCCTGTTCCAATTGCAGCTTCTGGAGTATAATCATTGTTATAATATGTATTAATTCCTACTACAAGAGCATTAACGACTACGGATAGTATTTTGTACCAAAAAGTTAGAGTTTCGTTACCAAATTGTGTAATATCAGTAACTGCTAATACCGTATTAATAGTTGTTAAAATTCCTAATACAGTTCTAATTTTTGTACCATTGTTCATAACAATACCTCCTTTTTAAAATCTTCCTATATATAACTGAAAAACTAAACGTTAAAGCTAATAACATTTGTCCGATAATTGATTTTTTATAAATATTATTATATAATTAATTATATTAAATAAATAAATAAAATTTATAAAGGAAAATTAATATATGAAAATTTATAAATTATTAATTATTTTGTTACTTTCTATTTGTTTATTTACAAGCTGTCAAGAAGAATTACATGATTGTAAAGTGATTAACAAAAGTTATCAAAACAGTTATGTAACTTTAATACCTATATATAATGGTAAATCTTTTTATTATATACCTCAATATCACCCTGAACAATTCTATTTGACAATCGAGGGACAAAACAATAAAGACAAAACTAAACACTATACTGAAACTGTTCCAGAAACCACATGGAATAATATAAAAATAGGTCAACCATGGCCCATTGAAGAAAAATAATAATAAAACATAATCAAAAAGAAAGGTTAATCCTTTCTTTTTTATATTGATTTTTTATTAAAAATTTGTTATAATAATAATAGGAAAATAATGAAGGAATAATATTATGAAATATTTTATTGATTTTGAAGCAACCCAATTTAGTAATGATATTATTTCTGTTGGCTGCGTTCGAGAAAATGGAGATGAATTTTATTCACTTGTTAATCCACAGAAAAAAATTACTTCATTTATTACTGAATTGACTGGTATTACAGATGAAATGCTTCAACAAGCTCCACTAGCTGAAAAAGTTTTTAGTGATTTTTTTGATTGGTGTGCTTCTATTGAAGATGATTTACCTGTATTTTATTGTTATGGAAATGCAGATATTAATTTTGTGCGAAAAAATTTTAATAAATCACAAAATTTTAAAGCAAAAAGTATTTTAGGTTATCTTTATTCAGATATATATGATTATGAGCCTACGGTTCGTAAACATTTTGGATTAATTCAAGCAGTTAGTTTAATTAAAGTCACTAATTATTATAAAAAAGAAGAATTATCACAACATCATAATGCTTTAGCAGATGCTAAAATGTTAAAATTTGTTTATGAACAAGTAAATGAACATAGTCCAGGAGAAGATAGTAATGCCTTTCCTGAATATCAAACTAATAAACCAAAAATACAAATTCCTACTGAAGATTTATCGAAATATCGGGTTTATAGAATGAAAAATGGACAAGTTATAGAAAAATATAATTCTATGCTTGAAGCAATTCAATGGATAATTGATCAACTTCCTACACAAGATGAAAAAGAAAAAGTAGTACATAAAAATTTAATGCGAAAAATTAAAAGTGCTCATCGAAATAAAAATAAATATTTGAATTATCGTTGGAAAGTTGAAAAAATAAAATAGGAGAAAATTATGTCTGAACATGTAGGATATATAGTTAAAGTTGAACATTTGCGGGATCATTCTAATGCAGATCGAATGCGAGTTGCAACATTTTTTGGAAATGATACCTGCGTAGATTTAAATACTAAAATTGGAGATTTAGGAATTTATTTTCCAACTGATCTTCAGCTTTCAATTGAGTTCTGCGATCAGAATAATCTAGTCCGCAAGAAAGATGAAAATGGTAATAACATAGGTGGATATATGGATCCAAATAAACGTAATGTTACTACTATTCGTTTACGTGGAGAAAAATCTGATGGTTTATATTTACCAATTGATTGTTTAGCATATACTGGTATTGATATTAATACTCTTACTGTTGGCACTCCAGTATCTGTAATTAATGGACATGAAATTTGTTGTAAATATATTCCACGTGGTAATCATCATAATGGACCTACTGGAAATAAAACTCGTAAAAAGAAAGTGCCAATTTCACCTTTATTTACAGAACATGCAGATACAGAACAATTAGCATATAATCTTTCTGCTTTTAAACCAGGAGATTTAGTTGAAATAACTCTTAAAATGCATGGTACTTCACAAAGAACTGGTTATCTCCCAGTTTTAAAAGGATTTAAAAGAACAATTTTAGATCGAATTTTCGGCCGTGCGGGCACTCCATATTATGATTGGGGATATGTTTCTGGAACACGTAGAACTGTTCTTGAAAACTTTGAAGGCGGATATTATGGATCTAATGAATTTCGTGAAGTACATTCAAAATTCTTTGAGGGTAAACTTCATAAAGGTGAAGAAGTGTTCTATGAAGTAGTTGGATTCCAAACTAATGGAACTCCAATTATGGGAACTGTTAAAAATAAAAAAACAAACGATAAAGAATTTATCAAACAATATGGTGAAACAACAACATTTGCTTATGGTTGTGATCCAACTGGACAAAAAATGCTATTTGGAAATGATGATGATGGAAATTTTGCTATTCCAATAGGAGTACCTCAGTCTGAATTATACGTATATCGTATGACAATGACTAATGAAGATGGAGATATTGTAGAATACTCTCCAGCTTATATGCGTTATCGTTGTGAACAAATGGGATGTAAAACAGTTCCAGTTCTTTGGAGAGGATATATTCCAGAAAATTTACTTCCTCTTGACGCTGGAGCATGGATCCAAGAAATGGCAGAAAATTTCTATGATGGTCCAGATCCTGTTGGAAAAACCCATGTGCGGGAAGGCGTTGTAGTGCGTCTAGTAGACAAGCCTAAATTCTGTGCATATAAACATAAAAACTTTTATTTTAAAGCACTTGAAGGAATTATTAAAGCAGAAGCAGAAATACCAGATATGGAGGAGGCAGAAGAAATTAATGGCGAAGAAATGTCCGTTTAAAGCTACTTTTACAGTAACAGATTATTATCATCAAGGAGTGCAGATATTACCTAAAACAGTTGAACAAGAGTTTACAGACTGTATAGGAGCTGAATGTATGGCTTGGAAAGGCGGTCCGACTGATGAACACGTTCCATACGTATATAACTTTTGTGAATTAACAAAAGGTGCTAATAATTCATAAAGATTAATAGGGAATATTATATTCCCTATTGATTTTTTATTAAAAATATATTATAATTATAATATAAAATAAAAAATTATCGGAAAAAGAGGTGATGGTTAAAAATGCGTGATAGACAAAGAAAAAAAGCACAAAGTAAAATAAATAAAAAAGTAAGAACAATGAATAAAAATCTTCTTTCTGATAATTTATGGCGAGGACGATTTTTTGTTCAACAAGTAGATGCTAACTGGGAGCGTTTTGATGATGGTTCTGGTGGAATATTAACTGTTTGGCTTGAAATTAGAGATAAGAAAACTGGTATTTATATGGGTTTTCGAATTGATAATTATGATAGAGGTTGGCATCTGTGGGAAAATTGTAATAAATTTATTTGTAATTATTCTGGAGTTTGGGATGATATATCTGCGGTCAAGGCCGATCGGACAGATTGGACTAAAGTAAATTGGGTTCCAAAAAAAGAACTATATGCGTAAAGGAGGGGCATATGGCAAAACATTATGCAATAGCCGATATACATGGTATGTATAATATTTATGAGCAAGTTTGTGATATGCTTGCTCCAGATGATGTTATATATTTTTTAGGGGATGCAGGAGATCGCGGATATGCTTGTTTTGAGTGCGTTAAAGCGATTTATGAAAACCCTCAATGGATTTATCTCAAAGGTAATCATGAAGATTTAATGGTAAAAGGTCTTCGTGAACATGAAAGAAATAATATTTACAAATGGGATTCTGGAACTGAAGATCAGGATCTTTGGATGTGGAATGGTGGTTTACCTACGCTTGAAGGTTGGATAGATGATGGAGCAGATTATGACTGGATCCAGAAACTAGATGATCTTCCTCTCCAAGCAAATTATACTAATGCAAAAGGATATACATTTTATTTTTCTCATGCAGGATTTACTCGTGGTTGTATTGATGAAATGTGGAGTAATGATTTAGTTTGGAGTCGTTCACATTTTTTAACTCCATGGGATTATGATTTATATCCAAAAGATATAGTAATGCATGGACACACTCCTATTGAATATCTTGTAGATAAGTTAAGATGGAGAAATGATGTTAAATTATATAAAATAGGTGAACCAGTAGCATATTCATATTGTGGAGGACATAAAATTGATATTGACAATGGAGTGTTCTATACAAATGCTACAGTAATATATGATCTTGATGAGATGGTTGCTATACCTCTTTATGATCAATCTGCTACAATTTGGATTGAGTAGGAGGTAGATATGGCAAAATCAAGTGTTGAACAACATCAGTTTTATTGCATAAATTGCGGGCAGGCTGGTATACCACTAATGAGGCGGAAAAACCGGCAGCGTGAACGGTTTCATAGAAAAGTTTTATATTGTTATCATTGTCAGCAAAATGTTAATCATATAGAATGTAAAAATGAAGCTGATATATATATTTTTAAAGAGAATTTTAGAAATGGAGTTTATAAACATGAAGCAGAAAAATCTATGGATCTTATGCGGAATACCAGGCTCAGGAAAATCGACTTGGTGTGAGAAAGCAATTAAAAAGCCAGGAGCAGTACGTGTTTCACGAGACGTGATTCGTTTTGCTATGCTTGAAGATGATGAAGATTATTTTGCTCATGAAGGCGATGTATTTAGAGAATTCATTAGATTAATTAACGAAAATCTTTGGAACAATGATGTTACTGATGTTTTTGTTGATGCTACTCATCTTAATGAAAATTCTAGAAATAAATTATTGCATAATATTGATTTAAAAAATGTATCTTTAAATGCAATTAATTTTATTATTGATTTAGATTTAGCGTGGCAAAGAAATAAACTGCGGGAAGGCCGTTCTGTGGTTCCTTATACCGTGATTCGTAACATGTTAAACTCGTACCGCCCGGCCCGCAAAGGCGAAAAGTACGACTATGATAAGGTTATAGATATGAAAGTAACAAAGGAGGGAGTGACTGCCTATGATATATATGACTTCTGATTTGCATTTTTGTCATGACAAAGACTTCCTTTATGAAAGAAGAGGTTTTGTCTCAATAGATGAAATGAATGAAACTATTGTTCATAATTGGAATATCATTGTAGAGCCAGAAGATGAAGTCTATATTCTGGGAGATTTAATGCTTAAAGATAATGAAAAAGGAATTGAACTTTTAAAACGATTAAATGGACAATTACACATTATTTTAGGAAATCACGATACAAAAAAAAGAATTCCTCTATACGAAGCATGTGAAAATGTGGTGGAGGTGACATATGCCAAACCCTTTCGATATAAAGGATATCATTTCTTCCTCACCCACTACCCAACGTATACGGCGAATATAGATAAAGAATCTATACATCAAACTGTTATAAATTTACATGGACACACTCATCAAAAAAATCCATTTTTCCAAGACCATTGGTTTATGTATAACGTGAGTATGGATGCGCATGATTGTAAACCAATCGCTATGCCACAAATTATTCGTGAAATAACAGATAAACTTTTAACAACAGAACGCATAAATGATAATTAATATTTTATTAATATTATATATACTGAGTCCATTATTAGTTATTATTTATACTTATTCTACAATAATAGATAAATCATTTTATTTAATTTATTTTGAAGAATTGGACAAAGTATTAGATCGGTTAGATGAGCCGTGACAATTAAACTTTACATTTTAATAAATACTGTTTAAGCCTAGGATAATGGTTCTAGGCTTATTTGCGTTGACTTTATTTATTTTTTATGATATAATTAATTTAAATTAAAAACTTAAAGGAGATAGATATGAAAAATCATGGGCCGATTTTTGAATGGGATCCAGAAACCGGAACTGCATCATGCATTCTAATAGATGGAGATAATATTTTTATAGGATCTGCTACATGTGCTCCAGAAGATCGTGATATGATGAGTGAAAAAACAGGATATCATATAGCACAATATAGAGCACAAATTAGTTATTTAAAACATTTACGAGATAATGTACTTAAACCTCGATTAGCTGCTTTAAAACAATTATATTTTTCTATTAATAAAAGTAAATATTTTAATGATAAATCCTATGAAACAAAAATGATCCGAAGACAGATATACATGACTAGTTCTGATTTAGATCTAATTAAAGACGACTTAGCTGAATTAAAACAAGAATTAAATGCTTACCTTACAGAAAAAGGTAAATTTTATAAACGCATCAGAGAGAATAGACAAAAGGACAAAAATAATTAAAAAATTATTATTATTCTTCATAACCTTATAGGGAACCCTAAAAGGAGGGAGAATATGATTCAATATTTTATACTAGGAGTTTTAACTGTTTATATTATACTTCCAATCGTTGATTCTATTCTTAATATTGTTCTTGCTTTGTTCGAGGTTATTAAAGGATCATTGACGCTCAAAGTAGCAAAATATAATCAAGAAATAGCCGAACTTGAAACCCCAATTAAAAAAGAAAAAGGAAGAAAAATTGGGTTCTTAGTGAACGACGAAAACGAAGAAGTGGAGGAAACTGATAGTGAAGCATAAATTTTATGATACAAGCAGTTTATTATTAATTGCTGAAGAACTATTCATAAATCCAGAAGAAACAATTCATATCTCATCAATTACATTAAATGAATTAGAAAACATAAAAACATCTTTAAATAAAGACTTTGAGATAAAATATAAAGCATCTCAATTATTAAAAAAATTAAATAGAAATCAAGATAAATATGTTTGTCATATTTTTATTAATGATATGTTAAATCCTATTGTTCATATGGGATTAACTGTTACAGATGATATGCGTATTTTAGCTACAGCTATCAAATATAAAGAACAACAAGAAAATTTAATTTTTATAACAAATGATTTATGTTTAAAATCAATAGCTAAATTATTTTTTGATCAAGTAGAATCAATTATTGAACAAAAAGATAATTATTGCGGATATATAGAAAAAGAATTAACTGAAGAAGAAATGGCAGAATTCTATTCTAATCCATATCATAATTTATTTAATTTATTAGTAAATCAATATTTAGTTATTATTAATTCTCAAACTAAAGAACCTGTAGATGTCGTATGTTGGACAGGAAATGAATATCGTCGTTTAAAATTTCTAAATTGTGAATCTAAATGGTTTGGTAAAGTAAAACCTAAAACCGGTGACCTCCAACAACAAATGGTTTTAGATAGTTTTGCTAATAACAAATTAACTTTAGTTAAAGGTCCTGCGGGTTCAGGTAAAACATTTTTATCATTGGCTTTTCTTTTTCATATGTTAGACAAAGGAAAAATTGATAAAGTTGTAATTTTCTGTAATACAATCGCCACTAAAAATTCAGCAAAATTAGGATATTATCCTGGTACACGAGATGAAAAATTATTAGATTCTCAAATTGGTAATATGTTAATTAGTAAATTTGGAAGTCGTATTGAAGTAGAAAGATTAATCAGTGAAGAAAAAATTATTTTACTTCCATTTTCTGATATTCGTGGTTATGATACTTCAGGCATGAATGCTGGAATTTATATTTCAGAAGCACAAAATTTAGATATTAGTCTTATGAAACTTGCGCTACAAAGAGCTGGAGAAGATTGTTTTGTTATTATAGATGGTGATGAAAAAACACAAGTTGATGATATTAGTTTTGCTGGTCATAATAATGGTATGAGACGTGTTTCGACTATATTCCGAGGAAAAAATTTATACGGAGAAATTGAATTAAAAACTATTCATCGTTCTCGTATTGGAAAAATAGCAGAAAATATGTGAAAAATCCAGTTTTACTGGATTTTTTATTAGAAAAAGATATAGAAAGGAAAAATACAAATGAAATTTAAAAAGGGTGATATTGTTGATTTTATTGGAACTCAACATTATAGAAAACCTAACGGAAAAGTATTTTTTACTGTAAAACCAGGAATTGCTAGAATAGATGGTACTGTTGAAGGTGCGGAACATCCTTATTATTTAGTAGCAACATATGGAAGTAAATCTACAGTTAAAGGTTGGGTTAAAGAAGATACAGTTAAAGAATATCATAAAGAAATTAAAATTAATCCTGTTTCTTTTGCTGAAAGTAAATTAGTAAAAATTGCTTTAATTGATGAAAATCAAATTAAAGTAGTAAATTGGTCTAATCAAAATTGGATTGGAGCATTTCGATTAACAAGTATTAATCAAAGAGAAAAAATAGCTAAAACAGCAGAAAAATACTATGCTGATAAATTAACTAACATTTCTAATAAAGATTTTTTAAATCAATGTTTAAAAGAGATTCAAATTGAACCAATTGAAGAATTAAATAAAACAGCTTTTATTGCAACGGGTTTATTTTTTAATTTTTTAAGTGAAGATTATAAAACTTCCACAGATTATTTAAGAAGAGGAGATATTCTTCTTGGAAGAAATATTGTGGCAATTGTTTTAACAAATGGAAAAAAAGGTAATCAAATTGGCTCTACTGCCGTTTCTAAACCAATAATTGAAGGAGCTAAAAAAACAATTTCTATTGCAAAAGATATAGTTCCAAAAACCGTAGAAACCATTACCGCGAAAGAAAATCCTACACAACAAGATCAAAAATTAATGGGTAATTATACTACTATAAAAGAATGTGAATTAAAAAATGGAATTAATTTAGGCCCATTAGTAAAATTACCAAAAGGATTTAAAGTTTTTAGTTTAGGATTTTTTGAAAATGATGAAGATACACAATGGTTATATGTTAAAGCCGAATATAAAAACAACATATATAATGGTTTTATAGATAAAAACAATCTTATAAAATAATTAACTAACAAAAATTTTACCCCAAAGAGTTCAACTACTCTTTGGGGTATTTTTTAGTTGAAAAACTAAAAATTTTATGATATAATAATAATGTATAATAAGGTAATAATTAAAAAATAAATAAGGTGTTTAAATGAGTAAAACAAATAATAAAACTAATTATGGCGTTGAAGACATTAGAACACTTGAAGGTATTGAAGCGATTCGTTTGCGGCCTGGTATGTATATCGGATCGACTGGTCCCGCAGGTGTTAAACAAATAACATTAGAAATAATATCTAACGCTGTAGATGAATATTTAAATGGATATTGCACAAGTTGTACTGTTGTTATCGGAGAAGATAATAATGTAGATATTATTGATAATGGTCGAGGCATTCCTTTTGGATTAGCTGAAGACGGTAGTGAAACATTAGTTAATGTTTTTACAAAACTTCATACTGGTGCAAAATTTGATAGTGATGGTAAAACTGGATACAATACATCTGGCGGAATGAATGGAGTAGGTGCAAAAGCAACAAATGCACTTTCTTTTTTCTTTAACGTAGCTTCAGTTCGCGATGGAAAAAGATGTATTGCTCATTTTGAAAAAGGTGAGCTTAAAGGAAAGGTTATTACTGAAAAATGGCCAACAACTAATGAATATCAACATGGTACTAGAATTCAATTTTTACCAGATGAAGAAATTTTTAAAGAAGGAATTGAATTAGATTATAATGATTTAAGAAAAACATTACAGGAATTAGCTTATCTTTCTCCTGGTTTAGTTTTTCATTTTACATATAAGAATAAACCTACAGAAGATATTACATCTCAAAATGGAATATTAGATTATATTAAAGATTTAAATTCTAAAAAGAATGTATTAACTTCTACTTTTTATGCTGAAAATATTGAAAATAGAATTGGCGTAAAAATTGCTATGGAATATAATGATTCTTATATTGATACATATAAATTATATACTAATTCTATTCCAAATACCGGTGGTACTCATTTAACTGGATTTCGTACAGCTCTTACACAACAAATTAATGAATATGCAAGAGCAAACGGATTGTTAAAAGAAAAAGACACTAATATTACTGGCGAAGAACTTAAAGAAGGTTTAACTTTAATTTTAAGTTTCATTATGCCAGATCCAGTCTTTTCTGGTCAAACAAAAGACATTTTAAGTAGTAGTGAAGCTAGAACCGCAGTACAAAGATTAACCGCAAAAGAATTAGCAAATTGGTTTAACAGTAATCCAAAAGATGCTAAAGCTATTATAGATAAGGCGCTTTTGGCAAGAGCGGCAAGAGAAAAAGCAAAGAAAGCTAAAGAAACTGTTCGTAAAGCCGATGTTAAAAAACGTGCGGTGATGCCTGGAACTCTCGCTGATGCCAGCTCTAAAAATCGTCAAGAGTGTGAAGTATTTATTGTAGAGGGTAAATCTGCTGCTGGATCTACTAAAGAAGCAAGAAATAGAACTACTCAAGCAGTATTCCCAGTTCGAGGAAAAATTCTTAATGTTTTAAAAGCAGATTTACATAAAGCTATGCAAAATGCTGAAATAGATGGCATGATTAATGCTTTTGGTTTGGAGGTTAAAGATGGCAAAGTTGTTGTCGACGAATCTAAACTTCGTTATGGAAAAATCGTCATTACTGCAGATGCTGATGTTGATGGGTCTCATATACGAGCTTTATTTCTCACTTTTATTTGGAAATTTGCACCAGAATTAATCGAAAAAGGTTATATATATGCAGCTGTTCCTCCTCTTTATAAAATTACACAAGGAACAAAAATTCAGTATCTTAAAGACGATGCTGCATTAGAGCAATTTAGAAAAACCACAAAACGATCTTTTGATTTAGGTCGTATGAAAGGTCTTGGTGAAATGGATCCATCTGAAATGGCTGAAACGGTTATGAATCCGGAAACTAGAACTCTTAAACAGATTACAATGGATAATGCAGAAGAAACTGCAAAAATGTTCCTTAATCTCATGGGGGAAAGTACTGCGCCA
The DNA here is from genome assembly GCA_947302655.1 of uncultured Mycoplasmatota bacterium. Taxonomy (GTDB): domain Bacteria; phylum Bacillota_I; class Bacilli_A; order RF39; family UBA660; genus RUG13160. Next base: position 9,505 of record CAMYVW010000006.1, on the reverse strand, counting down.
AGAAAGAAATTTATTTCAGAAAATGCTGATAAAGCCAATATTGATGTATGATTATTTATGTAGATGGATCTTGTCGAGCAAACGGAAATCCCGATGCTAAAGGAGGATATGGTGTAGTAGCTTTAGATGGCGATGAAATTTTTACATATGCTCATCAAGAGATCGGAACAACAAATAATCGCCAAGAAATGAAAGCAATACTATATGCTTTACTAAATTTTGGAGATAAGGAATTTGCTCCAACAGTATATACAGATTCCATATATGCTTTAACGACATTTACAAATTGGATGTATATATGGCAGATGAGAGGTTGGAAAAAAGGAGATTATACAACTCCAGAAAACCTAGATTTAGTAAAAGCATATTATGAATATGAAAAAGAAGGTTATCATATTAATCTTCGTAAAATAAAAGGTCATTCTGGAAATAAATGGAATGATATGGCTGATCAATTAGCCAAAGGTGAATTAAAACCAACTTTTAGATGGGAGAAACTAGATGGCGAGTAATATAATTCAAGTAGATATAAAAGCAGAAGTAGAACAAAGTTTATTAGATTATGGAATGAGCATTATCACAGATAGAGCACTTCCTTCTGCAGAAGATGGTTTAAAACCAGTAAATAGACGTATTCTTTATGATATGTTTGATAAAGGATACTTAAATAATAAAAAATTTGTGAAATGTGCGCAGCCAGTAGGTGATACAATGGGTCGATTCCATCCACATGGAGACTCTTCAATCTATGGAGCATTGGCCGCAATGTCACAAGAATGGAATATGCGTTACCCTCTAATTTCTTGGCATGGAAATAATGGTAGTAGAGATGGAGATGAACCAGCGGCATATCGTTATACAGAATGTAAACTTTCTAAAATCGGTGAAGAAATGCTCGCTGATATTAAAAAAGATACAGTAGATTGGCAAAATGCTTATACTGATGAAGAACAAGAACCAGTGTATCTTCCAGGAAAATTACCTAATTTAATTATTAATGGTACTTCTGGAATTGCTTGGGCAATGGCTTGTTCATTTGCTCCACATAATTTAAATGAAGTTATGGATGCAGCAACATATCTTTTAGATAATAAAGATTGTCAAGTAAAAGAATTGTTACAATTTATTACTGGGCCAGATTTTCCAACTGGAGGACAATTAATTAATAAAGATGAATTGGCAACTGCTTACTGTACCGGTCGAGGAAGAGCTAGAGTTAGAGGTGAATATACAATTGAATCTTCCAGAAGTGGAGATGCTATCGTTTTTACAAGTATTCCATATAAAATTTCAAAAGAAAAATTAATTGTTGATATAGATAAATTATGTGAAGCAGGAGAAATTAATGGAATTAAAACGATTCGCGATGAAACGAATCAAGAAGGAGTTCGGTTCGTTATTGAATTGGAAAGAGGTGTTTCTGCTGATCCTATTATTGCTAAGCTTTTCAAAAAAACACAATTAGAAGATACATATAGCTTTAATCAAGTTGCATTGATTGATAAAAAGCCAAGATTAGTAAATATTAAGCAACTTTTGGAAAGTTATATAGACCATCAAACAAAAGTTCTTTTGAGAAAATCTCAATTTGAGCTGGATAAAGCGCAAAAAAGAGCCCATATATTACTCGGGCTACTTAAAGCATTAGAAGATATTGATAATATCATTGCTCTTATTAAAGGATCAGAATCTGCGGCCAAGGCTAAAGAGAAACTTAAGATTCAGTATGGCTTTTCGGATGAACAAGCAAAAGCTATTTTGGATATGAAATTAAGCAAGTTAGCAAGTCTTGAAAAAATTGAAATTGAAAATGAATATCAAGATAAGTTAAATGAAATGGAAAAATTATCTGCGATAATTTTGAATCCAATTCCAGAATTAAAAAAGATTTTTATTGGTCTTAAAGAAACATATGGAGACCCTCGCCGCACGCTAATTACACAAGTAGCTGTTGCAAAAGAAGAAAAAGAAATTGAATTTGTAGAACCAGAAAAGTGTGTAGTAGTTATGAGTGAAACTGGAATAATTAAACGTATTCCAAGCTCAAGTTTTAGAACTCAAAAACGAAATGGTAAGGGTGTAAAAACTCAAGGTGATATTACATCTGCAATTATTCGAACTAATACAATTGATAGCTTAATGGTATTTACAGATCAAGGCCGCATGTATCGAATTCTTGTAAACGATATCCCTGTTGGAACAAATTTAACAGGTGGACAGTCTATTAAATCTTTGATCGCGATGGAAACAAATGAAACACCAACATTAATTTACTCAATATATCGCGATACAGATGCAAAATATATTCTATTCACAACAAAGAATGGAATTGTTAAAAAGACAGCTTTAGAAGAATACGTAAATACAAAAAAGAAAACTGGTATTATTGCCATTAACCTTCGTGAAGGTGATTCATTAGCTTCAGTAAATCTTATTAAAGATGAAGATATTATTATCATTACGAAAAATGGAATGGGAATTCAAATGAGTTCTGTAGAAGCTTCAGCAACATCTCGTGCAACTGTTGGAGTAAAAGGAATTACATTAAAACCAGATGATGAAGTTGTAAGTACATTAGTAGTACGACATAAAACTGATCAATTAGCAGTATTTTCTGATAAAGGATTAGGAAAGAAAATGGCTCTTTCGGAACTTCCAGTGCAGAAACGTGCGGGTAAAGGATTAATTGTTTATAAACCAAGTGGTTCAAATGGTCAACTTATTGGAGCAGCTTTGGTATCTGATGAGGATCAAATTTTAATTACTGGTTTAGTAAATTCTATATGTATTTCTGCTAAAGATATTCCTTTATTAAGCAGAGGATCGATTGGTAACCAATTAATTAAGGGCAATAGTGCTACATCAGTAAGCAAAGTATAAAATATGGGGAGGAATAAATTCCTCCCCTTGATTTTTTTATAAAAATATTATATAATAATTTTGAATAAAGATTAAAGGAAGAAATATTATGCAAGATATAGAAAAAATGAGATTGTTAGTTGATCAACTTAATACTGCTACTAAGGCATATGATGAAGGTCAACCAATAATGAGTGATGAAGAATGGGATACTTTATATTTTTCTCTACAGAGTTTAGAGCGAGAAATGAGAACCACTCTTCCGGATTCTCCTACTCAAAAAGTAAATTATCAAGTTGTTAATCAATTAAATAAAGTTCAACACAGTCATGCCATGCTTTCTTTAGATAAAACTAAGGATATAAATGAAGTGATTGAATTTTTAGGAAATCAAGTTTGGGTGGCAATGATGAAACTTGATGGTTTATCATGTTCATTAACTTATGAAAATGGTAAATTAATTGCTGCTGAAACAAGAGGGAATGGAGAAATTGGAGAAGATGTTTTGCATAATGCTTTAGTCATTAAATCAATTCCAAATCGTATTCCGTTTTTAAATCGACTAGTAATTGATGGAGAAATTATTTGCACAGAAGAGGATTTTAATGCGTTTAAAGACGAATATAAAAACTCTCGCAATTTTGCGGCAGGAAGTATTAGATTACTAGATTCAAAAGAATGTGCTAAACGCAATCTTTCATTTGTTGCATGGGATGTAATAGAAGGATTACCAAATAGCAATTCACTTATTGATCGTTTATTAGTAATTAGTACATTAGGTTTTTATACAGTTCCAACATATCGCGCAAACGGTCAAACATTTGAAGAATTAATTTCATTAATTAAATTAGTCGCTAAACAAATTGGATATCCAATAGATGGAGTAGTATTTAAATTCGATGATGTTGAATATGGAAAGTCTTTAGGTCGTACATCACATCACTTCAAAAACGCAATAGCTTATAAATTTTATGATGAAGTTTATAAAACTCAATTATTGGATATTGAATGGACGATGGGAAGAACTGGAGTATTAACCCCAGTAGCTGTATTTAATCCAGTAAAAATTGAAGGTAGTGTTATTGAAAGAGCAAATCTTCATAATGTAAGTGTTATGAAGTCTGTATTAGGTAAACCGTTTAAAGGACAAAATGTTTACATTTATAAAGCTAATCAAATTATTCCTCAAATTAGAATTGCTGATGATATTAATGAACCAGAATTATTTTACATTGACAAAGAATTATTAACAGTACCAACAAAATGTCCTATTTGCGGTCATGATATTAAAATTACAAATCAATCAAATGGAGTAGAGTTTGCAATTTGTAGTAATCCAGCTTGTGAAGGTAAATTAATTAATAAATTAGATCATTTTTGTGGAAAAAAAGGTTTAGATATTAAAGGAATTTCAAAAGCAACTTTAGAAAAAGTTTGTGATTGGGGTTGGGTTAATTGTTTATCTGATATTTTCAAACTTAAAAATTATAAAACAGAATGGATTAAAAAACCTGGATTTGGAGCTAAATCAGTAGATAAAATTTTAGACTCAATTGATACAGCGAGATATACTACTTTAGATAAATTTATTTCTTCCTTAGGTATTCCTTTTATAGGACAAACTATTTCTAAAGATTTAGTTAAAATTATTCCAACATATGAAGAATTTAAGGATAAAGCACAATCTCATTTTGATTTTGCACAATATCCAGGTTTTGCTGGGGCCAAAACTTTAGCTATTTGGAATTATGATTTTACTGAAGCAGATAAAATTTATTCATATTTAATTATTGAACAAGCCAAAGAAAAAAAGGAAAATGATAATACACAAAAATCTTTAGAAAATATTACTGTTTGTATTACTGGAAAACTTAATCTTTATAAAAATAGAGCGGCACTGCAAGCAGAGATCGAAGCTGCGGGAGGCAAAGTTTCTAGCTCTGTTTCAAAGAACACAAACTATTTAATTAATAATGATAATACTTCTACTTCGAGCAAGAATTTAACTGCAAAAAAGTTGGGGGTAAACATTATTACTGAACAAGAGTTTGTGAACCAGTTCTTGACAAAATAAAAAAATTTTAGTAAAATATCAATGTAAATGTAAGGAAGAAAAATTTCCAATGACAAAGAAAGAAATTAAAAATCTAGCTAAAAGAATCGTAGAAGCAGAAATTAAGAGAAAAAATGCTAAAAGTAAAAAAGATAAAGAAGCTGCAGAACTAGAGATTCTTACACTATCTAAACAAGCAACGACTTTAGAAGATATGATTAGTATAGATGAATATATACAAACACATTTTAAAAAAGTGTTTTGAAAATTAGAAATTTTTTGATATAATACTTACATAAGTATAATTAATAAAAACAAAAGGAGAATATAAATTATGGCTATGAAAGAAAATTCAAAGAAGGTTCTTAATTATCTTAAGCAAATCAATGGAACAGATGTAACTGCTGCTGACGTAGCTGAGGCTCTCGGTCTTGAAAAGAGAAGTGTTGATGGTATTTTCACCTCCGCTATCCAGAGAAAGGGTCTTGGAGTACGTACTCCGGCTGAAATTGAGCTTGAAGATGGATCACACAAGGCTGTTAAGTTCCTGTCTCTCACAGAGGCTGGCATGAATTTCGATCCAGATGCTGAGGAATAAGCTTAATAATTAATTGGAAATAGGGGGTAGAAATATCTTTTTCTACCCCATTTATTCTATGTGGACTTATTTAATAATAATGTTAGTGCTTGGAATAGTTCTGGGATTTGCAGCCACCAGAATTATATTATCTAAGCAATTTAAACATGTAAGACAAATAGATCAAGAAGCAGTAGAAGCTAATAGACGTCTTCGTGAAAACATTATTAGAGCACAATCAGAGCTTCAACACACAGAAAAAGAAGACTTACGATTACAACATAAACAAGCTGTATTACAAAACACACTTTCCGACTTAACTTCAAAGATTAAAAAAAGTCAGGAAGAAGCTGATCAAGCCGTGGATATATACTACTCTAAAGCTATGGCCGCAGCAAAACAAAATATTCAATTAGATATTGAACAACTCGAAGCAGATTATACAAAAGCTGAACGAGAATATCAAAAAGAATATCAAGCAACTATGGAAGAAGCAGTTGCTGATTTTAAAAAACAAAGTGAGAATTTAAAATCAACAATTAAAACTTTAAGTCTTACTCTTAAAGATCTTCGTGAAAAAGTTACTGCAGCTGTAGATGCTAATAAACGAGCAATTGAACTTGAATGTCAAACTGATTTTTATCGTTTAATTTTATTAGATATTGATATTCAAGAAATTAAAAAACTTCGTGAAGTAGCTCAATATCTACGTGACAGCGAACCTTTGAATAAAGTAATATGGAAAGTATATTATGAACGCCCGTATACAGATCTAATAGGTCGAGTAGTAGGTTCAGGCGTTCATTGCGGTATTTATAAAATAACTAATATTGATAATGGTATGTGTTATGTAGGACAGGCTGTAAATATCGCAGATCGTTGGAAACAACATATTAAACGTGGTATAGGAGCAGATCCTCCAACCCGCAATAAATTATATCCAGCTATGCTCGCTTCTGGAGTGGAAAATTTTACTTTTGAAATTGTAGAAGAATGTGATAGAACTAAATTAAACGAAAGAGAAATTTACTGGCAGGAGTTTTTTAAAGCAAAAGAATTTGGATATAGTATTAAATAGAGGAGAATTCATATGATGATTAAAGTTTTTACAACAGATAAAAATGGTAAAATTGTTCTTTCTGGAAAAGAACTTAAAGAGCTTCTAGATGAAGCTTACTGGGAAGGATATAGAGCAAATAATCGTACTTGGACTTATACAACTCCTTCTTGGACACCATTCTATTACACTACAACATCAACTGGCGGTACTACTATTTCCCTATCCAATGAAGCGAAAACAGCTTCAAATTCGTATACAACTACTAATGCTACAATTTCTGGTAGTGCATACACTGGACAGGACAGTATAACCGCAACATTATGATTAGAATTATAGATGATAAATCTACTGGAAAAACTGGTAGACTAATGCTCCTCGCAAAAGAAAATAATGGTACATTAGTATGCTCTGATCCTCATTGCATGAGACAAAAAGCTAAAGCATATGGTCTTATAGGATTTGATTGCATTTCATATAATGATTATTATGAGCATAATTACGATACGCATAAACCGATTTATATAGATGAGTTAGAAAATTATTTACATCTATATGGTCGTATTGATGGGTATTCATTATCGACAGAGGACTAAAAATGAAATTTGAAAATATTAGTGTATATAATTTTGAAAACGCTTTAAGGGGCATGAGAAATCCGAAAGAATCATGGGATTTAAGTGATAGTGTTTTTGGAATTAAAAAATTAGATGAAGACTGCGGCGCAGACGTTGCGCTCGCTTGGGCCAAATCTGCCGATCGAAGCCAAGTCGCAGATTTTGTAACAAAAGAAGATTTAGCTTTTGATTACACTGTTTGGTTATGGAGAAACGGTATTTTAGCAGAAAACGAAGACTTAAACATCGGAGTAGTTGCATTTATCGGTCCCCAAGATATGAAATTGGCCCAAACACTTATTAAAGCTGGTTCAGAACATAGAAAATTTATGCGACAGATTTTTGTAAGTGTAGATATTACAGCGCCTATCTACTGGTGGAAAGAATTTGATACTTATAAAGTAGCTACCGTTGCTAATTCTACTTCAACAATGCATAAAATTATGTCAAAACCAATTACTTTGGACAGTTTTGATACAGACGATTTTAATAATATTCCCTATGATAAAGATAAACAACGTATAGATTTGAAGAGTCCGATTGACGAGGATTTTGTTCAAATGTGCTTGATTCCATATCTTGAATATTTAAGAACATCATACTTGGAAATCGAAGAAGTTTTAAAGCAACCTGATGTAACATCTGAATTACAAGATGAATTAAAAGATAGACAATATATTATTTGGAAAGAATTAATTCGTTGGTTACCAGAATCCTGGTTACAAACAAGAACAGTAACAATGAATTACGAAAATCTTTTGGGAATGTGTTCCAAAGGACAAAGACGTTTTCATAAGTTGAAAGAATGGTCAGGCGAGGAAAATAGTTTTATTCAATTTGCTCGTCATTTGCCATATGCTCAAGAATTAATTTTTATAGACGAGATTATGCAATAGACGATATTAATTGATTTTTTGTTAAAAATTTGATATAATATAATTAGCAAACAAAGAAAGAGAGTTTTTAAAATGAGTAAAAAGCAAGATTTTATTAATTTTATTGAAGATGAGTTAATGTCTAAAATTGATACTAATGAAATTCCAGAAGGAGTTAAGGTTTATTGGGATGCTTTCAAAGGAAAGAAAGAAGAAGATAAGCCGCTTTTCACTGACACCGGTAAAATGATTCTTGGTTATATGCAGGAACATGTATCGGATATGCCAATAGCAAAAGCAAAAGATATTGGTGAAGGATTATTTATCTCATCCAGAAAAGTCTCTGGCTCAATTCGTAAACTTGTCACAGAAGGATATGTTGAAAAAATTGGTCAGGATCCAGTTGTTTATGAACTAACAGAAAAAGGTAAAGCAGCAAATATTAATGAGTAAGAAAAAAGGAGAATTTTAAAATGAAGAATATGATTAATAGAACACATATTGAAGGATGGATTTATGATCATGACCTCGTGCTGAAAGAATCTGGTCCGAATTCAAAGAATCCTGGTACTCCATTTATTAGTGGTAATCTTCAAATTGCAACTGATAATGAACAGACCAATATTGTTCCAGTTCATTTCACTTATGTAACCGCAACAACAAGCAAAGGAAATGCAAATGCAACATTTGCAATTTTAAATGATATTATAAATGAAAAGCATCATAGCATTATGAAACACGATGCAGCATCTGCGGCCAAGGTTCGCGTTGACTCTGCAATCGGACTAAATGAGTTCTATTCTGATCGCAATGGTGAGGAAGAGCTTGTAAGTGTAAAGAGAAATGAAGGTGGATTTGTTCATCTTACAGTAGAAATTAGTGAGGATGAAAAGGCACGTAATACATTTGAAACAGATATGCTGATTACAAATGTAACTCGTATGGAAGCTAATGAAGAACGTCAGATTCCAGAAAGAGTAATTGTTAGAGGAGCTATTTTTGACTTCAGAAAAGCACTTCTTCCAGTTGAATTTACAGCTACAAATCCTAATGCTATGAATTATTTCGAAGGTCTTGGAGCCTCTGCAAATGAACCTGTATTTACAAAGGTTTGGGGTCGTCAGATCTCTGAGACAGTTGTCCGCACAATCACAGAAGAATCTGCTTTTGGTGAGGACAGCGTAAGAGAAGTTAGATCTTCTCGTAAAGATTTCGTTATCACTGGTGCTGCAAGAGAACCATATGTTTGGGATGATGCGGATACTATCACAGCAGCAGAGCTTAAGGAAGCAATGCAGAATCGTGAAGTATACCTTGCTGGAATTAAGCAGCGTCAGGATGAATACAAAGCCTCTCAGAATGCTGCAGCAGCGACAGCTAAGTCTGGTGCATTCAATTTCTAAAAGTCATTTTTGTTAGCGTTGTCTGGGCTTTTATGCCCAGACAATCTTTCTAGAAAGAGAGGTA
>CAMYVW010000005.1 GCA_947302655.1 uncultured Mycoplasmatota bacterium | reverse complement strand
TGGACAAAATCCTCGCAAACCCTTATATTTCCTACTACTTACCACAGCATTGTTTATATTTTTTCCCTGAGCCACATGGACATGGATCATTTCTTCCAATCTTGCTTACTCTTTTAGGTGCTTTTTTAACTTTTTCTTTTCCGTCATTGGCACTGCCTTCAAGAGTTTGTTTTCTTTCAATGTTTTGTCTTACTTCAGCTTTAAGAAGTAAAATAGCAACATTGTTATCAATTCTATTCATGAATTCATCAAATAGTTCAAAACCTTCCATTGTATAAGCTTGAACAGGATTTACTTGACCATAACCACGAAGTCCGATTCCTTCTTTTAAGTGTTCCATAGTATTCATGTGATCCACCCAAAGATCATCTATTACTCTTAATGTAATGGCTTTTTCAAAATCATTAATATATGGATTACCATCCATTTTCTTATCATAATCTTTAATTACTTCATCTGATAAATAATCAATTACTTCTTGTTCACTCATTGATTCAATCTTACTTACCTTAAGTGGTTTACCAGATTTAATAAAATTAGTATTAAAGTACTCAATAATTTCTGATTTATCATTATCAGTTAAATATCCTTCTGGTTCAATATGTCCTTGAACTAATACTGATACAGTATTTCTAAATGATTCAAGAACTCTATCATGAATACTTTCTTGATCAAGAATTTCATTTCTTCTTGAATAAATAATCTCTCTTTGTTCATTCATTACATTATCATAATCAAGAAGAGATTTACGAATGTCGTAGTTATTACCTTCTACTTTCTTTTGAGCTGTTTCAATACTTCTTGTTAATGTTCTAGATCTAATAGATTGATCTCCCTTAACACCAATAGTAGCAAGTAATCTTTTGATACTATCAGTACCAAATCTTCTCATTAAATCGTCTTCAAATGAAACAAAGAATTGAGAATGTCCTGGGTCTCCTTGACGTCCTGCACGTCCACGAAGCTGATTATCAATACGACGTGATTCATGTCTTTCTGTACCAATTACATAAAGACCGCCAAGTTCTCTTACACCTTCACCAAGTTTAATATCTGTACCACGACCTGCCATATTAGTTGCAAGTGTAATAGCTCCCTTTTCACCAGCTTTTGCGATTATTTCTGCTTCACGAGCATGGTTTTTAGCATTTAATATTTCATGTTTTAATCCCGCTTTAGTTAATAAAGAACTAAGATATTCATTAACTTCTACTGAAATGGTACCAATTAGAATTGGTTGACCAGTTTCATGAATATATTTAACAGAATCAACAATTGATTTATACTTACCAGCAATGTTTGAATAAACTAAATCTGGTTCATCAATTCTAATTACAGGTCTATTAGTTGGTATTTGAATAACATACATATTATAAATCTGTCTAAATTCTTCTTCTTCTGTTTTAGCAGTACCTGTCATACCAGATAGTTTATTATACATTCTGAATAAATTTTGGAATGTAATTGTAGCCATTGTTTTAGTTTCTACATTAATTTGAACGCCTTCTTTAGCTTCTAGAGCTTGATGAAGACCTTCACTAAATTGTCTACCATGCATTAAACGACCAGTGAATTGATCTACTATAATAACTTCACCGTTTTCAATTACATAATCAACATCAATTTTAAAAGCATAATTTGCTTTTAAAGCTTGATTTAAATGATGAACAAAAGCTGCATTATCTAAATCATATAGATTTTTAATATGACATAAAGACTCTACTTTTCTTGATCCATCTTCAGTAAGAGATACTGATTTGGTTTTTTCATCTATTGTATAATCTTCTTCGTTTTTTAATTTTTTAGCAACTCTATCTGCATCAATATACATATTGCTAGAATTAGCTTGACCACCTGAAATTATAAGTGGAGTTCTAGCTTCATCTATTAAGATAGAATCAACTTCATCAACAATACAGTAGTTTAATGGTCTTTGAACTCTATCTTCTGCTTTAGCAACCATATTATCTCTTAAATAGTCAAATCCAATTTCGTTATTTGTTGAATATAAAACATCACAAGCATACATATCTTGCTTTTCTTTAGGAGATAATTCTCTAGTGTTAAGTCCAACTGTTAAACCTAAAAACTTATAGATTGCTCCCATCCATTCAGAGTCACGTTGTGCTAAGAATTCATTAGCTGTAACAACATGTACTCCCATACCAGTTAAGGCATTAAGATATGTTGGCATAGTTGCAGTTAATGTTTTACCTTCACCTGTTTTCATCTCAGCTATATTACCAAAGTGTAGTGCAAAACCACCAATAATTTGTACTTTATATGGCTTTTCTCCAATTACACGATACGCAGCTTCTCTAACAACTGCAAATGCTTCTACAGCTAAATCATCAAGTGATTCACCTTTATTTAATCTATCCTTAAATTCTTCAGTTTTTGCTTTAAGTTGACTATCGTTTAATTTTTGCATGTCTTCATCAAGAGCTATAACTTTATCAGCAAGTAAACCGAATCTTTTTAATTCTTTATACTCTGTATCTAATAGTTTTCTTAAAAGTCCCATATTAATACCCTCCATCTCATTATTATAGCAAAAAAATAAGGGGTTTTCACTCCTTATTTATTCTTTAATTATTTAACATTAATAATTCCGTATTTGCCGTCTTTTCTCTTATAGATAACAGAAACACATTCTTCATCAATATTTTTGAATACAAAGAAGTCGTGATTTATTAAATTCATTTGAAGGATTGCTTCATCTTCATCCATTGGTTTCATTTCAATATCTTTTCTTTTTACAATCTGTAGATCTTCTGGTTCATCATCATCGATATTATCTAAAACCATTTCAAATAAAACTGAGTTTTTATATTTTTCTGCAATTCTTGTTTTATTTTTTCTAACTTGTCTTTCAAGTTTATCAATTACTAAATCAATTGCTGCATATAAATCAGCATGGATTTCTTCAGCTCTTAAAGTAAATTTATTAGTAGGAACAGTAACTTCGATAGATTGTTCTTTATTTTTTACTTTAATTAACACTGATGTTTTAATATCATCAGGATTTTCAAAATATTTATCTAATTTACTTAGTTTTTCTTCAATATATTTTTTTATTGATGGAGTTACAGTAACTTTATCTCCACGTACATTTATTTGCATAAATTCACCTTCCACTTAAAATATATCACAAAACAAAGAAAAAAACTACATATTTGTAGTTAGTTGTTCTTCGATAACATCAACAGCTTGCAAACCTTTTGATGTTTCGATAAGTTTGAAAGATACGTACGAATTTTCTTTAAGCGTTTTATAACCGTCTTTTATTATGGCAGAATAGTGAACAAATATATCTTCTAGATCACCATTTTCAATAAATCCGTATCCTTTCTCATTGTTAAACCACTTCACCTTACCTCGCATAACTCTCACCTCTCCCTCAAAAATAAACTATCACACCATCCCTTTTGCTTTCAACAAATAATCGTCGACAAATTATTACATTTTTTGCCAGGACTCTATCAATATATCAAATATAAATATAGTATTTCTTCCACTTTGTTTTAAATAACAACTATTATGCTTAAAACGATAAATTTTTGCTTCTATTAATTATAAATTAATTATTAAAACCTGTAACAATTTAATTAAATCAACTTACGATTTTTCATAATTTTTAAATGATATGTTTTTCGCGGTGAATGTATTATGAAAAACATATTAATTAATAATTCATTTAATCTTATAACTAAACATAAACATCTAAGCGACTATGAAAAAATTAAAATTAAATACGGACTAGAAGTTATGTATAACTTTTTAATTAAAACAACAATTATTATTTTATTAGCTCTTATTTTTAAATCTTTAACGGAGGTAGTTTTGATATTTATATTCTATGGATTATTAAGAACATTCATTCATGGTGTACATGGTAACTCTAATATTTTATGTTGGATAATAACATTATCTTCTTATTCAATAAGTATATTTATTATAAAAACATTTGAAATTATATTTCCTATAAAAATTACTATATGTACTATTTCACTGATAAGCTTTATTTTTTGGGCCCCTTCAGATACAAAATATAGACCACTACTTAATAAGAAAAAAAGAATGATATTTAAGTATATATCCATTATTATTTCTCTTTTATATTCTTTAATAATTATTACAACTGAATTTAAATATTCAAATTGTATATTAGTAGCTTTATGTTTATCATCAATAGCTATTAATCCAATCTCATATAAATTATTAGGATTAGAGAGGAATAATTATAAAACATATAGATAATTATTTAATCTAAAATGAAAGGAGGATTTTAATGGGAAATCTTATATCTGACTTGTTAGAAAAACTTGCAAATGGTTTTTCTGGTGCTGAAAGCTCAGCTTGCTTAATATGGCATTTTGATCCAGTTGAATGTCCAAAAGAATTGTTATAATTTAAAACCATCATGATATCTTCATGATGGTTTTTTATACACTAAATTTTAAAGATACTTTATATATATCATTTCTGATAACATTTGTTACCTTAAATGCTTTTTGCTTTACAAGGTAGCTTGTACCAACACCCATATGGTCAGCTTTATTTGATTCTTTTTCTATACCTATTAAATCAATATCTATATTATTCTTAATTTGATTATGACATTCAAAGATAATATTATTCTTTTCATCTTCAGAAATCTTGATATAAATATATTTGCTTTTAGTTTGCATCGCTTCTTCAATTGCGTTATCAAGTATTATTCCTAAACACTGCATTAATTTACACATTTTTTTAATTGATATATTTTCAAATGGATCATAATTAATAAAGTTATCAACAACAATGTTACAATTTGTATCAGTTGATTCAAGTAACTTTCTATACACTAAATTTCTTATACCACTTGGTAGTTTCATTAGATCTGAATTATCAAAACTTGATTTTACATCATATTCATCAAGATATGATTTAATAAGTTTTTTTACTTTATCGTCACCTACTAAACTAATTGCATTTAGTTCATATTTAAAATTATGTTTAAATAATTTATAATTGTTAATAATTTTCATAAATGATTCATTGTTAATAATTAGATTTTGATTAATAAGTTTTAATTCATCTTTTTTAGTAATGTTATATATAAGTGCAAATACACCAACACCAATACTAACTAATAAAATATAAGCTAAAATATTTTGTTTTAAACTTGTCATGTTTGTAATAGAGATAATTATGCTTGTTTCAAATAAAAAACCAACTAATAATATTAATGATAAAACATATTTAGACTTTGACAGATGTTTTATACAATATTTAATAAATTTGTTTATCGTTTTTATATTAATAACTAAAAACATTACTAAACCAAGTGAACAACAATATGCTAGTTTAACTATACTTAAATTACTTGCTTTTACCATAAAATCTGAGTAACCTGAAAGAGATACTAGCATAGCTGAGAGTATATCTCCAATTATGGCATAAACATAAACAACAAAACCATTAACAACACCTTCCTTAGGTGCCTTTGTTCTTCTAATTGAAAAAGCTATAAATCCTAGTAAAGTTACTATTCCTTTTAAAGTGTTTTCACTATATTTATTTGCAAATACATTACATGTTGCAACAATAATAATTATTATAATATCTATATAGTTAGTTTTCTTTTTAATTTCACTAACTGAAATGGTTGCATAGTATAAAAATATATAAGTAAATAATATTAATAAACCTTTTAAAATCAATAACCACATACTTAACTAATACCCTTCTTATATTTTTTTGATAAATAGTTTACTTCTTCACCATTTGATAAAATAATTTTTGATTTATTCCAGTCATACGTTACTACTTTATCAGTATTCACAATACATGATCCATGAACCATTTTAAATCTATCATCAAGTTCTGCTAATATTTCTTTTACTCCAAGATTTATTGAATAACTTGAATTATCAGTAACAATAACCACTTTTCTATCTTCTTTATCACGATAAATATAATTTATTGAATTCATATAAAGTTGTAAATCTATATTCCTTCCTTTATATGAGAATAGTTTTTTATCTTTTGTTCTATTTAATATAGCTTTGATATCTTTTGATAATCTTTTATTTAAATCATGATATTTTTCGATAAAATCAAAAACATCATAGACATTACGATGTACAGTTTCAAACATTTTATCATGATTTGTTATAAAGATTATTTCACTATCCCAGTCGTTACTTCTAATCATGGATGCTATTTCAATACCTGACTTGCTGTTTTCTAGTTCAATATCAAGAATATAAATAGTTTTTTCTTCTGGATTTGAAATCAATGAAGATAACTGTTTGTTATAACCTTTAAATTCATATGTTTTTACTTCAGTATCAATTTTGTACTTTTCTTTAGCTATAATTTCTTTTATATTCTTTAGGGTTTTTTCATCATCCTCGACTATAACAAACTTTATCATAATTGGATTCACTCCTCTATTTTGCTATTAGCAATTATACAATCTATTACTAATTTCTTCAATAAAAAAATATCACCTAAGTGATATTTAAATATTATTCTTCGTTATACTCTTTTGTAAACATATCAGCGTATTTTTCCAATTTGTCATCGTTTCCAACAGGATTAAGCATAAATGTATTTCCTAACCTTTCATATTCGGAAATATATACATTTTTTCTTCCTTCATCATCATAAGTTCCATCGGTATACCAAACCACAGAATTGTCATCTACTCTTTTAACTAAAAGCATTTCATATTCATGTTCCACACCATTTTCATCTTTGGCAATGAACAATTTTTCCTTATTCATCTTTTTATCATACCCTTCTTAGTATGATTATATCATATATAATTTAAAATAAATATTTAATTTTCTTGATTAAAATCAATATTATAAAAATCTTCTGGATCCATTAAGTATCCATCATGGTATGTTTCAAATAATAAGTTATTATTTAAAGATCCTTCAATTTTATTTGGACCACTTGAACCAACCGGATCTCCTTTAACTACTTCATTTCCTTCACTAACGGCTACATCTGATAAAGAATAATATGTTGTCTTATAACCATTTATATGTTCTATTACAACAAATCTTCCTAAAATATTATCTTCACTAACTTTTATTACTTTCCCATCATATGAAGCTACTACCTCAAACTTTTCATCAGATGAATATAGTATACCAGTTGATGGCATATAAGTTTTTTCATAATAGATTAGAGAATTAATTTGAACATCTTCTGAATCTTCCTTCTTATAATAGTCTTTAGTTTTTGAAACCGTTTCTTCTAAAAATGGTTTCATTGGTTTTTTTTCATCCACTTCGTTTATTACTGGGAATATTTTCTCTTTAATTTCTGATACAGTATATTTATATCCTGTATCAACTTTTTTCTCAGAATTCATAAAAGGAAGTGCTATAGCTACAGATACACCAAGTATTCCAAATGCAGAAGGTATAACGAATTTTTTTAATTTTCTTGCCATAATTTCACCTTTCTAGTTTAATTATGGTCTTATTTAAATAAATTATACTTACATTTTAATTATCTCAACGTTATGGTAGAAATACTTTATAATTTCTCTATAGTTTTGTCCCTTACTTGCAAGATAATTGGCACCATATTGACTCATTCCCACACCATGTCCATAACCCCTCGTAATTATTTTTACTTTATCTTTATCAACAAATATATCAAAATCAGTAGATCTAAGACTAAGCATTTTTCTAAAATTTATCCCAGAGAAAGTTCTTGAATTAATAACTAGTGATTCAACATGATTAGTTGATGATTTTTTTATTTCTCCAACTATTATATTTTTTTCATCTATTCCTAATTTATTTAAAAAATCATTTACACTAAACTCTGTTTCAATTTCATAATCTTTTACATATTTATCAAAAGAACTATCAACTGAAACTAAATATTCTTCTTCGCCAAAAACTGATTTAGAGTTCTCTGTTACACCATTACTTGTGGAAAAGTAATATGCTTTTATTGGTTTTCCATTATAAACTATTATTTCTCCCTTTGTATTATTAACTGCACTTTTTATTATTTTATAGTAATCATCATATTTACTTTTCCATTTATCTTTCATTTCTTTTTTTGTTATATAGGCCTGAGCTTTATCAAATTGTAGTTCATCGTAACTAATGTTACCACTAATTATTTTTTGATATGCAAATGTTCTTGATACAACAGCTTGGGCTCTTAAGCTTTCATAAGAAAAAGTAGCAGGCATTTCTGCTGCTACTACTCCAATAACATAGTTTTCAAGCTTTAAATCATTAATATTTATTCTATTAATTTTAAATTTAACATATCTATAAATATTTTTTTTATCTGAAAACATAAAAATATATAAAAACACTTCTATAATTAACACTACTAAAAGTAACTTTTTATACACGTTTATCTCCTTATATAATTTTACTTAGCTCAATAAATGTTATTACAAAAGTTCCTACCAAATATCCTAGTGCTAAAGAAAACAAAATAATTAATAATCTAGATTCAATTATTTTATTTTTTTTGAAGAAATTATTAAAATTAATTCCTGATAAAGCAAAAGTGGATAATAAGACACTTATAATATAAATATATGTTTTATAATTCATTTTTATGACCTTTTCTCATAATCTAAAATTTTATTAATTCTTCTTTTGAATCTCTCATCAGTTGCAGATTTAGTTACTAAAAATGTATCAATGATTTCTTTTGTAGTTGCTATATCAACTTCACTACTAAGAGCAAGCACATTAGCTCCATTATGGTTTTTAGCTTTAAATGCATCATCAACAGTAACTGCTCTTGCAGCTCTTATACCATCTACTTTATTTGCAGCAATACTCATTCCAATTCCATTACCACAAATAAGGATTCCTAAACTATCATCATCTTTAACTACATTTTCACAAACATTAAATGCAAAATCAGGGTAATCATCTAGTTCATAATTTTTTAGTTCTGTATCAATAACCGTTATATTATTCTTATTTAAATAATCAATAACTTGTTCTTTTAAGGCGACTCCTTTATGATCTGCAGCTATATATATTTTCATTTGTTTATCACTTATCCCTCTAATTATTACTTAATCATAAATGAATAAAAAAAGCAACATTATGCTGCTTTATTTTCTTTATTACTATCTAATCCATATTTACGATTAAATTTTTCAATATTTCCTGTTTTCTTATTTCTTCCTTGTTTACCAGTATAGAAAGGATGACATTCACTACATACTTCAATTGAAATATTATCTTTTGTTGATTTTGTAGTAAATGATGCTCCGCATGCACATGTAATAGTGCAATCTTTTAATTCAGGATGGATATTCTTTTTCATTCCTATTCTCCTTTCGCCATGTTAAATCCATAACATAGTTTTTTTGATTCGCATAGGTATTATATCATATTTTAATACCTTATCAAGTAAAAAATTACTTAAAAGTTAACACTTTCTTGATTTTAGCTGTTAAAAAAATTATCTTATCAGCATTTTTTGTTGCTGTTGATTTTCCAAGTGCCTTTCCACCTACAGTAAAACCAGATATAAATGCTGTTACAATTATTGTTGATATAACAATATTAAGAGAAGTATTATTTGCAATTGTTATTGCTAAAACAGCTCCTAATCCACCACTAACAATACCACAAATATCACCAACTACATCATTACATATTGTTGCTACCATAGTAGATTTATTAAGTAAATTTATTGTTTCTTTTGCACCTTTAATTTTTTTTGATGCCATAGCATGAAAGTTTTCTTTTTTACTTGTTAGTGCAGCAACACCTATCATATCAAATAGTATTCCTATTGATATAACTATTACTAATGCTATACATAGCATTATAATATTTAAATCAGCAAGTAAGTTACTTGCAGCACTAAATATTGCTGCTAAAATAAAAGTAATAAAAAAAACTTTAATGGGCCAATTTAATTTTTTCATTAATCCTCCACATAAAGTTCTTCTACTTAAATATACATAGATGGTATATTGTAAATCAATTTTATGGCTTAGGTCGAGTTGAATTTCTCTAGATTCACTCCTTTAGTTACCCTCGGGCGATTTCTCTTTACTGAATCTATTGCAACATTTAATTCGATCGTTAACAATACTCGATTGCCACTTAGTCCATACTTTAATACCTACAATATATACACTCTAGAGGCTTTCCCTAACACTATAGAGGCTGTTCTTATTCGCTTTTGCAAGTAGCATTTTCAAATAATATCCCATACTATCACTCACGACACGTGCTTTATTAAAAAATAATTTGACGTAGCAAAAGGATTTATAGGTTATATGCCATTATAACTTTCCTTAAGCTTTAAATTATATACTGCCCCAATCTGGGCGAAAGAAGCATATATACAAAGTGTCTTCACACGATTGGTAGATTTTTAGCCCTACCTTCAAACAACATATGTGACTAGAATAGTGCTCCACATGTACATATTAATATTAACAAATTTACACTAATTTGTCAAATTGCAGGCATATTATATAAATATTTATTGACTTTTAAATATTTATTCTTCGATTAAATCTATATCAGCACCAACATTTTTTAGTTTTTCAATTATATTATCATATCCTCTTAATATATGCTCTATTGAGATAATTTTCGTTGTTCCATCAGCTATTAAACCAGCTAATACCATGGCAGCTCCACCACGTAGATCTGTTGCTTCAACTTCACATCCATGAAGTGGTGTTGAACCAATTACTACTGCATTAGTGTTGCCATTTTTAATATTTGCACCTAATTTATTTAGATACTTAACGTGTCCCATACGGCTTTCCCATATAGTTTCTTCATACATTGACACACCATTTGCTTGTGTAAGTAGAACCATCATTGGTTGAGCTATATCAGTTGGAAATCCTGGAAACACTGCAGTTTTTATATTCGTAGGTTTTATGTTTTCACACTTAGATATAATAATATTATTTTCATTCAACTCATACTTTATATTCATATCATCAAGTTTTGATAATAATGCATTAATATGATCAGGTATAATATTGTCTATTTTTAAATTATCACCTATCATAGCTCCTAGAATAATATAAGTACCAGCTTCAATTCTATCAGGTATTACTTCTATCATTGCTTTATGAAGATAATCAACACCTTCAATATGTATTTCACTTGTACCGGCACCAGTTATTCTTGCACCCATATTATTTAAATAAGTAGCTATATTTACAATTTCAGCTTCTCTTGCAGCATTCTTTATAATTGTTTTGCCTTTAGCTTTAACAGCAGCAAGCATTATATTAATTGTTGCTCCAACACTTGCAAAATCTAAAGTTATTTTTGTACCAACAAGTTCTTCTGCATCAATTGTATATAAATCACCGTTTATTGTTACTTTGGCGCCTAAAGCTTCAAATCCTTTAATATGTATATCTATAGGTCTTTTACCTATATTGCATCCTCCAGGAAAAAACATTTCAACGTGTTTAAACTTAGATAGTAAAGCTCCCATAAAATAGTATGATGCTCTCATTTTTTTACTAAGTTCTAGTGGTATTTTTTTATTAATAACATTTGAAGTATCAATACTTAACATGTCATCTTTAACCATAGTTTCACAATTAAGTAAATTAAGAATATCAATTAAAGCATCACGGTCACTTATATTAGGTACATTATACACTTTAACATTTTCATCACACAAAATAGATGCAGGTATTATAGCAACTGCACTATTTTTAGCTCCAGAAATACCTATTTTTCCTGATAATGGTTTCCCTCCATTTATAACTATTTTTTTCATATTAAGCTTTCCCTTTTGAACCTAGGATATTAATATATTCTCTTATAGTTGATTTCATGTTTTCTTCACCAGATGATATAACTTTTCTTGGATCATAAACATCTTTATTATTAGCTATAAAATCTAGTACTCCATTATGCCATGAAATTTGTAATTCGGTATTAAAATTAATTTTTGTTATTCCATTTTTTATGCACTCTTTTAATATGTTTTCTGGTAATCCACTTCCACCATGAAGTACAAGAGGCATATTTGTTTTTTCAGAAATTTCTTTCATTACATCAGTTTGAATATTTGGTTCTCCCTTATAAATTCCGTGAACAGAACCTAAAGCTGGTGCTAACATATCAATATTTGTTTTACTAATAAAATCTTCGGCTTCTGATAAGGATGTAAAATATTCTGTACTTGCTATTCCGTCTTCTTCTCCACCTATTTTTCCTATTTCGGCTTCAAATAATTGGTCTTTTAAATATGCTTTTACTTCATTTGTTAGTCTTACATTTTTTTCATAATCATATTTAGACCCGTCAAACATAATTGAATCAAAACCGGCATCTACAGCACTTTTGCAAAGTTCTACTGTTGGTGAATGATCTAAATGCACCATTACGGGTATAGTAATATTTAAATCTTTCTTTAAACCATTAATCATGCCAACAACTACATCAAAGCCACCCATATATTTCATAGCACCTTGAGAAACGCCTAAGAAAACTGGACTTTTTTCTTCCTCACATACTTCCAATATATATTTTGCCCACTCTAAGTTATTTATGTTAAATTGTGGAATTGCATAGTGTTCATTCTTTGCTTTTAATAATATTTCTTTCAAGTTCATACTATCACCTAATTTTAATATATGTTTTTGGGCGCTTTTTGTCAATAAATCTCATGATTAATTTACACTCATATTAACTTTAAAATAATTACTATGATAAGTATTGATATCGATATAAATTTAGTATATTTAGTTGAATTATTATAAATAATATTTCCAATTTTAAAACCTATTAATGTAAATAAACTACTTGTTACAGAAAATATACCGCAAGATATTATAAGAATACTTTTATTAAGCGATACACCAACTGAGAAACTATCTATACTTACTATGAATGCAAATAATATTGGATTTAAGATTTTTTTAGATATATTGTTTTCCTTATCAAGCAATATTCCAATTATAATAAATATAATTATTATTATAAATAAGGTTTTTGAAGGAACAATTATTATTTTATCAATTATTTTTCTTAACAAGTTCCCCCCAATAGGCATTATAAAATGAAATAAACCTACCATAAAAGCATACCTGTATACTTTTATATTTTTTAACTTTAATGTGGATAAACTTATCGCAAGAGAAAACGCATCCATACTTAAACTTATCGCTATTAAAATTGTTTCTATATATAATATTAATACCATAATTAATTGTATGTTACTTTATGTTTTTTAGAAGTTTTTTTACATACAAAGTATACGTTATATTGTCCATGTTTTCTTCATCTATTAAACATAATGGAGGAAATAATACACACCAGAAATTAAGTCCTTCTCCTCTTCCAAGTTTAATAATTAGTGAGTTATAATTTCCTTCTTTATATGTCATTCCTTTATATTCTTTGGAAGGAAAATAATTTTGCCCATATGATATATTAAAATCATTAGATATTTCTGATACAATTCTATCAATTTCTCTAATATTATCTTTAACAACTTTATCTGCATCTTTATATGTCTTTATTCCTTGAAACTTTTCATATAAAAATTCATTTACTTTATTTTTAACTTCACTTTTAACTTTCTGATCGTTAATATCATCACTATTAGCAATAATTCTAATTCTTATTGCATTATCTGGAATTAGATATTTCTCTTTACTACATATAACAAGAATTATTACAATAAAGATAAACAATAAAAAAACTATTTTTCTCATATTATCACCTAAGATAATAATGGGAAAAATAGTTTTTATTTATTCAAATAGATATGAATATATCTATCTTTACCAGCTAGATCTTTATGTGTATCACATGTGTAGTTAGGTAAGTATTTATTTGAAATTTTTAAAATTGGATTTGATTGATTCATTCCAATTTCAAAAAATATATGATCTGGTTTATTAGTACTTAATGACACTTTTTTTAATATATCTTCATAATAATATAAACCATTATTTGATGCAAAAATTGCATTTTGAGGTTCATATTTAGTTTCAGGACCCGTTTCTTCTTCCTTTGATACATATGGTGGATTACTTATAATAATATTAAATCCATTATAATTTTCTATTAATTTCATATCTGAAGTATTGAAAGTAACATTTGTTACTTTATTTAATTCTTTGTTGTGTTCAGCAATATCAATTGCTTTATTACTTATATCTATTCCAGTTATTTTACTATTTGGGAATATTTTTGCTAATGATATCGCTATACATCCACTACCAGTTCCTAAATCAATCATTTTTAAAGATGCATCATTTGGTATAGTTCTTTTTATTAAATCCACTAGAAACTCTGTTTCAAATCTTGGTATAAGTACGTTTTCATTTACTTTTATATTATTTCCACAAAAGTTTACATTTCCTAAAACGTATTGTACTGGATAACCACTTGCTATTTTATTTAAAACAATATCAAGGTCTTCTCCTTGATATTGTTTTTTTATTTCATTTAAATCTGCTTGTGAAACACTATTATTCAAATGATTCACCAGCTAATTTTAATTTTAAATCTTCATTAATTAATGCATCTATAATTGCATCTAAATGACCATTCATAACTCTGTCTAATTCCATTACAGAAAAATTTATTCTATGATCTGTTACCCTGTTTTGAGGATAGTTGTAAGTCCTAATTTTTTCAGATCTATCTCCAGTACCAATTTTTGATTTTCTTTCAGCACCTAGTTCTTGTTCTTGTTTATGTTGAATTTCATCATTTAATTTAATCTTAAGAAGTTGCATTGCTTTTTCCTTATTAAGTAATTGACTTCTTTCAGTTTGACAAGCAACAGCTACTCCTGTAGGAACATGTGTTATACGAACTGCACTATTTGATGTATTTACTGACTGTCCTCCAGCACCACTTGAGTGAAATACATCTATTTTTAAATCAGATTCTTTAACATCAATATTTACATCTTCAACTTCAGGCATTACCAATACTGTTGCAGTTGACGTATGTACCCTTCCTTGAGTCTCTGTTACAGGAACACGCTGCACTCTATGTGAACCGCTTTCATACTTTAACTTTGAATAAACGTCATTTCCTTTAATCATGCACTCAATTTGGGAAAATCCTCCACTACTTCCCTGAACTTCATTGATTACTTCAATTTTCCAACCTTGCCTTTCTGCATAATATGAATACATTCTAAATAAATCTCCAGCAAAGATGTTTGCTTCGTCACCACCTGCTGCACCTCTTATTTCCATGATAACATTTTTGCCATCATTTTCATCTTTAGCAACAAGAAGTATTTCTAATTCAGATTGAAGTTGCTCAAGTTTAGTTTTAAGTTCACTAATTTCAAGCTGAGCCATTTCACCAAGTTCAGGATCATTTTTCATTTGTTCTGCTTCTTCTAAATCATTTTTTGTTTTTTTGTACTCATTATACTTTAAATAAGTTTCTTCTAAATCACTTTTTTCTTTAGAAAGGTTTTTTAATTTATTATAATCATTTAAAACTTCAGGTGTAGATAATTCTTTTTCTAATTCTTCATATTTTTCAACGATTGCGTCTAATCTTTTAAACATAATTTCCTCCTATATTATTAATTATTTAACTTTATAAAAACAATTAAATAATCTAAGAGTTTGCTTCATCTTCATCAATTATAACAAAATCTTGTAACTCATCATCGTCACAAACATCATCATCTTCAGCTGAGTCATCATAGAAGATTTCTTCATTTTCCTCATCTGATTCAATTTCTTCATCTTCAGATTCTTCTTCAACTAAACCTTCTTCATCTTCATCATCAACAACAACTTTAGTCTTATGACGAACTTTAAGGTCACAGAAACCTCCTGGAAGAACGGTAAATAGCTTATTTGTTGAAACTATTTCAAAAAACTCAGATATTCCATTTTCATACTCTGCGTTTGATAAACCAAGTAAATCACATATCTTTTTAAATACCTCAGCTATTTTCATTTTTTTCTTGTTTTCAGTTAGTATAAGTGATGCTATTTCAGCATAACTTAACATTTCTAATTCTTCACGAGACATATTTTTTAATTTCATTTGATTTTCCTCCTACATTTGATTTATAACATCTATATTTAATAAATTTAATCCGTCTTTAATAACAATTGATACAGCTTCTGATAGATTTAATTTAAATTCAGTATACTCTTTTATATCATCAATAATTCTTTCATGAGCATAGAACTTATTAAAGTCAGATGCTAAATCAAGTAAGTATTTTGCTATAATTGATGGATCATTTGTTTCCTTTGCATAAATGATATTTTCTTGATATTTAGATAAGTTCCAAATTAAATTCCAAACATCATCACTAATTTCTATATTATCATATGCTACTTCAATATTTTGTTTATTATTTAGTAGTGATTGTATTCTTGCATAAGTATATTGTAAGTATGGACCAGTTGATCCTTCAAACCTTAATGTATCTTCTAAATTAAACTCAATATCATTAATTCGGTAGTTCTTTAAATCATTAAAAATAACTGCTCCAACTCCGATGCTTTTGCTAACTTCATCTATATTTTCTAAACTTGGATTTTTTTCTTGAATATATTTTTTAGCAAGATCAATTGCTTCATATAAAACATCCATTAAGACAACTGATTTTCCATGTCTTGTAGACATTTTTTTGCCATTTTGTAGCAACATACCAAATCCGATATGTTTTACCTCATCTTCCCAGTTATATCCTAATAAATTTATAATTCTTTTAAGTTGTTCAAAATGTAGGGCTTGCTCATTTCCAACAACATATAAGATTTCATCAAAGTTATATCTTTCTTTTCTATCAAAGATGGCTGCAAGATCACGTGTAATATATAGTGATGCCCCATCAGTTCTTTTTATAATTGCAGGTGCAATATCATCAAACGGAACGATTGTAGCACCTTCACTTATAGTAAGAAGATTTTTTTCTTCTAACATTTCTACTACTTTTTGCATTGAATCCTTATAAAATGATTCTCCACTTATTTCATCAAATTTATCAATTTTTAATAATTCATATGTTTTATTAAACTCTTTTATTGAAGCATCTTTAAACCTATTCCAGTAACTTAATGCTTCTTCATCATTATTTTCAAGTAATTTAAACCATTTTCTTCCCTCATCATCAAGACTTTGGTCTTTTTCAGCTTCCTCATGAAATTTTACATAAACTCTTTTTAATTCATTAATTATTTCACTATCTGAAACATCTTTATTACCCCATGTTTTATATGCATATATAAGTTTTCCAAATTGAGTTCCATAATCACCAAGATAATTTATAGATTTTACATTATATCCACATTTTTTTGAAATGTTGTATAATGCTTGACCTATAACAGTTGTTCTTAAATGTCCCATACCAAAAGGCTTTGCAATATTTGGTGAAGAATATTCAATAACAAGGTTTTTACCAGCACCGTAATCATTAAAACCATAATTTTCTTTTTCTAATAGAATCTTTTCAAGTAGAGATTTAGTTGTTTGTTTTTTATCCATAAATATATTTAAATAGCCATTAACTACATTCGATGAATAGTTTAATTTTTCTTTTAAATAGTTGGCTATTTCGATAGGACTTTTATGTAACTCCTTTGAAAAATTAAAACATGGAATTGCATAATCACCCATACTTCTATCTTTTGGGTATTCAATCTTTACCAAAGATTTATCTACATTAAGAATAGAAGATACTTCATTAATAATTTCATTCTTCATACTAATCACCAATTTCTAATATTATTTGATGTTGATCCTCATCAGTTTCTAACTTATAACAAAATTCAATTTTATCATTAGAGATATCATAATGAGCATTAATGACTCCAATATTAAATGATTTATTTTCTTGTTTTAAAAATAACTCACATGATGAAATATCAGATATTTCTAATTTAAAACTATATTCATCACTTTCTCTTATAAAAATAAGTCTATCAGTAATATAAATGCTATTTATAATATTATCAAGGAAAAATTCATATTTTTTACCTTTTTCTTTGCATTTATTTTTTAAATTCATATGTGTACTATAAACTTTATTATTTATAACATGGGTCAATCTCATAAAATCACCAATTTTTCGTATCACATTATAACACATTGATTAGTATATTGCACTCATATTTTAATAAAAAAATTACATAATAAATTTGGTGAAATATATGCGTATAATAAAGTTATCAATAAAACTCTTTCTTTTCTTGATTTTAAGCATTTCATTTTTTATTGTTTCTCTTTATTTATATGCTTATTTTAAACCGAAAACAATTATAAAAAATGCTAACACTTACTATATATATGATATAAATGGAAACATTGTTAATACTGGATCTAGTACTAAAAAATGGGTCACGATTAATGAAGTCTCTAAAGATTATATTAATGCTGTTTTATCGGTTGAAGATAAAAACTTCTATAAACATAACGGATTTGATTATCCAAGAATTATTAAAGCCGTTTTTAATAATATTTCTCATAAAAAAATTGTTGAAGGTGCATCAACAATATCGCAGCAGTATATAAAAAACCTTTATCAAAATTTTGATAAAACATGGTCGAGAAAATGGAATGAAATGATTTTAACTTTAAATTTAGAAGTGCATTATTCAAAGAAAGAAATTTTAGAAGGTTATATTAACACTATAAATTATGGTCAAGGCAATATTGGTATATATAATGCATCAAAATATTATTTTAATAAAGATCCTAAAGATTTATCTACTGAAGAAGCAATTATATTAGCAGGAATACCTAAAAGTCCCGCAAATTATAATCCTGTTTCTAATTATAATAATTCAATTAAAAGAGCAAAAACGGTTTTAAATTGTATGATAAAAAATAATAAGATAACAAAAGAAGAAAGTAATAAATTATTCAAAAATAAAATTGATATATATGCCAGTAATGAATCTCAAAAGCTTAACACTGTTATGTATTATCAGGATGCTGTTATGAATGAATTAAAAGAAAAAGTATCTATTCCTCAAAAAATAATTCAGCAAAAAGGAATTAAAATATACACCAATTTTGATCCAAATGCTCAGGAAAACTTAGAAAAAAGCATCTATAGTTATATGAAAAACGAAGACATGCAAGTTGCAAGTATAATTACAAATCCCAAAACAGGAGGTATAACTGCATTAACTGGTGGATTAGATTATTCCAAAAGTCAATTTAATCGAGCAACAATGGCAAAAAGACAGGTCGGATCTACAATGAAAAGTTTTCTATATTATACTGCATTAGAAAACAATCTTACCTCATCATCTCTTTTCTTAAATGAAGAAACTACTTTTAATCTTGAAAACGGTAAAACATATACACCAAAAAATTATGGAGATAAATATGCTAATAAAAAAATTACTATGACAGCTGCAATTGCATTGTCTGATAATATATACGCTGTTAAAACCTATTTATTTTTAGGTGGAGATAAAGTTATCAACAATGTGTATAAATCAGGAATTAAGCAAAAACTTAAGGATGTTCCATCATTTCCACTTGGAACAAATGAAATAAAAATGATTGATTTTGCACAAGGCTACAATACACTTGCAAACGAAGGAAAATATATTCCTCTACATTTAATTAATAAAGTTGAAGATTCAGATGGAAATATTTTATATGAATTTGATGAACAAGAAATTGAAGTTTTAAACTCAAATTATGTTTATATTCTTAACGAGATGCTATCAAATACAACCAATGATGTATTTATAGATTATACAAAACCTACTGCGTTAGTAATTAAGAATAAACTTAAAGAAAAATATGCTATCAAAACGGGTTCAACCAATACGGACTTTTGGACAGTTGGTTATAATCCAAATAAACTTATGCTTGTTTGGACTGGTAATGATGATGGTTCTGATGTATCAATAACTAAAAGTTCATATGCAAAGAATATATTTGCTGATACAATTGAACAAATTCATTATAATGAAAATAACATTAAATGGTATAAAACACCAGAGGATGTTGTTGCTATTCCATTAGATGCAATAACAGGAGAAGAAACAAAAGATCCATCAAGAACTGCTTTATTCTATTTTTTTAAAGGATCAGAAATAGTTAATAAAAAAGAGTGATTATTTATAATCACTCTTTTCCTATTTCTATTTGTATGACATATTTCTTTTCTTCGTCAATTTCATCAATGTTAATATTAAATCCTCTATTTATTAAATCCGTTGTTAAATCTCTATATTTATTAATAGCTGTCTTTAAATCAGCACCAATATTCTCTTTTACTTTATCATAGAACCCTGGTTCAAGTGTATCAAATAATTTTACTGGATCTAAGATGTTATTACCTTCAACAATTGGTATTGGTTCAATATTAATTTCTTCAACGTTATTATTTGGTGAAGTTTGATTATCAATTGCATCAGATATTGTAATATAATCATTTGATGAACTGTCTTCTTTAGAATTATCTACAGTATTTTCAACCGGTTCAGTAACAGCTGTTTCCACAGGAACATCTTGTTGCGGAACATCTAGAACTTCTAAAGTTTCTATTTCTTCTACACCAGTAGAGTTATCATTAACAACTTGTTCTGAAACATTACTATTTAATGTTTCATTAACTGCCTCTTCGACCTCATTATTTGGTGACTCAAATTGAGGAGTAAAATTAAATATTTCTTCTTTTTGATTTTCTTCAACAACATTATTAGTAGGCTCTTCTACTGTATTCATATTTGCTGCTTCATCTTCAAGAAAATTAAAAAATTTATTTGGAACTTCATTATTTTTACTATTACCTAAATCAACATTGTTATTTTCACTAGTGTTTATATCTTGATTATTATCAACACTTGCAAGACCCTCAAAGACATTAACGTTTTGTTTTGATTCAGGAGCATTTATATCTGTTGCATTTGTTATAATACTATCTATATCTGGGTTAATATCAACGATAGGAATATCTCCATCTGTTTGAGGCATTTGTTTCTTTTCATTTTGTTCGTCCTTAATGGCTAAATCTAACTGTCTGACAGTTAATCGCTCATTAATAATTCTATTTAACCATCTTACTTGTTCTGCTTCACCATTTACTGATAATAAAGCTCTTGCATGTCTTTCTGATATTTTTTCATTCATTAATGCATTTTGAACTTCATCACATAAATTAAGTAATCTTAATTTATTAGCTATAGTTGATTGAGATAAACCCATCTTTTTTGCAAGTTCTTCTTGAGTAAGATTGTTTCTATCAAGCATATTTTTGTATGATTTTGCTTCTTCTATTGCTGTTAAATCTTTTCTTTGAACGTTTTCTATTAAAGCTACTTCAGCGCTGGTGTTATCATCCATTTCTGTAACAATTGCAGGTACTGTAGTAAGTCCTGCCATAGTTGATGCTTTATATCTTCTCTCACCAGCTATTATTTCAAATTTATCACCAAGTGGTCTAACAACTAACGGCTGAATGATTCCACATTGTTTTATGGAATTTGATAATTCATTTAAGGCTTTTTCATCAAAACTAATTCGTGGCTGAAATCGATTAGGTATTATGTCCTCAACCGGTATCTGCCTTACTTCTTTTGTTTCATCCATAATATAGACCCCTTTTTACTTTCTATTTTATTCTATATTAATTCTATCTTATTTAGTCATTTATTTCAATTCTTTTTTAATAATTTGTTCATATCTACGTGGATAAATTTCATCTATTTTCTTATTAACTTTAACAAATATTAATGATCTATATGACTTTTCAATTGGTAACATTTTTTCTTTTATACTTACGATTTCAGAATCTAGTTTTTTTATTGTGTTTGATGCAGCTTTTATTTCAGGAACATAGTTTCCTTTAAGTGCAATAAAATATCCATTTATCTTCGTAAGTGGTAAACAAAGTTCTGAAATTACTCTTAATTCAGATACTGCTCTAGCAATTGATATATCATATTTTTGTCTATGTTCTTTTACGTAATTTTCAGCTCTATCATTTATTATAGTTACATTATCTAATCCAAGGACACTAATTAGTTCTTTTAAAAAAGTTGTTTTTTTATTATTTGAATCAAGTAATGTTACTTTGATATTTGGAAACATTATTTTTATAACTACACCTGGGAAACCAGCTCCTGTTCCAATATCAATTAAACTTTCAACTTCTGAGAAATCTATTATATTGTTATCTAAAACTAATAATGAGTCATAAAAATGTTTAAGATAAACACCTTCAATATCTCTAATAGCTGTTAGATTAGTGGTTTTGTTATATTCAAGAAGAAAATCAGCATATTTTTTGAATTTATTTAACTGATCTTCTGTTAGTTCTATGTTAATTTTTTTTAATTCTTCAATAAATTTATCTATTGTCATTAGCATATTCCTTCTTTAAATATACAGATAATATTGATATGTCTGCAGGATTTACACCACTAATTCGTATTGCTTGAGCTATAGTTGTAGGTCTAACTTCTTTTAATTTTTGTCTTGCTTCACTAGCAATATTTTTTACCTTATCATAGTCAATATCATCAGGTATTTGTTTTTCTTCTAGTTTTAACATCTTTTCAGCTTCTTTATAAGCTTTTTGAATATAACCCTCATATTTTAAATTAATATATACTTGTTCTTTTATTTCATCACTAAAAGGTATTTCTATGAAGTTTTCTATAAATTCAATAGTTATTTCTGGTCTTCTCAATAATTGTTCATAAGATAGAGTTGTTTGTGGAACAGGTATAATGTTCTCATTAAACACTGCTTCTACTTCACTAGTTATTTTAAGTTTGTTTTCTTTTAAGAATTCCATGCATTTGTCTATATCTTCAAGTTTTTTATTTAATCTAGATATTTGTTCATCATCTATTAAACCAATTTCATATCCATGTTGTCTTAATCTTTGATCTGCATTATCACTTCTTAAAAGTAATCTAAATTCTGCTCTAGATGTTAGTAATCTATATGGATCTCTGATTCCTTTTGTTATTAAATCATCTATTAATACACCAATATATGCTTCATTTCTTTTAAGTACTAGTGGTTCTTTACCTTCTAACTTTAATGATGCATTAATACCTGCCATTAAACCTTGACATGCAGCTTCTTCATATCCACTTGTTCCATTAATTTGACCTGCAGTAAATAAATTTTCTAATACTTTTGTTTCAAGTGATGCATGAAGTTGTGTTGGATATATTGCATCATACTCAATTGCATATCCATATTTTAATATTTTTGCATGCTCAAAACCAGGTAAACTATGTACCATTTGCTCTTGAACTTCTGGAGGCATTGATGTTGAAAAACCTTGTAAGTACATATCATCATAATATCTACTTTCTGGTTCAATAAATAGTTGATGTCTTTCTTTATCTGAAAATCTAACTACTTTATCTTCAATTGAAGGACAGTATCTAGGACCAATACCTTCTATATCATCAAGTGCACCATACATTGATGATTTATTTAAATTATCCATAATTATTTTATGAGTTTCTGGAGTTGTATATGTTAAATAACAAGGTTCTTGATCTTCAATCTTATATTGAGGTTCTAAGTCAAAACTAAATGTTAATAACTTATCGTCACCTAATTCTGGTTTAGTTTTAGAAAAATCAATAGAACTTCGATCAATTCTTTGAGGAGTCCCTGTTTTAAGTCTTTTAATAGTAAATCCATAATCTCTCAACTTATCACTTAAGTATTGAGACGGTTTTTCTCCATGAGGACCTTGTCTTGTTCTTGTTGATCCTACTAAAATGTCAGCTTTTAAGTAAGTACCTGTTGTTAAAATAACTATATTAGAATCTACTTTTTCACCATTTTCTAATATAATTCCTTTGACAACCTTATCTTCAACAATTAAATCTTCAACCATTCCCTCTCTTATTTCTAAGTTTTCTAAAGAATTAAGAGTATTAAGCATTTCTTTTGGATAAGTAATCTTATCTCCTTGTGCTCTTAATGATTGAACAGCAGGTCCTTTAGCACTATTAAGCATTTTAATTTGTAAGTGAGTTTTGTCAGCAACTTTACCCATTACTCCACCAAGTGCATCAATTTCTCTTACTACGATGCCTTTAGCACTACCACCAATGTGTGGATTACAAGGCATATCCGCAATATTTTTAATATTTCCAGTTATAAGTAATGTCTTATGTCCTTTTTTTGCACATGCATGAGCAGCTTCACAACCAGCGTGACCGCCACCAACAACAATAATCTCATAACCCATACATTTCACCTTCTTTTTTTATTTTCCTAGGCAGAACCTTTTAAACATTTCATCTAATAATTCTTCTTCATAAGTACTACCATTTATAGTACCTAATTCTTCCCATATAGATTTGATATCAAGTTCTATCATATCTATAGGCATATTATTTTTAACAGCTTCTTCTACTTCTTCTACTTTATTTAAACATTTATTTAATATGCTAATACTTCTAGCATTGTTTAAATATGTAGGATCTGTTGATGTTATATCACTAATATTAAATAATTCAGAAATTTTTTCTTTTAATTCATCAATTCCTTTATTATTAATGATACTTAAGTACACTACTCTATTCTTATCAACATTTATACTATTTAAATCTAATTTGGATTCTAGATCTGTTTTATTGATAAGTATAAGATATTCTTTATCTTTTACTTTTGATAATAATTCTTTAATATCATCAGTTATTTCTTCGTTATTGTTAAGCATAAATAATACTAAATCTGATTCATCCATAGTTTTAATACTTTTTTCTACTCCTATAGCTTCAATCATGTCATCAGTATTTCTAATACCAGCTGTATCTATAATGTTAAGCAATATTCCGTTTATAGATATTTGTCCTTCTACTATATCTCTTGTAGTTCCTGCTATATCAGTAACAATAGCTTTATCTTCTTCTAAAAGAGCATTAAGTAAACTACTCTTTCCAACATTGGGTCTACCAATTATTGAAGTTTTAATTCCTTCCTTAATTAATTTACCATTTTCTGACTCTTTTAATATTTTATTAATTCTTTCTTTTAATTTAGCAATTTTTGGAATTAAAACATCATTTGTAACAATATCTACATCATCATATTCAGGATAATCAATATTAACATTAATATTAGATATAATCTGAACCATATCATCTCTTAGTTCATTAATTAAATTTGAAGTTTTACCATTTATTTGGTTTGAAGCCATTTTTCTTTGAATTTCTGTTTTAGAATCAATCATATCCATAACAGCTTCAGCTTCTAAAAGATCTATTCTTCCATTTAAAAATGCTCTTTTAGTAAATTCTCCTGGTTCAGCCAGTCTACAACCATTTTCTAAAAGTATTTCTAATACTTTATTTGTTGGGGCTATACCACCGTGAGTATTTATTTCAACTATATCTTCTGTCGTAAATGTTTTAGGACCCTTCATAACTGATACTAATACTTCATCAATTATTTCATCTTTATATTCAATATGACCATAGTTAATAGTATGGGATTCAACTTTTTTTAAATCTTTTCCTTTAAATATTTTACTTACAATTTCTATTGCTTCATTACCACTAACTCTAATTATTGAAATAGCCCCTACTCCTTTAGAAGTGGATATGGCACATATAGTATCTTCCATAAAATCACCTTTCTAATGTAAAAAGATATTTCCTGGGAAATATCTTATTTATCATATTTAATTACTAGATGACGATTTGGTTCTTCACCAATACTTTCTGTCTTAACTCCTCTAAAATCTGTTAGTTTATTATGAACTATTCTTCTTTCATATGCATTCATTGAATCCATATGTATATCAGTTTTTGTTCTAACACAATCTTTAGCTAAGTTAATAGCAAGTCTCTCTAGTCTCTTTATTTGTTTTTCTTTATAACCTTCAACATCAAGCATTACTCTTATATGTTTACCAGTTTCCTTATTAACAACTTGCATTAAAATACATTCTAATGCCTTTAATGTCTGTCCATTTCTACCTATTAATATAGGATTATTATCAGATATCATTTTAATTTCAATATTTTTTTCTCTAATTTTTGATTCAAAGTTAACTTCAATTCCCATATCTGAAGTTAATTTTTTTAAATATTCTTTTAAATATTTACAAACATCTTCAATTAGATATATTTTTACATTAAAACTTCCTGATTTAAATAATTTACCTTTTGTTTCTTCATAACTATATATATATGTATCTTCTTTTAAATCAAGTTTTGTTTTAGCTTCTTCTAAAGCTTCTTCTAAGGTTTTTGCAGTAAATACTTCATAATTCATATTAATTACCTCTTCTTTTTTCTACTTTTTCTTTTATTGAAATCTTCTTTTGTGTTTTTTTCTTATTTTTTAATTCATCTTTTTGTACAGATTTATCAATAATATAATTTTGAACTACTATGAATGCATTTGTTGAAATCCAATATAATGCAAGCGCTGTTGGTAAACTAAATGATGCTGCAAATATCATTATTAGCATAATTATTAACATTGATTTACTTTGTCCTTGTCCTGCTGTTGCAGTTTGAGATAAAGTCTTTTTAAATGAATAATATGTTGTTAAAAGAACTAATGCAACTAAAACTAAGTATACATAATTTCCTTTTGAAATTCCTGTAGTTGGAGTCATTCCTAATGATAAACCTAAGAATTTTCCTTCAAAAATAGCTGGTACCCTATTAATTGCTTGTAAGAAAGCAAAGAATAGTGGTAACTGAATGAAAGCAAGTAAACATCCTGATAATGGATTAACACCATATTTCTTATAAATCATCATTGTTTCTTGACTCTTTTGCATTAATGATTCTGAATCAGTTTTATCCTTATACTTAATTTCTAGTTGTTGTATTTCAGGGGTAGCTTTTTGAAGATTTTGTGATTGTAATTGGCTTTTCTTTGAAAATGGTAATAGTATTATCCTTATCAATATACCAACTATCATTACAGATAAACCAAAATTCTTTATAGCATATCCTAGTTTTAAAATTATATATGCAAGAGGTTTAACAAATATAAACTCCCATAAACTCTTACTTTTATTTGAATTTATTTTAAAATTCTTACATGCTGGAAGTTTTTTCATTGATACTTTTAATTGTTTATCATATTTATTATATAACTCAATTAAATCTTTTTTTGTTGGTTTACATAAAATATTATTTTGAAGTGTTTGACCTGTTGGTTTATAAATTTCTGCTTTCTTATCTTTATTTTTTATTGCTGATCCACATGCTGTTAATAATACTACCATTAAAAGTATTAAAACTGCTGACTTAATTTTTTTCATCT
Source organism: uncultured Mycoplasmatota bacterium (assembly GCA_947302655.1). Taxonomy (GTDB): domain Bacteria; phylum Bacillota_I; class Bacilli_A; order RF39; family UBA660; genus RUG13160. The sequence goes on along the minus strand of CAMYVW010000005.1, from coordinate 6,684 downwards.
TCGTTTACCTTTCCTATAGTGTTTATTAAGTCTTTTTCCCATTGTTCATGAGAAAATAATAAACAATCTTTCCTTAACATTATAATATATTTATATTTGTTTGAAAATAAAAATTGGTTATTATGAACTATCATTTTTATTTTTCTTTTTACCTTATTTCTATCAACAGCGTTACCTGTTTTTTTTCCTACAGCAAAACCAAAATATGATTTATTATCATCAGAAGGATAATAATATAAAGTTATTATATTTCCTTTAACTTTTTTTCCATCATTAATTATTTTATTAAAGTCATCAGGACTTTTAATTATAAATTTTTTCTTCATATTTTATCCCTTCTTATATAATTATTCAAAAAAAACCACAATAAAGTGGTTATTTTGTTAATCTCTTTCTTCCTTTTGCACGACGTCTATTGATAATTTTAGATTCTACTCTTGCAAAAAAACCTTGTTTTTTCTTCATTTTTCTATTATTTGGTTGATATGTACATCCGTTAGCTTTCATATTTCCACCTCCAAAACTAATAAGCGTGTTTATTATAATATTATAAACAATTGAAAGTCAAGGAAAAACCTTATAAAAATGTAGTTATTAACATTTTTTGTTGATAAAAAAATTAATAATTGTGGATTGTTTATAACTAAATATAAAATTGTGGATAATGTTAATAACTTAATTTATTAACCATTATTCCTACAAATAAATGTTTATAAGTGATGTTGATAACTAATTTTACCAAATTTAGGGTTTTAATTTATCAACAATTGTTTTAAAATAAACTTAATCGTTAGGTTAGTGGGGTGATAAGGTTGAAAGTTGATTCTATTTGGTCTAGTTTTTTAAATGAAGTTTCAAAAGAACTAGCACCAACTTCTTATCAAGTATGGTTTAGTGAATTAAAGTTAATCAACATGGATAAAGACAAAATAATAATTCAAGTTCCAATGTTAACACATAAAACAACCCTATCCACTACCTATTATCAAATAATAAAAAATATATTTTTATCATTAACTGGTATAGATTATGAAGATAAGATTCAATTTATACTTGAGGAAGAAAATAATTTTATCGATAAACTTAATAATGATCTAGATGAAAAAATAGATTGGAACTCTAATTTAAATCCTAATTTAAATTTTGATAATTTTGTTGTAGGAGCATCAAATAAATTAGCTTTTATAGCTGCAAATGCTGTTGCTGATGCACCTGGAACAATCCATAATCCTTTATTTATATATGGAAAAAGTGGATTAGGAAAAACTCATTTAATGCATGCTATTGGTAATAAAATATCAGAAAAACTAAAGAAAAAAGTTCTATATGTTACCAGCGATGAATTTATGAATGATTTTACTGGTATTGCTGATATTTCTAAAAATACAAATACAATTGATTATGCAAATCAATTTAAAAGTAAATATAGAAATGTTGATGTTCTTATTATAGATGATATTCAATTTTTAGTAGGTGCAGAAAAAACACAACAAGAATTTTTTAATACATTTAATTATTTACACAAAACAAATAAACAAATAATAATTTCTTCAGATAGGTCACCTGATGACTTAAAAAAATTAGAAGAGAGACTTAGATCAAGATTTATGTGGGGATTACCTGTTGATATTTATCCACCTGACTTTGATCTAAGATGTAGAATAATTAGAGAAAAATTAAAAAATACATCTATAGAAAACAAAGTAAGTGATGAAGTTATCGAATATATTGCTAATTCATGTCAAAACGATGTAAGACATATTGAGGGATCAATAAATAGACTACTTGCATATACAGCAATGATTGTTCCTGATAAAATAGATTTAGAGTTTGCTATTGAAGCTCTTAAAGATTTTGTAAATAAAAATATCTATGTGGAAAGTAATATATCTAAAATACAAAAAACTGTAGCTGACTTTTTCAATATTTCTATTGATGATTTAAAAGGTAAAAAGAGAAATAATAAAGTAGTTATACCAAGGCAAATAGCTATGTATTTATGTAGAATGGAAACAAATGATACTTTTCCTAAAATAGGACTTGAGTTTGGCGGAAGAGATCACTCTACAGTAATATTTGCTTGTGATAAAATAGAAAAAGAATTAAAAGAAAATGTTGACCTTGCTGATACAATAAATAAAATTAAATCAAATTTATAAACACTACATAATGTTTATAAATTAAAAGTTATTAACACTTAGTTTTTCCCATATTTAGGAATTAGATTAAGTTATTAACATTATTAACTCTATTAATAATATTAATAGAAAATAGAAAGAAGGATTAATATGAAATTTTCAATTGAAAAAAGTGTTATTTTAGAAGCTTTAAATAATGTATCTAAAGCAATATCATCAAGAAATATAATACCTATATTAAATGGAATTAAATTTGAATTAAAAAAGGAAGGTTTATATTTAACTGCAAGTGATAGTGAATTAAATATAAAACAACTTATTGATATTAAAGATATAAAAAATGTTGATAAGGTAGGTATTATTATTATTCAAAGTAAATATTTACTAGATATAATAAGAAAGATGCCTAGTGATGTTATTAATTTTGAGGTAGTTGATGGATTAAAAGTTAAGATTTTTACAGAAAATAGTCAATATAATTTAAATTGCATGGAAGCAAGTGAATATCCAACAATCAAAATAGAAGAAAGTAAAGATCCTATTATTATTAATAGTAATAAATTAAAAAATATTATTCATCAAACAATATTTGCAATATCAACACAAGAATTAAGACCATTACTTACTGGTTTAAATTTTAAAATAATGGCTGATAACCTAGAATGTGTTGCAACTGATTCTTATAGACTTGCTAAAAAAACTGAAAAAGTTGATAGTAAGTCAGAATTAAATATTATTCTTCCTGGTAGAAATATTATAGAACTTGAAAAAACGCTTCCTAATGATGAAAATGTTGAAATACATATTTTTAATAACAAAGTATTATTTAAATTTTTAAATATATATTTTCAAACAAATTTATTAGCTGGTAATTACCCAAATACTAACAATTTAATTCCTACTGAATTTAAATATATAATTAAAATAAATTTAAATGATTTCTTTTCTTCAATTGATAGAGCTGCTTTATTAACACAAGGAAAAGATAAAAATATTGTTAAGATGACAATTTCAGATAATAAAATGATTATTAATTCATTTGCTTCTGAAATTGGAAAGGTTGAAGAAACTTTAATTATTGAATCTAATAATAAAGAAAAATTAGAAATTTCATTTAGTTCTAAATATATGATTGATGCTTTAAAGACATTTAAAGATGAAGATGTATTATTACTTTTAAATAGTGATATAAAACCAATTATCATAAAATCAGTTGATGATGAATCATTAATTCAATTAATTTTACCAATTAAAACTTATTAGACTATATTCGACAAAATATGGTCTTTTTATGTGTTATAAATAAATTATTTAATTTTTTATTGGGGGATTTTTATGAATACTTATGAAATAAATGATAATACAATAGCATTAATATTTGATAACTATAGAACTATAGTATATGAAAAAGATAATACATTTATAGTTAATAAGTTACCAACTGATATTATTAAATATAGTTGTGAATATTTTGGATCAAGTTATAAGGGTAGAGTAGATGGAACTAAAAACTTAACAGGTTTAACTCATAAAGCACCTATAATTATTGAAGAAAGTAAAGAAATAGTATTTTTTCCTACATATTCTCCTAGATTATGTAATTGTTCATGGATCAGAAATAAATATGTTAATAGATATATAAAAATGCCGTCTAGTTGTAAATTATTCTTAATAAATGGCAAGGAAATTATATTAAATTGTTCCTATGATATTATTAATAATCAAATTATGAGATCTTCGAGATTAGAAAGTGTAATTAGATATAGAAAAAATGTGAATTTACTTTAAAATAATCAATTTTTATGTTATAATTTTTATTAGGTACAGGTGTACGCAAAAATATAAAAAATCAAATATGAGCCTAAAAAGAGGTAATTATGAAAATTGATAGTTTAAAATTACTAAATTTTCGTTCTTATTCATCAATTAATTTTGATTTTGATCCAAATATAAACATTATATATGGATTAAATGGTCATGGTAAAACAAATGTAGTTGAAGCTATTTATGCACTTTCATTAACGAAGTCTTTTAGAACAAATAACGATTCATTAATGATAATGAATGGAAAAAATGTTTTAAAAGTGGAGGCTAATATCACTTCTAATAATGAAACTAATAATTATCAACTAATACTTCAAAACCACGAAAAAAGATTAAAAATTAATGATAATAAGGTTAATAAATTAAGTGATTATATTTCAAATATGTTCATGATTTTATTTAATCCTGATGATTTAAGAATAATAAAAGATTCACCTGCACTTAGAAGAAAACTTTTAAATATAGAACTATCACAATTGGATAGAAATTATGTTTTATATCTAAATGGATATAACAAAATTTTAAAACAAAGAAATATTTATTTAAAAGAAATGAACATTAATGGTAATTTATCAAAAAATTATTTAAATATTATGACTGAAAAACTAGTAGATTATGGTATTAAAATTTACGAAGCTAGAAATAAATTTTTAAATATGATTAAAGAATCTATTAGTGATAATTATTATCAAATATTTGGTTCTGGTAAATTATCTATATCTTATGTAAGTGATTATTCATTATCTAAAAAAGAAATTTTGTCAAAATATAGTTCTAATTTAAAAAAGGATTTATTTTTGGGTAAAACAACATTTGGAATTCATAGAGATGATATCAATTTTAATTTAGATGATTTATCTTTAAAAGATTGTGGGTCTGAGGGCCAACAAAAAAACGCAATTATATCATTTAAATTATCTGAGATTGATATTGTAAAACAAATTAAAGGTTATTATCCAATATTAATTTTTGATGATTTATCAAGTGAACTTGATAAAAATAAAATTAATAATATTTTAGGTATGTTAAGTAGTAAAGTACAAACTTTTATTACTACTACTAATATTGATTATTTTAGTGATGATATGTTATCAAAAGCTAAATTGATTAAAGTAAACAATAGTCAGGTGGAGGAATAATATGAATGGTGATAACAAGCATTATGATGCTAGTGATATTCAAGTACTAGAAGGTTTAGAAGCGGTTAGAAAAAGACCTGGTATGTATATTGGTACTACAGATGTAAAAGGATTACATCATCTAGTATGGGAAATTGTTGATAACTCAATAGATGAAGCATTAGCAGGATATTGCAATAATATAGAAATAGTCATAAATAAAGATAATTCTATTACTGTAAAAGATAATGGCCGTGGTATACCTGTTGGAATTCATGAAAAAACTGGTATATCTACAGTAGAAACCGTATATACCGTACTTCATGCCGGTGGAAAATTCGGTGGTGGAGGATACAAAGTATCTGGTGGATTACATGGTGTTGGTGCATCCGTTGTTAACGCACTATCTAAATGGGTAAATGTAACTGTATATAAAGATGGTAAAATTTATGAATGTAAATTTGAAAATGGTGGAAAAACAGTTCAAAAACTTACCGTAATTGGTGAATGTGAAGAGAGTAGAACAGGAACAACTGTAACTTTCAAGCCAGATTCTGAAATATTTGATTCTGAAATATATGATTATGAAACATTAAAGGTAAGAACTAGAGAATTAGCTTTCTTAAATAAAGGATTATCTTTAAATTTAAGAGATGATAGAGATGAAGAAGATACCACTGGAGAAACTTTTCTTTATGAAGGTGGTATATCTGAATATGTTAGATTTATAAATAAAGGAAAAACTCCAATTCATGAAAATATTATTCATTTAGAAGGTGAAGAAGATGGTGTTATGTTCGAAGTTGCTATGCAATATAACACTACATATTCAGACAACATATTATCATTTGTTAACAATATTAATACTCATGATGGTGGAACTCATGAAGAAGGTGTAAGAAGAGCCTTAACAAGAGTAATAAATAGTTATGCAAGAAAAAATAATATTTTAAAAGAAAAAGATGAATCTTTAACTGGTGATGATGTTAAAGAAGGTCTTACTATGATTATTTCTTGTAAACATCCAAATCCTCAATTTGAAGGACAAACTAAGGGTAGATTAGGAAACTCAGAAGTAAGAAAATTAGCTGATAGTGTTTTCTCACAAGGATTTGAAAGATTCTTAATGGAAAATCCTAGCGAAGCAAAATTAATTGTAGAAAAAGCTATTTCAGCTTGTAGAGCAAGAAATGCTGCAAAAAGAGCAAGAGAAGCATCAAGAAAATCTGATCTTTCCATTAGTAATTTTTTTGGAAAACTTACAGATTGTAAAAGTAAGGATCCAAGTGTTTCTGAAATATTTATAGTCGAGGGAGATTCAGCTGGTGGTTCTGCTAAAAAAGGTAGAGATTCCATGACTCAAGCAATTCTTCCACTTAGAGGTAAAATTTTAAATGTAGAAAAAGCTAGATTAGATAAGGCTTTATCTAATGAAGAAATAAGATCTATTATTACTGCTTTTGGTACTGGTATTGGAGCAGAATTTGATTTATCTAAATTAAGATATGACAAAATTGTAATTATGACCGATGCTGATGTTGATGGTGCACATATTAGAGTATTATTATTAACATTGTTCTTTAGATATTTTAGACCAATAGTTG
>CAMYVW010000004.1 GCA_947302655.1 uncultured Mycoplasmatota bacterium | reverse complement strand
AACATAATAGATAATTCTTGCATATCTTCTTGCACTGAATCTGTAATAGATCCATCATGCTTATTATATACATGACCACTACGTCCAGTAGGTTGTAATAAAATATGGTCTTCTATTTTTTTATAAAACGGACCATTTTCTTCATCAAACTCTAAATCGTCTGCAAGAACATATTTACCATCAACTTTTTTATAATAAGTACCATTATCATATTCTTGTTGATTTTCAATCTCGGTTTCAAAATAAGAATAAGAAATTGTTTCTGGATCAAAACCTGCTTTATTATAATAAATAGCTGCTGGTGTTTCGATTACTACTTCTTTTTGATATATATTATCAATAAGTTTGTCTTCTCTTAAATTTTCATCTTTTGGTATCCATTTTCCTTGATTTTTCTGTTCATTTAAAGTAAATACATAGTCTGTTGCTGCATCTACTCCATTATAAACAGTTTTATACCAAGTTGTTGTTTCATCTGATGGATATTCTTCAGAATTAGAGGTCATATATGTTAATCCAGAAGATGAATCAGTCCCATTATCATTTAAAATAGGCCCTTTTAATTCTGGACTTGCGGCCTTGACCCTAAATCCCCAAGGTGGTGACCAATGTAATTTATAATATACATTTGTACTACTAGCATCAAAATGAGGAGTTAATGGTACCATTTTTGGTGCATCTGCTTCAATATCAAAAGTAGGTACAACAGTATTTAATTCTGCTACCATTACATATTTATCTTCACCATTTTGATAAACCTTTTGCCAAACCGTTGAATCATATCCTCTAGAAGTTCCATAAAATGAAACATCAACGTTATAATTTAAAGCATAGGGATCTTGGAATTGTGCAAAAGTAGCATATTTTATTATTTCTGTTTCAGGTTCATTTTCAGACTCTCCTTCTACAGGTCTTTCTACTTCAGCATATCCATTAACACGCCAATATTCCCATTCTGTTGCATTTAAATCAACTAAATTATGCAAATGATCTGGAGGGATAACAATAACTTGCCCATTAAAGACCACATTTTTATCTCTGGCATCTTCTGGAGAATCTACGTATAAAAAACGAGTTAATTCTTCTCCATTGTATGAAGATCCGAATAAAAAACCAGATTCAGATGCAATTTTATAAGCGTGCAAATAATAATCAGTTGCACCTTCTTCTTCATAATTTACAAGAACATATCTTCCAGCGTAAATGCCATCTTCGCTTGCCGCTTGATCCATTTCTCTTCTGTTTATATATACTCTATCAAACTGGAATTGAGTTCTTGATGTATTTGTAATATTACCATAAAAACCCATCTTAACTCTCCTCTCCATTATCATAAATAATATCAACAATTAAATATGCATTACTGTTGTTTTGTATAGCATTAATAGAATATAAATCAAATCGAAGATCAGAAATTTCAACTTCTTCTTCTAAATCTAATTCATAGATTCCAGTACGACCAATTATAACTGGGTCTATTGCACCGTTTAGATAAAGCATTGTACCAGGAAGAGCTTGTACTCCTAATTGAAGAATCGGGAAAAAAGATTTAAAAATATTACCACTAACATAATCTGGACTAGTGGCTGTTTTAGGTTGATTTTTTTCGGCATTATCATCGTTATAATAACGAAATTGTTTTACTACATTTGCCATTCTCCTTATCCTCCTTAATACAAGTTTTCTACTGCTTTAGTAGCAGATATTGACATCGTACCATTATGAGTTAATGGAAATGTCAATCTTGTAATTATATATTCACCATTAATTCCACTATTATCATCTCGAACAAAAATACGAGTATTTGGTTCTAAATAATAAACTGGAATAGAATTTATACTGATTGATTCTGCACAATAAGCATATAAGTATAACCACTCATTTAATACATCTATAGCAGATTTTCCTTGACCACTCATTGAGAATAAATTCTCATAATAATCTGGTAATAAAACATAAGTATATCCAGTACCCATTTTTGCTTGTTCAGCAGCTATATCTGTACTTGGATCAACAAAAATTACCGTTGGTACGTCTCTAAAATAAATGGATTTTATATTAGAATCATTGCTTGCTTTCGTCCTATCTCCAATTTTACATACTTTATATTGACTAATTCTACTATCTTCTGAATCTAAAAAATCAAACCAAAAATTAAGTAATTCTGGATTATCAGTAATAGCAGTTGCCCAATGTGTGTTTTCATCATATTGACCACTATTTTTTATATAATATTGAGTATTAACACTATCGTAATCTAAAGCTGTAAAGCACCATTCTGGAGCATTAGCAGTTGTAGTTAATGCATCACATCTTCTTACAAAAAAATAATGTTCAGGATGCTGATTATATATTTCTTCAGTTGGATAAGAGGATAAAGCCACAAATTGACTTTTATAATTATAATAATAAAAAGCTTGACCACATAGTGACTTCCAAGCCTGGGCCGCAGCCTTAGCTTCACTATAAGTTAAATCTTTACAATTTTGATAAATATAATAATTTTCTTTATAAGTATTAAATTTAGTTACATTTGGAAAAGTTGCTTCATAAGTATAATTATAGTCTGGGTTATATAAATCTCGCCAAAATCCATTTAAATCAATATAATATTGTTCATAACCAGTATATCCCCCCTCATATAAATGGGTCCCATCTGGTAAAGTATTATTATTATCAATTTTAATTAAAAAATCTTCATTATGATGATATTTATTATAATCTAAAGACATTTGATAAATTAATTCTCGCCAATCACATGTAATTGCATTTTCTGTTAAATTACCATCTTCAATAATTATTTTATCTAAATTGGCAACAATATCATCATTTAATGCCATAGTAGGTATCATTGGGTCATAAATTAAAGTCACAACTGGATAATTCTGATTTAAATAAATAAATTGTTCATAATAATGACCACAAGATTGTCCATGCATTGTAGGAGACCATCTATCCAGATGATGATATTCTTGAGTATAATCAGGAATAACAATAGCATTTCCATTCATATCAGTAGTATTTATCATTCTACAAAATGCACCTTCTCCATAATAAAGATTACCAGTATCTGGTTCAACATCTACTACATGCCATTTTTGTTTAATTATATTTCCATCTGGTAATTCGAATGCCTCTGGGTTTCCACCTTCAAGTCCTACGTTTTCATTTTTATATTCACGCATTTGATGATTAGAAGGAAATTCACCACTTAATAAATAATAATAATTGGCCCAATCTAATAATTTCCACCATTTACTATTTCCATGTTCATCTTGAAAAGGTTCAGGTACTGGTTGTTTAGTAAAAAATATTTTTCCAGCTGCTTCTGCTTCTTCTCTTTTTCTTTTTTCTAACCAAGCTTTATATTCATCAATAATTTTATGATAATTATCATATCCTTCTTGAGTAATATAAATTTGACCTGTATAAGATGTATACATCCAAGGTTTTGTATCAATAGCATATCTTAAATGAATAGGAATTTCAATACCGGTAATTCCTTTTCGCACTCCCCATAAAGAAAAATCATTTTTTAATTCATTAAAATTAGGAGTATTAGTAAAAGATGTAATTAACATTGAATTATCAAAAGAATATGCACATGCCGAAGTTTCTGCAGCATTTTCTATATAAATTTCTTTATCATCTTGTTTAATTGGAGAAAAAGAACTTTGAATATAAGTTTTTTTACGTTGGAAAATAAATCTTCCATCTAAATCATAAAAATATTCAAATTCTCCTAACATATCTATAATTTTATCCAACATAGAAGTAACTGTTTCACCTACATTGGAAATTAAATCTCCAGCATAAACTAATTCTGTAGTGCGATAACCAATAACATCGCCATATTCAGCTTTCATAATAGTATATTTAATTTGAGGATTATTAGGATCAATGAATTCAGTAGGTTCAAATTCTCCTTCTAATTGAGAAATACGATAATCAAAAATAATATCTTCTTCAGTCATATCACCTACTAAATCTTGCGGTAATTCAAATAACATTTGAACTACTACCCCTTCTTCTTTGCTATATATTAAATACATAGGAATATCTCCTCTGTATTCTAATAATTCAAGACCATAATCATCTAAATCATTAATAATAATATTCCAATATGGTTCTTGAGCATGTTCATGTACTGATTCTAAAATAATATCTCTAATTAAATAATCTTTTTTAGTAACGGTTCCATCAATATTAACTTCATCAATTTTTCCAAAATCCCAAGATAATGGAGTAATAATACCTCCCAACTCACCATTTAATAATGTCATTTTATCCTTACCCTGAATAGACACTATGTATTGATTTGTACTTTGAGACGTATTAAATGATGAAATAATATACGTACCCATTTTAAACCAACAAATATCTGGATAAGTTTTATATTTTTTTAAATATGGTTGACGAGTTTTAACAACATTGTTAATACCTACATATAATTTAAATTTTGTATTTAAACCCCAATAAAATTCATGAATATTTAATTCATTTGCAACCAGTGTCAGAGAACAAGTCCTACGTACTGCAGATGTTCCATCAACAGACACTGATCCTTGAGTCACTCGACCTTCAATTGATTCAAGAGGATGTTCATTAAAATCTAAAGCAATGATTTTGACAAAAATTTCTTTTTCTCTTTCAAGATCGAGTAATCTTAAAAAATCTTTATCAATTAAGAAACGTTCATCATTCGTCATTGATTCCATTCTCCTCTCTATATTGATCTAAAGCTTTATTTAATTCTAATAAGTAATTTTTATAATATAATTTTATATTATCTATGTTAGAATAATGAGAAGTATTTCTAATATTCATCATATTAGCATATTCATTAAAATATTGACGACGTGCACTATATAAATTAGGATATTTAGAATATTCAACTTCAACATTAAATGTTTTAATTTGTTTAGAAAAACCCAATTCTAATAATACACCAAAATTTGATTCAATATTAACAATATCTACTTCTCCACTTTCTAAAACATATTTTTCTATTTCAGTTAAATCTATTTCTTCATCATTAAGAATAAATTTAAACATATCTTCAGTAGCTATATATATCTCTTTTGTATATCCATCAATATATAAATTTAATTGTGGAGTAAAATCTGGTAAATTAGCATCTACATAATATTGATAATTTTTTATAGTATCATAAGGATATGTTTGCGCTTTAACTCGAAGCTCATAAATAGTTAAAGGATCAATTTTATCCCAATTAAAAATTACTTTTTGTCTTTCGTCTTCGTCATAAATTCGTTCACCACAATACATATCTGTATAAAATGTATAATGTGATATATCAAAATCATCTGTTCCATAAGCAGATTGGATAGATGCATCTGGTACATATAATACAGTAACAGGTCTTTTTTCTGCTTTTAAACCAGTAATTTTTAAAATTGTAGTACGAGTATCGTTTACAGAATCTAATATATTAGTACTAGGAATATATCCATGTGTAATAGAATCCCATATAGCAGCATTAGTTAAATAATCTAATCCAATAAATTGTTGAGCTGGAGTATCAACTATTTGAATATCATTAATAATACCAAATAAACTAATTACTTGAGTTAAATATCCATAAGTTAATTGACCATCATTTATGGTATCAATTCTATATTTTACTGATGATATAACATAATCATCATTTGCAGTATGAAAAGAATACGCTCCAGTTGCACCTATTTGAATATCTTCAGTATTAAGACTAATATGAGCACCAGGAACCATATCTATAAAATCAACAGAAACTAAATCTTTAGTCACTAAATCAATTTCTTGACCAATAACTTCTTGTAATTCTTTTCCTTCTTGCGCCAAATAAGCCTGAACCGCAGTATTAATATCAATAGTTGCCCATTGCATTTGAGTTTGTAAGTTTTCTTTTGGATCTATTAATCCATAATATGCTAAATTTTTATCTGTAAATTCATCTACTTCATAAGCACTTGCATTAAAAGAATGTAACATTCGACCTAATTGATCCATAGGTGCTAAAGAAACATTCATTAAACGAACTATAAAATTACCTTCTGCAGGAGTTTTAAATAATTTAACATGCCCATCAGTTAACCAATTTAACACATCATTTTTAAAAAATCGCTCTGCTGCCATATTATAATCTACTAAATTTGTAGTACTATATTTTCCATAAATATCATTGATATTAGAATAACCATCAAGGCCAAGAGCATCCATGGTTGTAAAATTTTCATCTTCATCTGTTAAATAAGAAATTAATCCAGATATAGTAAATTCTTTATAATTTACATTACCATTTCTACTAAAATATGGATATTGTGAACCTATAGTTTCTGTTTTACTTTCTAATATAGTATTTCTAAAAGTAGATACTTTAGGGTTATAACGAATTCTTAATTGACGTTTTCCATCATATAAAAACATATCTTCAAAATCTACTGTTACTAAATTAGATTCAATTCTATCTGAATAAATTCCATAAGCATTATATTGTTGAATTGAATATTTATAAATAACTCCCTGCTCTACAGTAAAATCTTTATAGTGCCAGTCTTCTGGTTTTTCTGCGTGTAAATCAATACGTTTTAATTCTTCCCATCGAAAATGATTTTTACTACTAGCTCTTGATATTAAAAAAGCACCAGAAACAACAAGATCACTAACATCCATCATAGATAATAAAACATACCCATTATTAAAATCTCTCATTGCAATTAAATTAAAATTAACTGCGGCTGGAATAGAGCGTCTTTGAATTAATCTATATCGTAAACTATGAAGAGTTAATTGATTCATAGTTGTAATTTTAAATTGAATATAATAAGATTTATTTAAATCTAAATCTTGACTAATTAAAAATTCTTCATGAGCCTCATAAGGAACATTGTCAAAAGAGGTATTATGTAATATTTCTCCTGAATCAACTATAACATTATGATCGCTATCATATAAAATAAATTGAGAAGAATATAACTTTTCAGTAACATCTCCTCCTTCTTGGCTATATACTCCAGTGTAAGAATAATTATGAGTATTAGCCTGTCCAAAACTTAATCCTTCAATATAAATTGTTGGTTTAGTAGTACATTTAATAATACCAACAGTAGAATAGTATCCAATTACACCATCTGTATCTATATAAGCAAGTTGAACTTTATAATATTGACCAATTACAAATGTCATTTCTTTTGGAGAAAAAGTTACTGATACGTTTGAACTAATAACAAGGTTATCAACATCTTCTCTAACAACCCCTTTAACATCACCATTAATTGTTTTTATTTTTAGTGCAAAACCAGCAACTTCACTTGCGGCCACGGCCTTATTCATAGTGAAAGGGACGACTATCTTAGTATTAGTCGCCCCTTCTGAATAATAAAAAGCTGGAATTGTACCATTGATATAAGGTGGGTACAATTTAGCCATAGTATTTTACTCCTCTTCTTCTTTAATCATATACGCAATAGCTTGCACTTGTTTAGAATCTAATTCTACTCCATCAAATGCTTCTAAGCTAATTTCATAAATCGGAACTTCTTGTTCAAGACTAAATAAATCCAACAATTCTTTATTAGCTTCTTGAAGGGCATCATCTTCAAATTGATAATTACCATCTTCTTCATTACGAGTTCCATATTTTTCTAAAATTTCATTTCTAGATTTTTCTAAATCTTCTGCAATAGAAATAATTGCAGTCATATTTTTTTGTAAGTAAAAATTAACCTTTACTGGTAAATGAAGATTTAAATTTGCCATATTATCAACTAATTGAGTAGCAATAATATAAATTTCATTATTAGTCATATTTTTTCTTACCATGCCACCTTTTCCTCCTTAATTTTCTTCTATCATAAATAACATTGCATTTAATTGTGCAACTGTTAATTGTGTATCTTGTAAATCATCTAAAGAAACAGTATATATCTCTAATACTTGATCAAGAGATAAAAGATTTTTTAAATCCTGTTGAGCCAGTAATCGTTTCTCTTTATCTCTAATTTCATAACAATTTTCATCAAAATTATATTCTCCATATTTTTCTCCAATTGCTAATCGAGATTCATCTATTTCTTGAGCCGCTTTTGTAAAAGCTTTTATATTTTTTTGTAAATAAAAATTTGTTTTTATTGGTAATTCTATATCTTTCTCTGGATTTAAAAATATTTGAGAAAGAGATTCTGCATATGATAAAATTTCTCTATTAGTAAATTGTTTTCTCATTCGTGTTAAAACTCCTTTATCTCTTATAATGTTAACGCCCTAAATATCGAACAGAACTAGTTGATCCTTTTCCACCACTAACAGAAACACTAACAGTAGCTGTGTCTCCTCCTTTGTAATAATATCCAGCAAATACTTCTTGTTGGCCACCTAAAGAATGTTTTGTACCATCTATTTCACAATAAGTAGGAATATAAACATGTACTGAACCATTTGATTTTATATTAGATATTGCATTTGTTGAAGCAGATGCAGATATATTAGATACACTGGTAACAACTGTTTTAGATTTAGCAGTATATTTAACTCCTTTATAATATAAATTATCAGTTATTTTACAATCTGCTATATTAGCAGTTGAAATATTTGCTGTAGTGGTATAAAAAGTTGTAATAGTAGCTCTTGGTAAAACTGCATTATTTGCTGTCATTCTGCCTCCACGAGTTACTAAAAATGCAGTTGAATTAGTCTCAGTAGGAGCGTAAGAAATATATTTTTCTCCTCCAAATTGGTTATATGTACTTTCATTTACCGCCTGCCATTTTTTACCGTGTAAATCAGCTCTATCTTCATCATTAGGATCAGAATTAACATCTATATAAAAAATTCTATTCATATTTACATTTCCCACAGAAATTCTTAAAGAATCAGAACTACTACCGATAGACGAATTATATAAAGCTACTCCATAAAATGTATCTCCAGGAACGCCATCTGAAAATAAACCACTTGAAGTTAATGCCCATCCTCCAATTTGTCCTAAAGTAGCATAAACTGCACCATCCCAAGATACAGCAAAATCTGAAGATGATTTTGTAGTGCCGCTACCTTGACCAATAATCAATGGATAATTTTTTGCACCACTATTAATACGAATATATTTAGTACTATATTTTACTTCTGTTCCATTATATTTAGCTAATATACTAAAATTATACGATGTAATTTTACCATTTTCAATATCTATTAAAGTACCACTATTATTAGCTTTATAATCACTAGATTTTAAGAAAAATTTAGATGTAATAGAGCGTGTAACAGGAGTATTATCATTTTCAGATATATTAGTATTTCCATCACTTATGTCAAAAGTTAATCCAGTTTGTGAAATACGTAAAACTTCAATAATTTCATTATTAGCTTCTTCATAAGTGGCAGCAGCTTTTATGCTTAAAAATGGATTACCACTACTATCTATTGTTACACCAATAGTACCAGTTCCATAACTTGTTAAAGCTTGCAAAGTAAAATTATATCCAGTTAATTTTCCATTTTTTAAATCAAATTTAACACCTGAACCAATTCGAGACGATGAAGCAGTTTGAAAATCAGATGTTTGTAAATAATAATCATTATTGGTCGCCAGAAATAAAATTGTGTTATTAATATTGTCTTGAATTTTAAAATATGGATCTGCATTAGTACCAGATACGCCTAAATGAATTTTAGTTTGTCTTTTTTGATTATTTTCATTAATGGTTTCATCACCCCATAAATCCATAAAAGCATCATCAAGATCAATACGCATCCCACCATATAATAATCGTTCATCGGCTTGTGGATCATAATATCGTGTATTAAAACTTGCACTAACTATTTGACCTTCATTACCATCAAATAAAATTTGACCATGTCCTGCCTTACCTAAAAATGCAGTACCATCAATTTTAAAACCAAAACTTTGTGCTCCTTCATGATAACCAAATAAACCAGTTTCTTTATTTGTTCCTGTAACGCCAGTTTTATTACCAACATTACCCATTAAAACACCATTAAAATGATTTTCATCATCTTTATATCCTGCTCCAACCATAGCAGACATAATAGTATTATCTTCTTCATTAATTACTAATGAACCATCCCAAGCATTAAGCATACTAGATGCATAAGTTTCTTGAAAAATATATAACGGTTGACACCATACTACATTAGAATCATCTTCCAAGCGATTTCCAATACAAGCTAAAATAGAAACAGTATGCTCATTTGTAGACATAAACAATGATGGAACTACTAAACTACCTGTATTTTGATCAATTTGAGGATAATATTGAACAACTGGTTTATTGTTATCATTTCCTAAATCAATGTACCATTTAATATTATCTTGTTTTTCTAATTTATTATTAATAAATTTATATAAAGCATAAGGATTTTTATAATAAATAGGATTAGTACCTGAAAAACTATATACTACCCTATTATCTCCATCCATATGGACATATTCAGAATTAAATCGTATTCCAATAGGACAATAAGTAGTTAAATTAACTACCAAATCAGAAGTTACCATTTCATTAGCTATCTCAGTAGCCTCTTCAATAGTCATATTTTCATTTTCTTCTAATATATCATCAATTGTTTCATTTAAATGAGAAGATTTAATAGTTACAGCTTTATTTGCTATAATTTCAATAATATAATGATAAAAATTTGAAAATGTTGGATTTTCTAACTCTGAATTTATTGTAATAATAAAATTACCTGTTTTATTAGCTTCATCATCATACTCTGTATTAACTTGTAATCCATGCCCTCTAACAGGACGAGAATAAAAAGCATAAGAAAATGAATCTCGATAATCATCAGTAATTTCATTATTTTCATAATCGAATAAATGCGGGACTAGTCTAATAGTTTTATAAGGTCCAGATGCAGTCCAGTCAAATACTGGTAAAGTCATAGGAACCCACTGACCAGGTTCTTTTTCTTCTTCATAAGTAACTGTTAAAGTATAATCAGTACCATTAGACCCAGCCACTCCAAAAAATAATTGATATTCTGCATAATAAGTTCGATTATTTTTATATACTTCACATTTAATTATATTATTATTTGCAGCTTGGGTATAATATGATTTAATTCGAAAAATCTGTTCTAAAACAGTAGGAACAATTTCTCCAGGTTGACGCTCCTCTCCTTCATCAACAGCAACGCCACGACGTTCAATCATAAACCAAGACTCATCACTATTAGGATCCAAGCCCGCAAACATTGTATATTCATCTGTTAAATCATATTCACACCCTTCTACTGGAAGTTCAATCATAGTATTATTTACTGGAAAATACCAGCGAATAATCTCTGCTTTATCTAATTTTTTATCTCCAGTAATTAAAGTATCAAATTGAGCAGATATAATACGTCTTTTAGTAGATTCGCCATTATTCATAATATAACCACTAGGATTATAAATACGATAAATCCCTTTATAATTATCTTCATCACATAATAATTGAAGACCTCGCAATAATTCTACAGTAGATGTATCTGGTACTTCATGCTCATTAGTAAATTCTAAAATTTTAGATTCATATAAAATACATTGACTTAAACATTCAATTAAATAATCATTAGCAGCTTCAGTTAAAGCTTCTTCAAACTCAATATCCTCTTCTGTAATGCCATTTTGATTTAATTCATCTATAATTTGTAATAAATAATCATCAATTGTATTATTATAATAATAATTCATATAATCAAAAGATGGATATTCAATAATAGTTTTAATTTTTTCAAAAGGTTTTAAAGGATTAGGATGAAAATGTTCCCAATTAAAAGAATTTTGTAAATCTATATTTTCTTCCCAAAAAGCTCCTGCTAATTCATCTTCAACACCATCTTCTAAACGCCATTGATACCAATGTATTTTAGCCGCAGGTTGTTGAGTAGAAATTGAATCTCCATAAGTTTCAATATCTTCTATATTATCAATTGCTTGAACATATCCATTTTCTTCATCGGTATGTACCCAACGTAAATGTAAATTTTTTTCATTTACCAGTTCTAATCCTTGTTGTGTACCTTCAACAGTATTTAAAAAATCTTCTGTATAACCTTCTCGATTATTAATTAAATTATTTCTTGCTGTATCAGTTAAATATGAAGCAAAAGTTAATGGTTCAAAGCAATAAAGAAAAGTTTGATCTTCTTCAAAATTATTTAAATCGTATCCTAAACTAATATAAATATCTTTAACTAAAATATTAGCCATTGCAAGATATACTTGCCATTCTTCTTCAGATGAGTAATTAGGAATACGAGAATTTTCAGTGTTCACAAAATTATTATCTTGATAAAACACTAATCGCATACCAACAATATTATCTAAATTAGATATATCAAATACATATTGTTGTTGTGACCAAGTAACAAAATTATAAGGATTACCAAACATATCGTCAGTATCTAAACTCATAGTAGTAAAATTGTGTGTTTTTTGAGTTGATGTACTACCAGGATCCATAGATACAATATCTAAGCGTAATCCATAATGTCCCATAATTAAATTATAATTACCTAAAAGAGACTTAAAGCTGGCCCGCAATCCTAATCTATCAAATTTAGATAATTCTTGTGTAATTTCTGAAACTTCATTATCTAATTCATCAATAGAAAATTGTGGAGTAATTGACATTTCTCCAACTTTCCAAAGTTCTATTTCTAATTTATTAGGATTATTTGCAATTAATCCTATAGGTACTTCTGGATCAATTAATCCAGTAATTAAGTTACCAGTAATGTCAATATAAGTATCTAAAGGATTAATATAAGTTGAATATTCAGTATTATTAGCAACATATTTTCCGGTTATAAGTTTTGGTTGATTAAAATCTCCATTTGGAATTGTTACATAAACCCAATTATTTACTTTATATTTGGGATTTTCTGAATATGCCACGAATTCTACAGACCCATCAGAAACAATATATTCACCTTTTTCGCAATTATCTGCATTAATAATTTGACAAGTGAGTGTTTTATCAAATTTTAAATGTTCAAGGCGCTTTGTTGTAATTACATCAATAGCTTGAAATAATTCATCCAACATTTGGCCATTTTCTTTTTCAATGTTTTGCGCCATTCTTCATGGGCCTCCTTTCTCTCCATTTCTATTATATCTTTAATTTTCTATAAAGTCAATTAAAGGTATCCGACCAATACAAAAAAATAGGATAGATATATAAATATATCTATCCTATTTTATTTTATCTATTTGCATATTGAGAAGCTAAATTAATTACATTATCAAATGCTGCTAAAATTTCATTTCGATCAGTAACATTTGGAAATTCTGCAGTAATATGTACATCTTGTTCTAAAGAACTTGCATTACCTATTGTAGAAGGTGCAATTAAATTATTAAAAGCTCCACTAGATGATAATGCGTTTAAATCTATAGTTTGTGAAATACTTCTAATAATACCAACAGTTTTTAATAAATTTTCAGTATCACTTTGATTTAAAACTAATTCTTTAGAGTGTAAAATAGCTATTTTACCTTCTTTACCAGACCAATCACCAGTATATCCTCCAGTGTCAAATCTAGATTTCATATTATGAACTAATTGGCCATTAGCAATATAAGCATGTGTATTTTCTACTGTTAAGTTATAAGTAGTATAATTTGCTATATCTGGTCTATGATTAATTTGTTTAATTTTAGTTAAACCATGTTGTCCAAATATATATTGACCAATTTTAATTGGATGAGTATGAACATTATGTTCTCGCCAAGATCCTAAAATATCTTCAGATACCCATCCTTCAGTAGTATAAATAGGGTGCGTATTAGTAATACCTAAATGAGAACCATCTTCTAAAGAAATATCTAACATATTAATAGTATTATAATGTATTAATGTTCCAGTAACTTTTTCAGCAATAAATTGTTGTATATTAATATTATAACTTAAAACAAAATCACCAATCATTACATTTTCAATATTTTTGACAGATCCATCAGCCATAGTAATTTTAGTTCCAGCATCAAAACAACCCCCACCTTTTTTAGTTATAATATTTTTAACTTTTGTTAAATCTCGTACTGTTCTATTAACTACTTGTCGAGCTATAGCTCTAGCATTACTACCACTACCGCCTCTGCTACCACTACCTCTACTACCACTACCTCTGCCTCTACTACCTCTACCTCTGCCTCTGCCTCTGCCTCTACTACTACCACCACTTCTACGTCCACTACCTCTAGAGCTAGATCCAGATTGATCAGCAGGTTTTTCAGCCGCTGCTTTTACGCCAGACCAAGCGGCTAATAAAGAATTAAAACTTTCTACTAATTTTGTATTCCAATTTAACATATTTTCTACTGTTTTAGTATATTGATTTTCCCATTCTACTACTGTATCAATTACTGAAGTAATTGAAGTCGAAACTTCACCCATAGTAGTTGTAATTTCTTGTGTTAAATCACTATTTTGATCTTGTATAGTTTGTAAATCATTTACTGCTTTATCGGTAAAATCATCTATTTTTACCTCGGCTGCATCATAAACATTTTCTAAATCTTGTTCCCAAGTTAAAGCTGCGTCAGTTGCAGCATTATAAACATCTCTTGTTGCATCTGCCCAAACTTGTTCATATTCAGCCATTGATTCATAACCAGTTAATGCAGCTAACATAGTTTCATCCCAAGAAGTTATTAAATCTACATTAGCTTGATAAACATCACCTGTTAATTGAACATATAATTCAGCATGAAGAGTAGATACTTCTGTTTGATTTTCTAAAGCTAAATTTAATTCTTCATTTAAAGCTTCAAAATATTCTTGATAATCAGCTTGAATATTTTGAATAGCTTCATAATATTCTGTAGTTCCAATTCCATAAATATCAGCAGCTTCTTGCATAGCATCAATATAATCTTGCTCTAAACCTAATAATTGTGATTGTAATTCTTGAATATATTCTTCATTTAATCTCTGCATTTCATATAATTTATCACTATATTCTTGTTCTGCTTCTTCAACTGCTTGTTCATCAGCAGTATATACATAAGAATAATTACCTTCACTATCTCTAGTCATACGAACTTGACTTTTTATTCTAGAAGCTTCTTCTAAAGCTAATTGAGCAGCTTTTAAATCTAACTCTCTCTGTAAATAATCTAATTCGTATTGACTTAATTTAACCTCACTATTTCGAGCATCTAAAATCTTTTGTTGTACTCTTTGTAATTCTTGTTTTACTTTTAAATTACTTGATTCATCAATTTTCTTTTGAGCATCACGAGTCAATTTAGTTAATTGATACATTTTTTCATATTCTGGAACAAAAGTCTCTTTAATTTTTTCTTTTAAATCAAATCTTTCTTGTAATCCCTCTAAATTTCCAGCAGCTCCAGCCATTATTTTACTAAAATCTTCAGCCATATTTTTCATAGCAGATTCAAATCTAGTTGTAACTGCTTCAATTGCATTTTCCCATGTTGAATAATAGTTATCAGTCATTTCATCTGCATATTTTTTAGCCTCATCTAACTGTTGCTCCCAATCAACTCGTCTTTCTTCACTTAAAGTATCTTTTATACTTTCATATTGTTCTTTTAAATGAGTATATTGAGCTTCGGCTTGATCTTTTCTTTGACGAGCAAAATTAGTTTCTTGAGTTGCTAATTGAACATTAGTTTTTTCTATTTCGTCATACATTGTAGATGTAATTTTTAAATATTCTCTTCCAGTTAAATCAACTAAATTTTTATATGAAGCAGTCATATTTTTTAAAGCATTGATTTTATCAGCTATTTTATCTAATTTTTTAATATTAGCATCCATAACCATTCCAATTTGTCCAATAGTTTCTTTACGAAGATTTTCTGCTTCAGCCATTTGGTCTAAAATGCCAGTAGTATAATCACGAATTGCTTTTGCTTCATTTTCAGTAAAAGTATTACCAGTATTTTCCATTTGTTTTAATACTTCATCTGGTTTAATAGTTCCAGCCATCATTTGATTAATTATATTATTACCATTTAAATCATGATTATTAAATATATCAACTAATCCTTGTTTATATGCATCAATTTTCTTTGTTGTAGATGTTAATTTATCTCCTAAATAAGAAATTTTTTGAGCTGCAGCATAAGCATTATCTTGAAGTCGTTCTAATAAGAAATTAAGTAAATTTAAACTATCTTCTTCTACATCAATTTTTAATTGAACAACTAATTGAGTTTTTTCTAAAAGCTTATCATAAACTGCATTTTGAGCATCGATTACCTCTTGTTCTTTTTGTGCTAATAAATCTTGAGTTTCTTCATATTGTTTTAATAATTCATTAAATCCTTCATATTGAGCACTGGCAATTTCAAATGCTCGTTTAGCAGCTTTATCATCAGTTTTAGCTTTATTAAATTTATCTACTGCGGCATTGTAAGCAGCAACATTAGCAGCCACTAATTGATCATAATTTAATAAAGTACCATTATTATCAAACTGTAAACCCATACCTAAATAATTAGCACTAGCATTTACAGTTTTTAATTTTTGATCTGTTTCACTCCAAAATTGCTTTGTACCAGAACTAGCTAAATTTTGCTTATCTAAATTATAATTTTTTCTAACTTCCGCTAAATATTCTCTTTGTTTTGCTACTAATTGTTTTTGTTTAGCAATCTGTTGATCTAATAACTTTATTTTTGCGGTTCCAAAAGCTCGATCATAAGCAGTATCAATTTTCTTTAATTGTGCATTAATATCTTGAAGTTGATTATTTAATACATGATAACGCTCTTTTTGATCGGTTGGTTTTTTTGCTTGACGATTACGTTCAGCTCTGCGGCCTCCGCCTCTTCGACGACCACCGCCACCTCCTCCGCCACCACCTGTGCGGCCAGAGTGTCCAGCGCCTTTAGCTCGTCCTGTAAATGTACTACCTTCAATGTGTGGAATTGTAATAGTATCACCTTGTTTATGACTATTAGCAAAATTTTCATCTACTGTTGCAGTTTGAACGCTACCATCTAATCCAGTATAAGTAATTTGATATGATCCATCACTATCACTTTGTTGTACACTATCAATTGTAACAGTCTCCATAGTTACTTTTGGATCATAACCAATACCACCTAAAACATTATTAATATCTTCTTCAGCAGTTTGAGCATTTAAAAACATGGTTTCCAAACCATCATAGAAAGGAGCATCTTCAATTTTAGCACCAACTTCAATATTTTCCAATCCAAAACTATCAATATCATTAAATATACCTTCTACTTGATTATTCCATTCTTCTTGATCAAAACCAATTGGAATATCTTGTAACATTGTATTTTGTGCTAAGGCTAATCCTAAATCATCAATGGCTGACATATCTCCTTCGGCTAAACGCTGAATTTCTTCTAAATGTTCAGTAACAAAATCATTACTAACATCCATATTAAACATATCAGATAAAACATCAGTCATTTCACCTAATACTTCTGGAGTTTGTAATCCTTGTTTATTCCAATTTTTCCATTCTTTTTGAATTTTTTCAATACCTTCAATAGCATCTTCCCAAGCAACAGCAACTCCTAAAATAGCTTCTTCATTATCAGCTAATTCATCATTAATCCAATCTAAATTATCAGCTTCTTCTTTTAAAAATTTACTATATTGTTGAACATTTTCTATATTTACATCTTCTGCAGCCGCAGAGGTTTTCATTTGTTCTTCTCGTTGTTTTTCTTCTTCGGTAATATTTCTAATACTATCTTCAATAACATCATCACCAAGAACATCTTTTAAATTTCCATAAGCAGTAACTAAAGCATCAAGATTATCAGGACTGTAATCACCAGCATTAATAGCAGCTAATGTTTCAGCATCTATACCAGACTCTGTTGAAAAAGTATTAACAGCTTGAAGTTGAGTATCAAATCCAGATGAACCTACTTGCTGTTCTCCTTCAAAATCTTCATAATGAAGACCTTTCTCTTGCCATTGATTCATTAACATTAATTGAAGATTTAAATCATTAAGACGCTCTATAAATCCTCCAAATTCAGCTCCTGTATTTTTTAATGCGGCTTGTAAATCTTCACTACTAGCCATTAACATATATTCTTCATCCGCTGTTTGTTTAAAAAAATCCCCAAGACCGTATTGTTCTAAAAGATCATAATCACTACTAGAAATTATATCTCCAGTAGATAATCCTTTTGTAACACTTGATACTGCTTTATATTGCTCTTCTGGAGATTGAGAATTTTCTGGACGAACAAATCTCATTACCTGTAAAAATTTTGATAATTCTTCTGTGCTAAATTCTGTTTCAATGCCTAATTGATCAAAAATATCAGTTAAATCTTGAATATCTGCATGTTTCCAATCTATACCATCAAGAGCTTCTTGAAATTCAGGAGCATCTTTACCCAATTTTTCCATAAAATTAGCATAGGTATTAACAACATCCATTTTTCCACCAGAATCAACATATATCTTTTTTAACTGAGCCTCCATTTTTTGAGCATCTTCTAAACTAATATCTCCAGCTGCAGCCATCATTTTTTGGAAAGTATCTTTAATTGGTTCTGCTAAATCTTCTCCTAATTGATCATATGTATTAGCACTGTTTTTAACACTTGCCACCAAAGCATTTATAATAGTATCTCTATCAGTTCCATAAGCTTCTGCAATTTTATCTACTTGTTCTGGATCTAAAAGTAAAGCTTCTAATAATTCATCTCCTGTTTTATCTTTAGCATTTTCTATAACGCTTTTAGAAAGTTGACCTACATATTTATCAACATTAATATTACCTTGTTCATTTAAATCAATAGATTTAGCTAAGTTTTCATTTTCTCCAACCATATTAGCCATTAATTCATTAGCTTTTTCAATGGCTCGATTAATACCATTTTCAGCATCTGCAGCTGCATTTATTGCGGCTATTGTTTCTGGAGCTAAATTATATTTATTACCTTGTTCATCTTGCCAATGTAATTTTCCATCATTCCACTGAATACCATTTCTTACGGAAAAATTAACTCCCGTTGCTTCACTATATGCTTCTATTAATTGTTTTTCTAAAGCTCTACTTTGTGGATGATTACTTGCTGCACCTTCAGCAATCTTAAGCCAATAGTCTTGAGATGCTATAGCTTCATTGGTTAATACATGAGTTGCAAAATCTTTACTCTCTTCTGAAGCTCCAGTTCCTGCGGTATATTCGTCTACAGTAATTTGAGCAATTAATCCTAATTTTTGAGCTGCACCCAATGCTGTATTAGACATTGTTCGAATGTTTACTAACCATTCATCTATTGTTGCATCACTTACGCTAGAAACATCCATTCCTAATTTTTGTAATTTTTTTCTTAAATCTTGAGCATCTAATGCTTCACTTAAATCAGATAAATTATTCTTAAGAACAGATTCTAATTGTTCATTATCATAATTTGAATCTGTAGAACTATCTATATCATGACGTAACTCTGCGATTTCTTTATTTAGTTTAGCTTCTGTTACTTTATATTCTCCTAATGATTTTGCAAGTAATGCTTGTCCAGCTTGTATATCGGCTTGATTTGTAGCAGATTGTAAAATATCAGCATTTAAAGTACCTTTTTCTTTATATTCTTGTAATAATTTGTTATAATCTTCATTGCTTAAAAATTCATCGACCTGATCTATTACTTCTAAAGCACTTGTACCAGTTTCTTTTAAAGCATCTCGCCATTCTTTAGTTCCTTTGGTACAATTTTTTAATTTCTCTACACAAGAATCATATTTATCAATAGAAGAACGTAAATTATCAGCATTTTGTCGAGCCTCTTCTTCTTTTTTAGTTAATTCTTCTAAAGTTTTAGAAGCATCCTTAATTGCATTATCATAACGTTGCATATAATTAGTAATTGCTGTAATACTACCAATTAAAATTGCCAAAACCGCAATTAATGCAGTAACTGCTGCAATAACTAAACCTATAGGATTAGCTTCCATAGCAACATTTAAACCCCATTGAGCAACAGTTGTTCCTTCAATAGCACCTTGTTCCATAATATATAATCCAATTTTAGATGTTTGTAAAGCTGTTGCTAAAGAAGAAATTTGATTATAAGCCATTGTAACAGACATTAAAATACTCATCGCGGCCCCAACTTTTTGTAAAGCTGTAGCATTTTCATCTCCAAAAGTTTTAAATGCATTATTAATTGTATTAATAACATTATAAACAGCCATAGTTGTTGAAGCAAATTTTGTTAGTACAACACTATTCGCAGTTAAACCTTTTTCAAAACTATTAACTTGACCTCGAGTATTTTCTAAAGTATTGCCCATATTAGTTATATCTTGAGCTAAGTGTTCTACTTCTTTTCTGTAATTATTTAAAGCACTTGGATCTATACCTAATTCTAATAATTGTTTTTCTAATTGCTCTAAATGTTGACTTAATCCCGTTAAAGATAATTCAGCATCTCCTCCTAAGTTTTTAAACATATCAGCAATCTTTTGCAAACCTTCTGGACTATTTACTTCTTGTAATTTATTTTTTAATTCATCTAAATCTCGTATAAAAGTTTTATTAATATTCTGTTCTTGACCCTGCTGACGTAAAGATTCAAGATAAGCATCCATTTTTTGTTTCATACTATCAACTGCTGCGCTATTATTTTCCATAGCAATAGTATCAGTTTTCCAAGCATCGGCTTGGCTCCGAATACTTGATACCATATTTTCAATAGCCACAGCACGTTTAGTTTGATCAGTATATTTTTCCGCTATTTTACCAATTGCTTCACCTGCCATATCAGCAACATTTTTTAACATTCTTAATTTTTCTTCTGCTGTACTGGCATTAGTAACATCTAACATAGCATCTTTAAAATCTTTTGCACCTTTACCCATGCTATTACCAAGATTTTGAAGCTTTGGTTCAATAACTCCTAATTTAACATCAATTTTATCAATTTCACTGTCAATATCTCGTAAACGAGCAGCTTTATCTTCTGTACCTAATGAATTATCATCTGTTATTTGACTACGTTTATTTTCCCAACCAAGTCTAGCTTGATATAAATCACTTTGTTCAGATACTAAATTAGCCGCCTGTTCTTTTGCTTTTGCTTGAATAGCCTGTTCTGTAACAGCAATTTCTTTTTGTTTAGCATTAATTTTTTCTTGAATTGCTTGAACTTCATCATATCCAGATTGAACTAATTCTATTTGTCTTTTATATTCATCTTGTTGAGCTTGACTCATTGTATTACTTTGTTGAAGTAATTGTTGCCTCATTTTAATAACTTCAGCATAACCCTCAGCTTGAATTTTTCCAACAGAAGAAGTAGAAGGATCATTTTTAATTCTATTAAGATTATCAGTCATCTGATCTTGCATTTTTATCATTTCAGTTTTTGCTTGACCAGTGAATACCATTAAATTTTGTTTAAAATTTTCTAAAGCAGCTGGCATTTCATATGCATATTTTTGTAAAAATATTGAACCAACAGCTAATAAAACACCTTGTAATCCTCCAAATCCTTTCGTAATACCACTAATAGTATCAATTAATTTAGCTAAACCATCAGTTAATGTAATAAAAAATTTATCATCAAATAAATCAGCATAAATAGATTGCGCGGCAGCTTTAACTCGTTTTTGTGCCGCTTCCCAGGATTCAGCATAAATATCAGCTTGCTCTTGGAGAGTTCCCTCAGAACCTTGAGCAGTTAATACGTTAGCCTGCATTTTGTCCCAATTATCCATAAGAGCAATTAAATTAGTATATTGTCGAACACCACCTACAGTTTGTGCAAGTGCTATTTTTTGTGCTTGCGTTAATTCATCCCAACGATTTCCTAAATCATCAAGAATACTATCCATATCTCGAATTTCACCGTTAAGATCTAATACCTGCACACCTACTGTTTCAAGAGCCTTAGAATATTTATTTAAATCAACCCCATCTTCAAGAGTTTCTCCTAATTTTAAACCTTCTAATCTACTAAATAATGTTCTTAAACCAGTACCTACAGTATCTGCACTTTGACGCGTTTGAGCAGTAATTGTAGCCATGGCCGCAGTTGCATATTCATAAGATAATCCGACCGTATCAGCTATAGCCGCAAATTTTTCAAGACCTGCTGCAATTTCTGCAGAACTGGATGCTGTAGATGCACCTAAAGCAGTAATTGCATCGGCATAATATTCAAGACTTTTAGATCCATCATAAAAGTTATTCCAAATAGCGGTCATTTGCTGAGAAACTTCTTCCGCACTTTGTCGTGAAACATTAGCTAATTTAATAGTTGTTTCAGTTCTACCGGCTATTTCTTCTTGATCACGAATACCCTGTTGATAATAAATCAATGCAGCATCAGTATAACTAGTTGTTGTTGTACTTAAAGCTTTGGCTGCATAATTAGCTTTTTCTGCAAAAGCAGCCATTTCACCAACACTAGCTCCAGTAACAATTCTAATATTATTTAAAGATTGATTTAAATCTTGAGCATATCCATAAGCTGCTTGTACAGAACCTATAAAACCATGTAAAATACTAGAAGATAATTGCCATCTTACAGTATTTTTTAAAGTGGTTCCCATTTCTGCTAAACGAGCATTAACTCTTGTAATAGGAGCTTCAGCGGTAGAAACAGTTTTTGCCAATTGCATAAATGCATTTTGTCCTACTGAACCAGCTTGCATCAATGTATTAACATAAGTTTTTAAATCTTTATTAGATGCAGCTAAACTAGTTGATAATCTAGATAAATCTAATTGTCCAGTATTTACATTTACAGCAGCTTGTAAATGTTTTTGTAATTCCATAGCTGCTTTACTGGCATTTTTTAATTGTTTATCATCAAATAAAGCAGAAGATTTACTTGGCATCATTGCCACTGCTTGTAAAGCCTTTTGCAATTCTAAAATTTGCTTTTTAGCTGCTTCCGTATCTGCTGTAAAAGCAAGATTTACATTTAATTGTTTAGGCATACCTTTTATTCGCTCCTTTCTCTCCAAATTTTGTTTTTTATTTGCGCAAATAAAAAAATGGGTGGTTAGAGTATCTAGTTAACACTCTAACCACCCGTACTCCTATTATTTTATAAAAAATAAAACAATAAAATGAAACTAATTAGCCCAATTTAGTTAAAACACTTCGAAGTAATTCAAGATTTTCTGGATCTCCAATTTCCTTTTGAATTTTTTGAGCATCAAAATCTAAATTACTATAATCTTGACTAATAGTATCTAAAATACCAAATACAGAATTACGATAATTATAATATGATTGAATAGTACTATCAATACCATTAATTATAAATTCATATTCTACTGTTGGAATTGCGCTCATAATTTTATTAATAATATCATTTTGTTCCATTAAATCATATAATTTTGGAATATCTTCTAATTGTTTTTCTGTAAAAGATAAATTAGTATATGCTTTAATCATTTCAATAGTTCCTATAACTTCAATTTTTACAGGATTAGCAAAATTATTCTGATCAGCTGAACCATTAAGAACTGCTGCAATTATATTGAGTTTATCATTAATAGGAAGATATTGAAGAACTTCAATTTCTATATCATCAGTTAATTGAACTTTAACAGTTTCATTTTTCTTTTTAAGTCCAAGTTTTGAAAAACCTACTTTTGCCATAATAAGCCTCCTTTTTCTCTTTTATATATTATATTATAAAAAATAATATGTGTCAAGTTTTTAAGTGTAATATAGATAATAATTTATCTGTATCTTTTTGCACATAATTTTGAATATGTTTATCTGTAGTATCTGTAATCCGTTGTAAAAATATTGAACTTAAAGCAGAAGCCACTTGTTGAGTATTTGCTGAACGCAAACCCTCAATAATTAAAGGCATTTGTTGAACGATTGAAGCCATTGAAGCTAATGCTACAGTAGTTCCAAATTTATCTTGCTCATTTAAAACATCTCCACCTTTAAAATATGCCAAGTTTCCAGTTCTAACCCCCTCATAAACAGTTTGAACATTATCACCAGACACAGACATATCTTGAGCTTTCATAGATCTATATACTTCCCACAAATATCCAGCTTTCATTTTTTCACTATGATATTTTCCAGATCTAGATTGATAAGTATGTTTATATTGAGAAGCATATTCCATAATATCTCTATACAATGGATCATCTCCAGCTTGTTTTAATTTATTTTCATCCTTTAATTTCTGTAATAATTGTTTTAAATCAATTTCTAAACGAGCAAAATTTTGTTCAGACATTCTAATACGAGTTGATAAAGACATTGTTCCTTGCAATAAATCATCTAGTTCTAAATTATCTATATATAAAGTTTCTCCATTTTCATCTTTAAAACCAATTGCATAAGTAATAGGCTCAAAGAAAATATCTCTTATTTTATTAATTAAATAATATCCTATAATCATTTTATTTAATAAAGAAGCATATAAAGCAGTAGCTTCTGCATTTTCTTGAGCATCTTCATAACTCGCTGCGATAGAATTCATATTATCACTTGTAATTTGTCTTCTAAATTTTCTAACAATACTTTTACGCATACCTAAATTTTCAATCTGATTACGCAATAAATTAAATTCTCCTAGAAAATCATCTAATTGCATTGCAGTATATCGTAAAATAGATAATATTTGATCATCTGTTTCAGCCGATGCTACTTGTGATAATTCTTGAACAATATTTTCTGCCCAGTCTCGAGTATAAATATCTGCACCAGCCACTTCTCCTCTCCTCTCTAACGTAAAATAAGGGAGAGATTATAAAAATCTCTCCCTTTAATATTTTACTTTTTAATTAAAACTTTAAAAGATCATGAGCAGCTTCATGTCCTGTACTATGTCTATGGAGATCCTGACTAGAAGCATCCTTAATAATTTGAATAGCAGCAAGAACTTTCTTACTGTGATCAAATCTTGTATAATCTGGGAATGCATCCATAGTAAATGTAAATGTACTTGGATCGCCAGAGGAAGCCATAGTAAATGTGAAGTTACTTTGAATCTTGCAGTTTGGAATAATAAATTCTGCAGGCATATCTACACCATTCTGATCACGGAATAATGTAGAAGCTTCAAGATAATAGTTACCACCAAACTTATCAGCTGTAATTTCAATTTGTTGAGCATCAGACATTCTCTCTACATAATAATCAATAAGAACAGCATCAAAGTCACCTTTTTTAATTTTTGGTTCTTTAAAAGTATATGTATGAGGTTCTTCTTCTCCTTCGCTAAGAGCATGATAATTATCATGTTCCATTACAGTAATAGTATATTTACCATTGTCATCAGCTGTAGATTCAGCATGCTGAGGAATATAAGGCTCAGTAATAATTTCACCATTCTTCATGAACATTACATAAGCATAATTATCTCCCTTGTCAGTTGGTAAATAAGGTTTATTAGAAACTAAAATGCTAATACTTTCATCATCTACAGTAACAGAAGCAGCATCAACAGTTTCAGTAACATGCTGATAAATTGGAGTTGATTCAGAAGCATCAATTAAACCAGCACCAGAAAGAATCATAAAGCCTTCTGGAGAGATTAATGCATCTTCCATAGTGAATGTAACAGTACGTTCACCTTCCCATGCAACTAAACGAGTATTACCACGACCACCCTGTGCATATACAGTAGTAGCTGCACCTTCCATGCTAGAAGTTTTTAATGTATCGAAATAAATTACAGGTTCGTTAGCATAGAAAATTTTATTACCGATCTTTTGCGCTGCCTTAGCCTTTAAAACAACGTCGCAAATCTCACGAACACCAAATTTCATAGTGCATATTCCTCCTTATTAATTTTAATGGATTTCTTTCATCCAATTATCAGGTTGGGAATCTGGCTTTCCGCCCGCAAGGCGAGTCCGCACATCAATATCCCAATTCATATATAGCGTATATCTTTCAACTAAATCATATAATTGAAACATTGTTAAATTTATTAACTCTAATAATGACATAGAAGATAGTCCAATAGTTAATATTGAAAGATATCTACTAAATATACTTGCATTAGAATTGCCTTTTTGAGCAGCAACTCTTTGTCTTCCACGCATTAATTTTTCCGCAATTTCTCTAGCTTTTTCATTGGCTGGGTTAAAAGCTTGTTGATCCATTGGTCCATCATTCGCGCAAAACACTACTCTCAATGTTTTTTGCAATATCTCAAAATTAGAATTATCAATCATTACACCATGTTCTGATTTTTGTAATATTAAAGACATTGGAGTAAATACAATATTATATTCTGGAAAAAGCAACTGTAATACTTGTAATGTTGCATTTTTTTTATCTACAGTTGTTTTATCCATCATCACTGTCATAAATATTTGAAAATTTGTTATATCCCCCAAATCATCTTTGTCCTGTATAAACATACTTTTATATAAACATAAACATTGTACTCCAGTAAAAAAATCATTTTCACCAATATACGATATTTCTTTTAAACTTGGTTGATGTAACGTTAATTCAAGTTCCGGAATTGGGATGTCACTACCAGCCATTAACGCCAAGCGTATATCCATTATCTCAATTTCGGAATAGATTTAAATTCTTCTTCGAACGCTTCTTCATCTGCTGGATTTGGTTGAGGTTTTTTATCTTCCTCACCATGGACTGCACGAAACATTAAGCACAGGCCCGCGAATTCATCAGTAAGAATAATTTGATTTGCACCTAAAAACTCAGTTTCCCCAATTCCAGTTAAATGTTTTCCATCAAACATTGAATCTATTTCTGCTGCAATGCGATAAGGTCTTAGTTGAAAATCATTTAGCGCCCATTGATCATAATGACATATAATATCAAATTCAATAATATTATCTCTAAATTCTGGATTAGTCCGATTTGGAGTAAAATTATCAAAATTTATAATAATATAATTTAAAACGCTCCCGTCCACATAAAGTTTTGGAATATTCTTTATATTTTTTCCAAATAAACTTATAGATTGTTCATCTGTTAAATTTGGTTGATCAAGAGCGTCTTTTGTTGTATAATATAATAATCTCTTTAATCTTGGATTACTTAATAATTGTTTTGCAATAATTCCCATATCTTTATCCACTGATAAAAAACTAGATTTGGGAACCATATAACCCTCAATCTTCATTAATGCTATCTCCTTTATCTCCTAAAATAATGATTCAACTACAACTGTTTTAGTAATTGTACCATAACTAATTTCAAATTGTCCATGATATGAAACATCCCACATTACTGCAATTTCAGCAGGATCATTTGGATTTACTTTCCAAATTACAGGATATTTTTTATCATCAATTTTCCAATTATTATTTAAAACACCATTATACCGATAGTTAACTTGCACTTTTGGTTTTATAAATGTCTCTCCTTCTATTAAAGCATCTACTGACCACTTATTTGGATTCACTGGTTCAGTTTTTAAAACACCTACTAAACCTTGTTCAATATCATCTTCAGTTTCATTTGCATAATATTCTACAGCAGTTATTTCTAAAATTCCAGGAGAACTAATCCAATCTGTAGCTTCAACTCGCCAACATATTTGAGGACTACCATTATCAATACCCTGAAGATAAAATTTAGAATATCGTCTAAAATATTTTAATGCAGCTTTTGTTCTCGGCATATAAATATTTAAAGAATGATTTGGTGTATCAACACTAATTTGATGTTTTTGAATATAATTAATTTTTGTTTCAACAGGCCCTCTTACTGCAACATAAGATGAATGAAGACCATCTTCATCCTCCCAACTAATTTGATAGGAGCACTTTCTAATATCACCTCTAAAATAAGCTACTTCATTTAATTCTTGAAGTCGAATTAACCAAAAAGTACCTGTACCTAGCCATTCAAAAACATCACCCGGTTGATATAAATTTTCAAATGGAACAGAAAGAATTTTATCATCATAATCCATTTTCAATTTATCTGGATTAATTAATGCTCGACATACTTTTGGAGCATAATTAAGGGGACTATCTATTTCATTAAAATTATCTTCATCTTCTAACATAGAAAAAACTCTTTTAATGTTACATGCTTGATAAGAATAAAATAAAGCTCTATCTAAAGAACGTCTTTTATCAAAAATCATACGATGTTGTTGAAATGCCCCTCCATTCATTCGAAGTCGATGACCTTGACAAGCAATTGCATGCATTAATCCATCTTCATCTTCAAATTTATCAGCTCTTTCGGTAGCATTGTAATAATTTTTATGCCTAAAATCTTTTAAATCTAAACGTCCTGCCATTAAATGTAAAGAAGGATTTCGTCTAACCTCAAAACTTGGCATCAGCTTAACTCCTGTAATAAACTTATACTTTCAAATATAGTTTTACGATAAAGTTCAAAATTTGTTTCCTTGACTTTTAATCCCTCTAATTTACTTAATAATTGTAAAAATACTGGCCCTATAAAAATTTCATTAAGACCAACAATTTCAATAATTACAGTATCTAATTGCTTTGCCCAATCTTCTTCATGTTCACGCATAGGAATTAATTTCCAAAGTTGGTTGGTTAAGCGTTGAACATCTTTGTGAATAACTTCATCATCAAATCCAATATTATATTTAT
This sequence comes from uncultured Mycoplasmatota bacterium, assembly GCA_947302655.1. Lineage (GTDB taxonomy): Bacteria > Bacillota_I > Bacilli_A > RF39 > UBA660 > RUG13160. The sequence goes on along the minus strand of CAMYVW010000004.1, from coordinate 11,247 downwards.
CTATTAACATTAGTTGTTCCTCATGGCTCTATCTTTTCCAAATAAATACCATTCAGAATGATAAACACCATCATCATCTAATTTTCTGCGCTTATATAATCTTTGCATATGAAAAGATTCTCTTTGCGCTTCTGATAAAAGATTTAATAATTTCGCTAAATGATTTGCTTGTGAAGTCATTTTAAAATCTGAACCAGAATACTTCATACGAGTATTCTCAATAGAAGTTACTTGACGTTGAACCCAACCACATTTCATCAATAACGCCAAAATATTAATTTCTTCAGGGGTTAAATCTGAAGAAAAAGAAGATTGTTCGACAAGAACGTCTGGAACTATAGATTCAGGATCATCGAGTAAATCATTCCAAACTACACCAATAATAAAATCATCATCTGTTACTAAGTCTTCACTGATTTGAACTACCTTAATTTCATAATCATATAAATTTTTTCTTGGAAATTCAAATCCAGGAATAGCATCAATTAAAAGATGTTGAAGATCTCTTATGGTATCTTGTGGAGTTAACTCCATATACATATCATCAGTAATTTTTTCAAGAAAGCGATTGTAAATAACTGAAAACTTAGTTCCCATAAACGCCTCCTTACTTACTCAGTAGGCTCATCTTTTTTCACTACCTTGTACTTAGATCCAGAAGTCCTTCTTTGCGGATTCTGCGGCTCAGATGTATCTTGAACTGGTTGCACACGACGTTGCGGTCTAGCATCCTGCTGAGCCTGAGCCGCAGCCATTTCAGCTTCTTCTTCCTGCTTCGCTCTAATCTGGCGCGCAAGATCTACACCTGTTTTCTGCTTAAACTGCTCCATTTTTACAGTATCAGTTAATGGGATTTCTACAGCTAAGGTTTTAATTAAATCAATTACACCTTCTGGAGCAAAATCTAAACAATCAAGCCATTCATCATTAGAACCACTAATAATTAATTCTCTAACTTCTTTTTCAGTCATATTGTATTCTGGTTCTACTTTTCCTACAAATTCTTCTCTTGCTTGTGGATTAACAATTAATAAATAATTTCTTATTAAATTAATTCCTCCTGGAATATAGCTAAGACCCTCAAGTTCTTCTCTTTTAATTTTCTTAACTTCCCCAGGCGCAAAATCACGACTTTTAATTCCAAGTTCTGGAACTGAATAATGTACCCTACTGGCACTTCTGTTTTTTACTAAATAAATGTCTTCTGACATAACTTATATCTCCTTTATCTCTTAACAAAAAAGAGGGGAGAAGGGGAACTTCCCCATTCTCCCCTACCTCAAATTTATCTATTTAATATCTAATAGTTAATTATGCTTCTTGGAATACAATAGTGTATTCAACATCATTCACTTTAATAGTTCTTGGAAGATCTTCTGCTTTTACCCAGAATATGAAATGACCCGCTGGTAAATTAACTGAATTAGCTTCTGCTACATCAGATTCATCCATTGTGTAAGAATCTCCCCATTTAACACCAACAATTGAGTCAAGTCCGGAATTCATATCAAGACCAATCCATTTACCACTACCTTGTTGTGAATTAGTGGAAGCATAACTATTTAAATTGTTCATGCTACCAGAAATAGTGATAGTATTACCACTTTGTGTCACTGTAACTGCGTCCTGATTTGCTTGAGACTGAGTCTTATTAGCATCATCAGGAGCGGTAGCAAGTTTACTTGCAGTTACGCTCACTAATTTCCCTGGTTACCAAGATTGTCAACGATTACATGATTAGCAACAGTATCGTTAAGAACGAATGGACCTTCCTTAGAAAGACTTTCATCCTTAAATACATGAATAGCATTATCCATCATGCAAACAACACCAACTTTTTCATACATATGAATGTCTCTAGACCAATCATAGTTTTCGAATTCATTAGTATAAAGATCTCCTTCGAAAGCAACCTTAACCGGTTTTTGATCAGCAGAAGAAGGAACAATCCAGCAGAATGCAGGATCAATAACTTTTTCCTTTTCGAAAGCATTCTTATAAGAGTTAGGAAGAATAACAACCTTTTCACCCTTATATCCGCTTAAACGACCAGTTCTATAAAGTTCATCCTTCATAGCTTCTGTGTATCTCCAAGCTTCTTGCGGAATCATCTTAACAGCAAATTCATTTGTGCAGTAAATAGTAACATTACCATACATTTTTGCGCTATTAAGAAGAGCATCAAATGTAGCTTCGTCGAATCCAGCAGATACTACCTTATGAGTAGCAGGAAGCTGATTCATACCTTCAGCAAGAGCAGCACCGATTTCTTCAAAGATTAAATCATCAATTGCTTCATAAAGAATATTTACGAGTTCAGCCCAGTCAACACGACCATCAAGGAATTCTTCAAATCCAATCTGAGCTGCACCACCGATAGCAGAAGTAGGAACTTCAAAGCTCTCTTGTGCAGAACCGAGTTTCCAAACTTCGTAGATACCAGCAAGTCCAACACGTGTTACGAACTGCTTACCACGATTACGGTTATGAACGTTAGTTTTTCTACGGAAAATAGGCTTTTCGCCTTGAGCATAACGCTTAACTTCTGCGAACTGCTCATAATTTTCTTTAACTCTTGCTGGAACGATTTCAGAAAGAGTTTCTTCAATAATACGGAAAATAGTATTCTTATTTTCTCTATATCCACGATAGTCAGGAGCTAACTCAGCGAACTGAGCACGTAATGTTTCCTGAACTTCGTCGTAGCTAAAGTTCTCTCCATTAAAGCTATAAGCTACAGGAGTAGAAGGTTTAGCCTTAGCTGCAATCTTTGCAAGCTTTACAAAATCTTCAGTCTTTAACAACATTGCCTTTGCTCCTTTCATTATTTAATTCTCATAAGCTTTACAGCTTTTTGACGATCACCAAGATCGTATAATTTTACAACTTCCCAAGTCATGTCGTCACTTTCACCAGCTGTAAGATATCCATCATCACCAACTTTGAAAGTATCTCCAAGAGCAGGATCTGCATCTGCCATTAAGCAGTTAGTTGTATAAATATCGCCAACGTTTGTCTTGAAAACACGAGGAACCATCTTTGTGCTCTCTGGCATTTTCTTTGGACCAGCATAGTCATAAAACTCTCTAAATGGATTAGCTGTAGAATCAATTTCATATGGATCTGCAGGAGTAACTACAGCGCTATAATCTCTAGCATCTGTAATTTGTTCCATTTTTGTACCGTCTTTAGGACTATAAATACGAGCGACATAATTATCTCTAATCATTGCGAAATCGCAATCAGACTGTCCATCACGATAAACTTTTACTTCGTTGAAGACTAACATCCATTCGCCTTTGCCAGAAAAATTAACAACTTCATTTGGATAATCATATTTTACAAACTGTCCATTTTCAAGAAGGTTAATATCTTCAGCGACTGGTAACTGAGCATAAATCTGACCAGTTCTTTGAGCAGAAAGATGATTCGGCTCAACTTGACCATATCCACGTTCAACGAAAGTAGCATTACCTAAACGTACTTTAGCCATCTGTTTCTCCTCCTAGTTTAATTTTCACTTTTTCTATTTTTCCGAAGGACACTGACTAATGCTGGGATGTTAGTTTCTTCGGAATCATCGTCTACATCATCTAAACTAAATGTAGTACCGGAATTATTTTCATTATCTGCTTTTCCAGATAAGTCAAGCTTATTATGAACGCAGATAATAGAAAGCTTAGCCTCAATCTCATCAAGAGAATAATTATCAATATTGTCTTGAACATCTTTCTTATCAGTATCAGAAAGCATATAGAAACTATCAATCATTGCTTGCTTTTCTTCTCTATCTTTAGTAGCTTTAAATTCAACTAATGTATCATAAGATGCAGACATATCATCAAACTTTCTCTGAAGTTCATTAAATTGAGTTTCGAGATTAGAATAACTCTCCTGTAAATTTTGAAAATCTATTAGACTAAATTTAACGTCTTCGTCCTCATTTTCATCTAATTTTTCTTCTTCTTCAGCAGATTCTTCTTCCTCTACTTCCTCTTCAGCTGCAGGTTCTTCTTCCTCAACTTCTGGCTCTTCAGCAGATTCTTCTTCCTCTACTTTTTCTTCTTCGTCAACAGGAGTGTCTTCAGCAGTATCTTCTTCGAGATCTTCCACAGCGTCGTCATTTACTTCTTCTTCATCAACTTTAGAATCAACAACTTCGTCTTCTGTGATTTTCTTATCTTCTAATTCCACTGTAAAGTTTCCTCCTTTCAATTTTTGAACTTCTTTCATTAGCTTGTAAATTTTACTATCAAAACTTTCATCTAATGAAAAACTTCCAGTGATTTGCGAACCTTCAAAGCAAGGTTCATTTTCTTCTCCTAATATACACAATCCTCTAAAGATTGCGTCATTTATAATGAAAAATTCCATACCACTTTTATCATCAATTGTCCAATGTCCTTTTAAAGATTCTTCATCTAATTCCATAGAATGATTATTACCTTTATTAAGAATTCTATTGGCTTCAGGATATCTGCCAGTCCAGATATAACCTTCAGTTACCATATATGTATGAATATTTTCACTATCATCTAAATAATCTTGGAACCAAACTTTAGCTCCTAAATCAACAAAACCATAAGGTCTAGTTGTATCTGCGATTTCCCATGAACCACCAGAAATATTAATTACCTGATTATGTTCATCAAAATCTGCTTTTTCCTCCTTCCAGAATCCCACAATTGGACTTCCTGGAAGCGAATTAGCCATCTTGGCCGCAGTTTCTTTTGTAATAATACTACCGTTGCGATTTGGCTCATCTCCAACGTAACAAACTTTAATTTGAACCTTAGAAATCATTGGGTTTAAAGGAGTCACGTTAATCAATTCGCAAGGAGTATTTAATTTAATACTAGTATGCATTTGCAATTCTCCTTTAATTCATTGACTCTTTATTCTGAATGGTTTTGTCACTTAATTCACCCTCATCTTTTTTAGGCCGTCCTGTTTCACCAGTAGATTGACCATCTATATTAGTTTTATTTTTATTTTGATCTTCTTGTTTTTTACTGCCCAAATTTTGTAAATCTTCTGCAGATAAAGTAGAAGACATAAGAGGTGGAATCATAATCTCACTCAAATGTAATACATTATTTTCAAATAGAGCTGTATTAAGAATGAAACTTTGACTTTGTCCAAGAGCAATCTGTGGAAGCATCTTGGAAAATCCCATTTGTGTTTGTTCTTTATACAATTTAGCCAATGCTTGATAGTTATTTTGTGTTGTATGTAACATATAAAATCTAAAATTCCATTTTTTCTTATTTACACTTTGTCTTTGTGCAATAGTATCAAATAGAACTTCAAATTGCAAAATTAAATCTCTTAATGAACCCTCATCTGCAAGAATAGACTTTTCTAATGCTAAATTACCATCAGTATTAAAAATATTTTTAGAAGTACCTAATGCATTATATACAGTACGTTCAGCATTATTTAAAGAATCATCTTTAACTGTAGCATTAGCCTCAGAAACATCAATGCCTTCAATATCCGCGAATGTTGTTAAAACATCAACTCCAATAGCATCACGTAACATTTCAACAGCATTATTGTGAATATCTCTAGCTTCATCAACATCAAAAATTAAATCTCCATTTTTATCTAAAGGTAATTTTTGAACAATAATTTTTAAAAGTTTCTGTAATTGTCTTTGTCTATCAATTCCCTGGGTTGCATCTAAATCTAATAAAGCTGGAATAGCATTAATAAATAAAGGTAAACCATTTAATCCATTAAGGCCAAACATAAAAGCACAAGCTGGATCTAATAAATACCAATGTCCTTTACCAGTAATATCAGCTGATACTATTTCATCATTTGGTAATTTACCTTGCTTATAAAGAATATAACCCTTTTTAAATTCTGGAGGGAATAAATCAAGAACTCTCATACGATATGCAACATCTGGAAATTTAGTATCAAAGAATGTCATATCAAATTCAATTGCGGGAACGCCTGCAATTTTATATCTTGAACGACACCATCTCCAAGGTAAATCTTGAATTAATATTCTTCCTTCACCTTCATATGCATATCCAAAATATACTCCATCTCTAATTACTTTTAAAGCAAATTCTCCACAAGATTTCTTAATATAAGAAGCATCAAAAAATCTTAATGTCTTTGTAAAATCTGCTACAACCTTTTCTTCTTTAGCATTATCTACTAATAACTCTGGAACCATATACCAATCATATCTATACATAGATGCAAAATAATTCACAATCTTTTGATAAATACCATTTGTTTTATAAAAGTAACGAGAGATTGCGCGTAAAGTAGGAATATCATTATTGATTAAAGCTTGAATAACAAATTCTTTATTTCTAAAACCACGTCTATCTAATTTATCATAATATCTTAAATCAATAACCGCATTATCAAATTTTTGAGTTCCAATCTTTAATTTTGCATAACTATCAACTGCGGAAGTAGGTGCTTTTAACATATCAAAGCCTTTTTTGCGTATCTGCTCTTGCCGATTTTGCATTTATTATACCTCCTTAATATCCAGCTTTATGCATAATATAGTCATAAGAAATAAGGTGTTCTTCTGTATATGGAATTTCAATTAGCTTAAAATCATGTAAAGCACAAAATCTTCGTTTTTTATTATCATTGTACTGTTGTTGATAAAATCCACGTTTACCACCAAATTTTGCACTTGGTTCATAATGTTGTTTTCCTTGATATTCAATAATAAAATCAATGAAACCATCATCATCAAAAACAACAAAATCAAAGCGAAGAGGTTTTCCACTAGAGCTTTTTAAATCTGCAAAACTATATTCCATCTTATAAGTTAAACCAGATTCTTCTAAAATTTCATGTATTTTAATTTCTCCTCTACTGGCATCCATAATAACCCCTCCTTAATTTTTAAACATCCAGTCTTTTGCATTAAATTTCCTTTTCTTCTTTTTCTTTTCTTCTTCTTGCTTTATATAATATAAGCCATATTCAAATGCCGAAAATTTATCCTTTCGGATACCCCTATTTGCTTGTTTTAAAATGATATTTACGCCTTCATTTTCTTCACGTAAATTCATCATCTCTTCTTTTAATATGGAAGTTAAAGTAAATGGTTTTAAATATTCTGCCCTTTCTTCGGGTTTCATATTTTGTCCAACTTTAGTTCCTAATAATTTTTGTTTAGCAATTCTTTCATCAATTAAAAATTTTACTTTACCAGATGATAATGATGCTTGAGCATTTGCATGAGCTTCACTATTAATAGGCGCATTCGCTTTCATTAAGTATAATGCGTCTTGCTCGCAAGACGCGGTTCGATATTTCTTATACTCTTGATCCGCACCTTCATAAGTTCCACCATATACACCAAAATCTGCATATACTTCATTAGTATTAGGATTAATTTGCGGTTTGACCATATAATCAACAAGACCAATACCCAAACCATTCGCATCTATTACCATTCTACGAGCATTATATTTATAAAATAAATTCTTTAATTTAATTGCTTGATCCTCAAAATGAGTATCATTTAATGTATATATATTTACAACTGATTTAATTGCAGCACCCTGTGGTTGTGGCGTACATTTAAAAATAACTGCAACTGTATCACATCCCTTTCGTCCAACGTCGACAGAGATGATATAATAGCTAGCCTTTGAAGATCGGCCACTGGCCGCATATTCTGGTTGTTTTAATATTCTATTTCTATCAAATATTTCAGCATTAAAGAACGCATCTTCTACGGTACCTGACCATTTACTCTCATATTCTCTTTCAAAAGAACTCTCATTAAAGGTACCATCCATCTTCAGATCCCTTATGAAATTCTTATCTAGCAAACGAACTAATACGGGTATGCGATAAGTACCCCCCATTACCATTGCCTTTTCTGGTTTAACTATCTGCCATACCAGTAATTGAATAAGTTTATCATATGGGAATGTATTTTTCCATCCCGCAGTAGTAATATACAATTGAGATTTATTCAATTGTTCTTCTGGATGTGTTGTACCATCCATACACATACGAGAAATATTCATCGTCGGAATAATAACTTCAGATAGAATTGTTCCATCTACACCAACGCACTCCTCGATTACACCACCTTGGCGTCTCTTACCTCTAGAGGTCTCCCTGGCCGCAATATTATCAAAGTAAGAACCACTCTTGAAAACATATTTACAATAATCCTTACCCTCAAGAGTAACTCCTCTTGACCAATCAATTTCTTTCTTAAATGCAGGAATTAATGTACAAATTTCCTGCACTTTTTCTTTCATAATTCCCGCAGCTTGTTCCTTACCCCCAGAAGTTACAAATAATTTGCATTTTGGATAAAGAATACATCTTATCATCAAAATCATCATCGCTAAAAATGACTTTGAATAAGCACGAGGGAAAACCGCATACATATACTGATGCCTCATGGCTGCCCGCAAGAAAACTCTTTGATAAAAATAAAAATGAAACTCTTGAGGATTACCAAACTGAAGTAAAAAATCAACAAATAAGTCAGGATATTCCCTCCAAAAAGAAATATATTGTCTTCCTACTGGAATAATTTCTCTAACACGTTCCTCTGAAAGACCAATTTTCTTTCTTTGCTGGGATAAATTTAATAAATCTTGTAATGCCATTAAATCTGTCCCTCCTCCATTTGTTTTAATAATTCTTCATCAGCGATTTCTTCTTCTTCCAAGAAATCAGTATATTCCCCAAAATCTTCATCTTTTAATTGTTCAACTTCATCCAGTGTTAATTCGTCTTCAATATCTTCATCTTCCTCTTTTTGCTCTTCTTCATACATCTTTTTCATTGCGCTTTCAATTAAATTGCCTAAATTCATTTCTTCAACAACTAATGAACGAGTATATCCCTTTAAATCTAATAAAGTTTCATCAACTCTATCATTAGGTTGATCAGTATAAAAACGAGGAATGAATCCTTCTTTTTCACAAATTAAAACAAACTCTGAAATTGAATCAACAAATTCTCCATTTTCTCCTTTATTTTGCGCTGCCGTAAATTTACCAGACTTCATTAAACTGTCATACATTTTTACCATTTTTTGAGCGCCATCAACATCCCCAATATCTAATAATTGATTAGCTTTTAATGATGTTTTACAAACAAGTTTAAGAATATCTTCATGACCAGCTCCTTGAATATCATAAGACTGCATCATTTCTTGATATAATTGCTCTAACTTAACCCATTCTTCAGGTTTATATGCTTTACCCCATTTCAACCTTAAAAAAGTTTTATCTTCATCGGTTAAATCATCAACAATTGCGCTATCTTCGCCACTAATTTCATCAAAATAATCGATCGCATCAGGCTGGGCCGCAATAATTGGTTCTTTAAATCCTTCTTCTGGAATAATAATCTTCTTTTCATTTAAAGTTTGAGCAATTTCTGCAGCACTATATCCCTGACGCTTCATAGTTTGCTCAGTTCTATTGTCCGCAAGCTCTTGTAAAAAGGTTGTATCTTTCCATCTATAGTCTTTAAACTGTTTTAAACGCATTTTAGATAAATATCTACCTAAAATTGTCATTCCAGTTACCTTATTAGGGTCTTTAGCATATGATTCAAGGAGTTTATGCCATTCATCTGGTATATATGGAACATCACATTCTTGTAAAATCCAAAGAAAAGTATCAGGATTCCAGTTATCTACATGCAAAGTAAGACACTTTTTGCACTGTTTAAGCTTTCCATCCGGGTACTTCTCCAAATTATTGCTATTATAAAACTCATCAGCCCGCATAGTGCGATGACATTTTTCACAAAAGAATGTTTGGTTTTTATCTACTGCCATAAAATTAACTCCTTTCTATCCCCAAATTAAAAAACTATTAACAAAATTAATGTTTTTTGGCCTTTGAATTACGACAAGCTTTACAAATGGAATAAAAACCATCTTTACTCGTCTTATTTTTAGAAAAATACTTGTTATGAGCTAATTTTACTTGACCGCAACGCGAGCATTTTTTATATTTTCCATATTCTTTATTTAAATAATACCAACTGAGCGTTTCATCTTCGGCTACAGAAGCAATTAATTTAGGAATTTTATTCCGCCAAAGTGAAGAAATATATTCTAAACTATGTGTAATTCCAAATTTTGCCTGTAAAAGCTCTTGAATTTGTATATTTTGCAGTCCATCTATCTTTGCAATAACAATTTCTTCATAAATTGGATACGGTTTTAATGCTTTTTCACTAATTCTATCAAAATCTTGCATTAAATACCAGGTGTCATCTTCAAAATTACCCCACCCGGCTTCCTTTAAACGAGAATAATTACATAAAATTGCACTACAAACTTTTGGACTACATAAAGAAACTCCTTCAGGAATGATATATCCATCTTCACTAAAGGAAAAACTATCTTCTAAATGAACTGTATGCCTAGAATGAGTTACATTGTTTAATCTAACTGGTTTTCTATAAGCTTCTTTTATTAAATATTGACTTTTCCGCAAGTCAATAATTGCTTTTTTAATAATATATTTATCTCTTCCTTCAGCTTTCTTTAATTGTTCTTCCCAGAGTTGAATGGCTTCCCGCACTTGCCGCAAATGAGGTATTTCTTCTAAATCTTTTTTCGTTATAGTTACTTTTGGTTGAAATATTTGAGTCTTACTTTCATTAATTAAATTATAAATTCCATCTTCACCATTTTCAAACTGGGAAACAAGACCTTCATATGAAGTTTCTCTTTTGTTAACTGTAGTCATTCTATTCTCAGTTAATATTCGTTTTTCTTTTCTTTCTTGTTTCTCCATACAGAGGATCAGATAATCCGCCAATATCTCAAGATATTGGGGATTGGGATCCGGATTCTCTTCAAGAATCTTTTTCACCAACTCATTTCGCTCTTCTGGAGAGTCAATAGTATAATCTAATTTTACTATTTTTACCACCTCCAGTCTCACCCACATTGTACAAAAATTTTCATGTAAAGTCAAGTTGAATTGAAAAGTTTAAAAAATTTTGTTATAATATATATATAAAATAAAAATATATATACAAAATATAGGAGAAACAAATGACACCGATTATTACAGTGGCAATTATGTTATGGTGCTTAATGGCATTAATGTTAGTAGTACAATGGATGCCCGCAATTAGAAAAGTTCCAATAGGATTAGCAATATTTATTTTCTTTCTAATTCTTGTAACCGCACCAGCATTAATCCTTAATGATATTGTCATAGGATTTCTTGATATGTGTCTTCCAGAAGGCTGGAATACTAG
>CAMYVW010000003.1 GCA_947302655.1 uncultured Mycoplasmatota bacterium | reverse complement strand
CATATTAGAGTATTATTATTAACATTGTTCTTTAGATATTTTAGACCAATAGTTGAAGCAGGTCATGTATATGCTGCTCAACCACCACTTTTCAGAATAATGCATGGAAAAACTAGAAAATATGTATTAACAGATTCTGAAAAAGATGAATATTTAAGAAATATGAAGGAAAATGAACGTTCAAAAGCTGAAGTTACTCGTATGAAAGGACTTGGTGAAATGGACGCTGAAGAATTATATGAAACTACTATGGATATTAACACCAGGGTTTTAAAGAAAATAACTGTTGAAGATTTAGTAGCTGCAGATCAAGTTTTCTCTCAATTAATGGGTGAAGAAGTAGAACCTAGAAGACAATTTATTGAAGAAAATGCAATTTATGCAGACCTAGATATATAGTAGGGGGTGTATTATATGGAAAATGAAGAAAAAATAGAAGAAACTACCGAAAATTTAGAAATAAATGATGTACAGCAAGAAGATAATTATAATGGTGAATTTCATGAAAAAGATAGTTTTATAGAAAATAATATAGTTAGTGAAATAAAAAAATCATTTATTGATTATTCTGTTTCTGTAATTACATCTCGTGCAATTCCTGATTTAAGGGATGGTTTAAAGCCAGTACATAGAAGAATATTATGGTCTATGTTTGAAAATGGATATACTCCAGATAAACCTCATAGAAAATGTGCCACAACAGTAGGTAATGTTATGGGTCGTTATCATCCACATGGAGATTCATCAATCTATGAGGCGATGGTTAGATTAGCTCAAGATTTTAATGAAAGATACATGCTTATTGATGGACATGGTAACTTCGGTAACATCGAAGGTGACGGTCCTGCTGCATATCGTTATACAGAATCAAGACTTTCTAAAATTTCATTAGAATTACTTAGAGATATAAGAAAAGATACTGTAGATATGATACCTAACTTTGATCAATTATATGAAGAACCAGAAGTTCTTCCATCAAAGTTTCCTAATATTTTAGTAAATGGAACAATGGGTATTGCTGTTGGTATGGCAACTAATATTCCTCCACATAATTTAGGTGAAGTAATAGATGGATGTATAGCGTATATTGATAATCCTGAAATAGATACACTTGGATTAATGCAATATATTAAAGGGCCAGATTTTCCAACAGGTGGTATTATTTTAGGAAATAGTGGTATTAAGAAAGCTTATGAAACTGGTAGAGGATCAATTACTATCAGAAGTAAAGCTGAAATAGAGGATAAAGGATCTCATCAAAATATTGTTATTACTGAAGTTCCTTATGGTGTAAATACACAAGATCTTAAGAATAGAGTAGCTGAATTAGTTCATAATAAGATAATTGATGGTATTTCTGATTATCATACTGATTTAAAAAATGGATTAAAAATAACTATTACTCTTAAGAAAGATGCTAATGCTCAGGTTGTATTAAATAAACTATTTAAATTAACAAATTTCCAAATAAGTTATGGTATTATTCTTCTTATGATTGATGATAAAACACCTAAAACATTAGGTTTAAAAGATATTATTTCTAAATATGTTGATCATCAAAAAGAAGTAATTATAAGAAGAACTAGATTTGATCTTAATAAAGCTGAGGAAGAAGCTCATATTTATGAAGGATTAAAGATAGCTTTAGATAATATTGATGAAATTATTAAATTAATTAAAGCATCTAAAACAGATGATGAAGCTAAATCTGGATTAATGGAAAGATTTGGTTTAGATGATGTTCAAGCTCAAGCTATTCTTGAAATGAAATTAAGAAGATTAACAGGACTAGCTAGAGAAGATATTGAAAAACACTTAGATGAATTACATAAAACTATTGATGAATTAAGATCAATACTTGCTAGTGAAGAAAAAGTTATGAACATTATTAAAGATGAAATGACTGAAATTAAACGTAAATATTCTGATGATAGAAGAACAACTATTGATATGACAGCTGTTGATTTCATTGAAGATGAATCATTAATTCCTGAAGAAAATATAATTATTTCATTAACTGAAAAAGGTTATATCAAACGTGTACCTTCTTCTACATATAAAACTCAAAATAGAGGTGGCGTTGGAGTTAAAGGAATGACAACTAACGAAGATGATAAGGTTGATCACCTAATTAACTTATCAACACATGACTATGTATTATTCTTTAGTAATAAAGGAAGAGTATATAGACTTAAAGGATATGAGGTACCTGAGTATTCTAGACAAGGAAAAGGTTTACCAATTGTCAACTTACTTCAAATTGATAAAGATGAGTATATATGCAGTATGCTTAAGATATCAACAAATGATGATGTTAAGTTCCTAGCATTCGCAACTAAAAATGGTATTATTAAACGTACTTTAATTAATGAATTTGAAAATATAAGAAATTCAGGTAAGATTGCAATTACATTAAAAGATACTGACGAGTTATTATCAGTTAAACCAACAACTGGAAACGATATGATAATGATGGCTTCTGATGCTGGTAGAATGGTAAAATTTAAAGAGGAAAATGTAAGAGTAATGGGAAGAACTGCTGCTGGAGTAAGAGGAATTAATTTAGCTGATAGCAAATGTATTAGTCTTGAAGTAGTTAGAGATGATGATTTAATATTAATTGTTACAGAAAAGGGTTATGGTAAAAAATCTAGAGTTAACGACTATAGAGAAACTAATCGAGGCAGCAAAGGTGTTAAAGCAATTAATATTACAGAAAAGAACGGACATATTGTAGCAGTCAAACTTATTTACGGTGACCAAGACGCCATTATAATGACAGATTCAGGAATGACAATGAGAATGAGTTTGGATCAAGTATCCGTTTTAGGTAGAGCTACTCAGGGTGTAAGATTAATAAATCTGAAGAATGAACAAAAAGTAGCAACAGTTAGTTTAGTAGATAAATCAAATGATGAAACTGAACAAAACACCGAAGATAACGAACATGTTGCAGAAACAATAAACGAATCTTAATAAATAATGTTCCACGTGAAACATACTAATTATAAAAAATAATGTATGATGTTCCACGTGGAACATTTTATATTTGTAATTATTTTAATTCTGTGTTATTTTATATTCGTGCAACAAATATATTGTAACCTGGTCAGATTCGGAAGAAAGCAGCCACATCAATCAATGTTTGTGTGCACTTTTTTTATGAGGTGAATATGAATAATAAAGTTTTTAATGTTTTACTAAAATTATGCAACAAATCAACTAAGTGCGGAGATGTACCTGTTTCAGCAGTTATTGTTAAAAACAATAAAATTATTTCAAAAGGTTACAATTGTAGAATAAAAAAGTATTCTACAATTAATCATGCAGAGATTATTGCAATATTAAAAGCTAATAAAAAATTGAAAACAAGTTTTTTAAGAGATTGTAATTTATATGTTACACTCAAACCATGTGAAATGTGTCAAAAAGTTATAAACAATGCTCGAATAAATAATGTATATTATTTACTTGATAAACCGGATTCAAAACATGAATATAATAAAACATTATATAAAAAAATTGATTCAACAATTAGCGATGAATATGCCGATATTTTAGGGAATTTTTTTAAGAAATTACGATAGATTTTTGATAAATTATGATATAATATTTTTGAGGTGAAAGTATGAGTTATAAAGTATTATACAGAAAATATAGACCACAAGCATTTGCTGATATCGTAGATCAGAAATTTATAACTGATACTTTACGAGAATCAATTATAAACAATAGAATATCACATGCATATATATTCTCTGGACCTAAGGGAACTGGAAAAACTTCTACTGCAAAAGTATTAGCAAAAGCTATTAATTGTGAAAGCCCTATAAACGGAGAACCTTGTGGAAAATGTGCTTCTTGTGTAAATTTTTCATCTAATCCGGATATAATCGAATTAGATGCTGCATCAAATAATAAGGTAGAAGATATAAGAGAAATTATTAACAATGTTAAGCTTGCACCAACATCATCGAAGTTTAAAATATATATAATTGATGAGGTACATATGCTTACAAATAGTGCATCAAATGCTTTTTTGCTTACATTGGAAGAACCGCCAGCACATGCTATTTTTATTTTAGCAACAACTAATCCTGAATCTTTACCACAAACAATATTGTCTAGATGCCAACATTTTGCATTTAGCAAAATTTCTAAGAAAGCTTTAATTTCTAGAATTAATTATGTATTAGATAATGAAAAAATAAAAATTGATGAAAATGTTATTACAGAAATTGCAGATTTATCAGATGGTGGATTGAGAGATGCATTAAGTATACTTGATCAATTAATAACACTTAATAAGCCTATAACTATTGATTTATTGACTGAACAATTTGGTGTAATATCTGAAAATAGTATTAAAAATTTAGTTGATTCAATTTTAAATAACGATGTTCGAAATATTATAGAATTATTTAATTCATTTAGAGAATATGGAATTAGTGAAAAATCATTCATTTATAAATTTGTTTCATCATTAACTAACACCGTATGTGATTTAAAACTGAATAATGCTGATGAAAAAGTATTAGTATTAAAAAATATATTAACTGACATTTTAAATTTAGATACTAGCAAAAATTCATTTAATTATTATGATGTTATGGAAACACTTATAGTTTCATCTTTAACTAATTTGAACAATTCAAATATTTCCCGGGAAATAAATAATACTACAAAGAATAACAATGAAGTTGAAGAAGAAGATTTTGATAATAAAGAAAATATAATAAATAATGAAATTAATGATAAAGATGAGGATCAGAAAGAAACAAGTTTACCGGATGTCAACAAAATATTAACTTCTAATATTGATGCAAGAATTAATAATTCTTTTGTAAATGCATCAAAAAAATACAAAGATGAGGTAGAATCAGAATATACAAAGTATATTAACTTGTTAAAAAGTGAAAATGAAATATATTCACTAATATTAGATACAAACGTTGGTGTTGTTTCACCGACTAATATATTAATTGTATGTAATTCTGATGCTAGTGCAAATTTATTAAACGAAAAATATAAGAAAATTGTTGAATTATGTGATTTTAATAATAAAGTCCCAGTATTTGTTTCGGAAACAAAATGGTCAGACTTAAAAAAACAATTTCAACAAAATAAGAAAAATGGAATAAAATATACTTATATACATGAAACTGAAGAAAAACAACAAGATTATTTAGAAGATATGGCAAATGATATATTTGGAAATGATAATATTATAGTGGAGGAATAAAAATATGAATATGCAAAATTTAATGGCTCAAGCTCAAAAAATGCAAAGAGACATAACTAAGAAAAAGGAAGAAATTAATGCAATGGAATTTGAAGGAAAATCTGAACTTGTTCAGGTTGTAGTTAATGGTAAAAAAGAAATAATATCCGTAAAAATTTCAAAAGATGCAAGTTTAGATAATGAAGACATTGATATTTTAGAAGATATGGTCAAAATTGCAATGAATGATGCATTATCTAAAGTTGATTCAGAAACAGAAAAACAACTAGGATCATATGGTGGTTCATTAGGTGGTTTATTTTAATGAACTATCCGAAGGATTTTAATAAATTAATAGAGTTTTTTAAATCATTACCAGGAATTGGTGAAAAAAATGCTGAAAGACTTGCTTTTTCTACATTTGAAATGGATATTGAGAAACTTGAAAGTTTTGCAAAAACAGTTAATAGTATTAAAAATACTATAAAAAAATGTTCAATTTGTGGTAACATCTCTGATGATGATATTTGTTCTATATGTAACGATGATCTAAGAAATAAAAATCTTATTTGCGTTGTGGAAGATTATAAAAGTGTTTATTCATTTGAAAAAAGTGGAATATATAATGGAACATATCATGTTCTAGGTGGATTAATTTCTCCCATTGATAATGTTAGTCCTGATGATTTGAATATTTTTTCGTTATGCAATAGAGTTAAACAATTAAAAGATTGTGAAGTCATTATTGCATTAACATCATCAATTGATGGTGAAATGACTATGCTTTATTTGAAAAAAGTACTTTCTGATTCCAACGTTAAAGTTACTAGGCTTTCATACGGAGTTCCACTTGGAATGAATCTAAAATATATGGATGTCTTATCATTAAACAAAGCATTGGAGGATAGACGAGAAATACAAGACTAATCATATTTTTGCTACTTAATACTATAATTAACTATGAAAAGAGTATGTTACTGTTTTGTTAAAAGGTTAATTATTTCTTTTTTAATTATAAATGGTTTTAATTATATTTGCGGAAACACATTATTGTTTATTCCAATAAATATAATAACTATATTATTGATTACTTTATTAGGAATTCCTGGTATAATATCAATTACTTTAATATATTTTTTATTTTGAGGTACACTATGGTAGAAGATTTTAGATTAAAAGATATATTTGAAAAATATCGTGAGAATAAAAATTCTCACGTTTATTTGGTTGAAACAAATAGTATTGAAAGAGCAATAAATGATATAAAACAACTTATTATTTGTATAAATAATAAAGAATTAAGTAATATTAGTTTTCTTGTTGAAAGTGATAGCCTTCCTACTTTAATGATTGTTAGGCCAAAGCTTCAAGAAATAGTTACTGAAGATATTGAAAAATTAATATTAATGTTACAAAAAATACCGGTAATCACAAGAGAAAACTATTTTATAGTATCTGAAGCTGAGAAACTTAATAAAAAATCTGGAAATCAAATGTTAAAAATAATAGAAGAACCAGAAACAGAAATGCTAGGCTTCTTTGTATGTAACAGTGCTGATCGAGTAATGCCAACTATTACAAGCAGAACTCAAATATTATATTTAAATTATGATGTTGATGAAAACTTTAGTGATGATATTTTGGAAGATACTAATAACTACTTGTTAAAGTTACGTGAACATAGGTCAATAATTATAAATAAGTATTATATAGATAAGTACAAGGATTTAAATGATTTTAATTCCTTTGTAAAATGTTTAATATATCAACAAAAAAAACATATTAATAAGCAAACAAGTTTTGATATAATAAAAAAGGAAAACCAAATTTTAAAGCTTTTATTTGCTATGTTACCAAAAATCGGATTTAATTGTAATAGTAATTTATTGCTTGATAAGTTTGTTATAGAAGTGAGTAGATTAAAATGAAAATATATGGTTTAACTTTCGTTGATAATGGAAAAGCATACAATTTTAAAAGTGATTTATCTTTGTCTAAAAACGATTTAGTAGTTGTTGAGTCTGACAAAGGTGTACAAATCGCAAAAGTTGTATACTTTAAAGATATACAAAAATCAGACGATTTATCTGAAATTAAGTCAATACTTAGAAAATCGACTAAAGAAGATTATGAAAAGTATGTTTCTAATTTGAAAGATTCAAAGGAAGCATTTATAAAAGCTAAAGATATTGTTAAGAAAATGAATCTTGATATGAGATTATTATCTGCCAATTTTACTTTAGATAAAGAAGTTCTATTAATTAATTTTGTATCTGATGATAGAGTTGATTTTCGTGAACTTGCAAAAAAGCTTGCAAACCAGTATAAAACAAGAATTGAATTACATCAGGTGGGAGCAAGAGACAAAGCTAAAGAAGTATGTGGTATTGGAAAATGTGGACAGATGTTATGTTGTGGTAGGTTTTTAAATCAACTTAATTCTGTGACTATGAATATGGCTAAAGATCAAAATCTTGCATTAAACCCTTCAAAGATTAATGGTGCTTGTGGTAGATTATTATGTTGTCTAGCATATGAAGACGATGTTTATTGTGAATTATCAAAGGGAATGCCAAAGGTTGGTCAGAAAATTAAGTTCAGTGGTAAAGATGCAGTTGTGTCATCAATTGATATATTAAAAAGAAAGTACGTTGTTACCGTAGATGATGAAAGAATCGAGGTTTCATTAGATAGTGAGTAGATCATTAAATGATTTGTATGATTATGTACCACTAAAGATATATCAAGATGATAAGTATTTTAAGTTTTCGTTAGATTCAGTTCTTCTTGCCGAGTTTGTTAAAAATCCGGAGAGAAAGAAATCTATTGTAGAGCTATGTGCAGGTAATTGTGCTGTCTCAATGATATTAACTACTAAGACTAAATCAAAGATAACTGCAGTTGAACTACAGGATGATATATATGATTTGGGAAAAGAATCAATTGAACATAATAAACTTAATAATCAAATTAATTTGATTAAGAGTGATATAAAATTAATTAGTAATTATTTCCCGGGAAATAAGTTTGATGTAGTTTTGTGTAATCCACCATATTTTTCACACGGAAAAAATGCATATATTAATGAAGATATGGTAAAGGCAATAGCAAGACATGAAATAGCCATAAATCTTGAAGATATAATAGAAATATCTTCTAAATTACTAGATTTAAATGGTGAATTATATATGGTCAATCGTGCCGAAAGAATTGATGAGATAATTTTATATTGCAACAAATATAATGTATGTGTAAAAAATATTCAATTTATAACAACTAAAAGTGATGTAGAACCTAGACTTGTTCTTATTAGAGCTGTTAAAGGAGGAAAACCTGGTGTTAAGGTTCTTCCGCAGTTGTGTATAAAGGACATGAATTCATTTAAAAATATTTTTTGGAAGGAGTGATTTTATGAAAGTAATTGTAGGACTTGGAAATCCTGGAAGGAAATATGAAAAAACAAGACACAACATCGGATTTATTGTTTTAGATTCCTATCTAGGAAAAGTAAAGTGGAAAGAAGATAACAATGCATTAATTTTTGAAAAAAATTGCAATAATGAAAAAATTATTTTTGTAAAACCACTAACTTTTATGAACAATTCTGGTGAAGCTGTAAAACAGATATTATCATATTATAAAGTAGATATTGATGATTTGCTTGTTATTCAAGATGATATAGCATTAGAACTTGGTAAATCAAGAATAAAATATGATAGTTCTGATGGTGGACATAATGGAATTAAATCTATCATTAAGGAACTTGGTACAAATTGTTTTCTAAGACTTAAAATTGGTTTAGCCAAGCAAACAGAAATTGATACAATTTCATATGTTCTTGGTAAACTTACAAAAAATGAACTTATTCAAATTGAACATGATATGTCAAAATATTTTTCTACTATTGACAACTTTATTGCTGGTGGAAAAGATAAGGTAATGATGATGTAATATGAATAAGATATTTGATTTTTTAAATTACGAATCTGGAAAATCTATATCTGGCTTAACAACTGAGTTAAGCGTTTTTTGCATTGTTAATAAGTATAGAAATACTAATGGGAATATTTTAGTCGTAACAAATTCTGTTTATGAGGCAAATAATATTTATAAAACGATTAGCAACTATACCTCTAATGTTTCTATATTTCCGATGGATGATTTTATTACATCAGTTGCAGTTGCTATATCACCAGAATTTAAAGCTACCAGGCTTGATGTTTTAAATCAAAAATTTGATCATCAGATTATAGTAACTAATTTAATGGGTTATCTACGTTTTTTACCTTCTATCGATAGTTATAAAGAAAATGTTATTAATGTTTCTATAGGTGAATCTTTTAAGAGAGATAAGTTAATTGAAAAACTGGAACTACTAGGATATAGAAGGGAGTCTTTAGTTACATCTACAGGTGAATATGCAGTAAGAGGTTTTGTTCTTGATATATTCGTAATGGGAAGTTCAAACCCAGTTAGAATTGAGTTCTTTGATAATGAAGTAGAAAGCATAAAAGAATTTGACTCAGAAACGCAGTTATCAACAAAAGTACTTGATAGTTTTTTAATAACACCGTTTTCTGAATTATTTTCTAATTCCAGCAGTTCTTTATATGATTATATAAAACCTAATTGGACATTCTTTATTGATAGACCTCAAATAGATGCAGCTTATAAGAAACTACAGGATGATATTACTGAGTATTTTGAACGTAAAGATGAGAAATATCATAAATTAATGTTTGATTTTGATGATATTCATTTTAAACACCATAATAATTTAGATAAATTTGATTATTCAACATCTGATATTGATTTGAATTCAAAAGAAATTATTAATTATCACGGAAATTTTGATAACTTAAAATTGGATATACAAAAGCTTTTACTATCAAACTTTAGTATTTATTTTTGTACTAAAAATAATGAATTAAAAAATCAATTAGCTTCTATTTTT
Source organism: uncultured Mycoplasmatota bacterium (assembly GCA_947302655.1). Taxonomy (GTDB): domain Bacteria; phylum Bacillota_I; class Bacilli_A; order RF39; family UBA660; genus RUG13160. The sequence continues at coordinate 75,844 of CAMYVW010000003.1, read as the reverse complement.
AATAATAATATTACTTTTATTTCCCTTGAAATTAATAAAGGTTTTATGTTTGATAAATTTGCTGTTTTTTCTACAAATGATTTATATAGTAAAAATGATGATAAAATAGTATATAAAAACAAATATCATTTTGGAAAAAAAGTAAAATCTGCTAATCAGCTTGAAGTTGGAGATTATGTTGTTCATGTTGGATATGGTATTTGTCAGTATGTAGGAATTATGAGTATTACAAAAAATGGCTTGGCAAAAGATTACCTACAATTAAACTTTGCAGGCAACGATAAAATATATGTTCCTGTTGAAAATATTAGTAATTTATATAAGTATGGAGATGCAGATGGTACTGCTCCAAAACTTAATCATTTAAATTCAACGTTATGGGCGAAGACTAAAGCTACTATAAAGAAAAAAATTAATGATATCTCTGAAAAATTAATTAAACTTTATCGGGAAAGATCTCAAGTTAGTAGTGATTTTTATAAAGATTTTCCAGAAGAAGAAATATTTGCTTCAGAGTTTATTTATGAATTAACTAAGGATCAATTAAAAGCAATTGATGATGTAAACAATGATTTAAGAAGTTCTAAACCAATGGATCGACTTTTATGCGGTGATGTAGGTTTTGGAAAGACGGAAGTTGCATTTAGGGCAATGTTTAAAACTGTTTATAATGGTTCTCAAGTTATGTATTTATGTCCAACAACAATATTATCTAAGCAACAATATGAAAGTGCAGTACAACGTTTTAAAAACTTTCCTGTTGAAATTGCTTTAATCAATAGGTTTACTACTCAGAAAGAATATAAAAGAATTGTAAATGGATTATTATCAGGATCCATTGATATAGTTATTGGTACACATCGCTTATTAAATGATGAAATAAAGCTAAAAAAATTAGGTTTATTAGTAATCGATGAGGAACAAAGATTTGGTGTTACCCATAAAGAAAAAATAAAAGAAGTAAAAACAAATATTAATGTTTTAACATTATCAGCTACTCCAATACCTAGAACAATGAAGATGGCTTTATCTGGAGTAAGAGATATGTCGATTATTGATACGCCTCCAGTTGATAGATATCCTATTCAAACATATGTTATTGAAGATAATGATTTATTAGTAAAAGATGCTATATATAAGGAATTATCCAGAAATGGTCAAGTATTTATTCTATATAATTCTGTTGAACATATTATTTCAAAAGCCACATTAATAAAAAAATTAGTACCTGATGCTAATATCTGTGTTGCCCATGGTCAAATGAATAAAAATGAACTTGAATCTATTATGGAAAGATTCATAAACCATGAGTTTGATGTTTTATTGTGTACAACAATTATTGAAACTGGTATTGATATTCCAAATGCTAATACATTAATTGTTTATGATGCTGATAAATTCGGATTAAGCCAACTATATCAGCTTAGAGGTAGAGTTGGAAGAACAAATAGAATAGCTTATACTTATCTTCTTTATAAACCGGGTAAGTTATTATCAGAAACTGCAACCAAGAGACTTGAAGCTATAAAAGAATATACAGAACTAGGTAGTGGATACAGAATAGCAATGAAAGATTTATCAATAAGGGGAGCAGGAGATTTAATTGGAAGTGAACAAGCTGGATTTATTGATTCTATTGGTATCAGCTTATATACTAAACTTATTTCAGAGAGTTTATCTGGAAATGATTCTGATCTACTTGAAGAAAGTAAAGAGGGAAATAGTTTAATAAATGTAGAAACACACATAAGTGATGATTATGTAAGTGATGATGATATTAAAATTGAAATACATCAACTTATTAATACGGTTGTTTCAAGTCAAACTTTTAATAATGTTAAAGCTGAGTTGGAAAATAGATTTGGAAAACTTCCAGAAAATCTTGAAATATATATGTATGAAGAGTGGTTTGATAGTATGGCCAAATCATGCAATATTTCAAAAGTAATACAGAATGAAAGATTTGTTGAAATTACACTTCCTAAAAATATTTCCGAAAATATTAAAGGAGATACACTTTTTATAGAAGCTATGCAAATATCAACCAATTTTAAGTTTAAATATTTAAATGATTGTATTGTTATACAGTTTTTTATAAAAAAAGATGATAAACATTTCTTGTATTATTTAGTCCCTCTTCTTGAAAAGATAATATAGAAAAGATTTACAGGTTATTCTCTGTAAATCTTTTTTTGCATTCATCTATTAGTTTTAGTGTTTCTTCAAGACCATATACGTTACCAACAGTTACGTTTATTCCTTGTAGGTGTTTATAGGTTTTAAAGAATTCTTTTATTTCTTCGATTATATGTTCAGGAAGATCATCAATTGTTTTTATGTGATCATATCTAGGATCGGTTGCATTTACGGAAATTACTTTTTCATCTGTATAGCCATTATCAATAAGTTCTAGGTATCCCAAAATTCTACTTTTTATAATACAACCTGGAAATGTTGGATATGTTGTTAATACTAAAATATCTAGTGGGTCTTTATCTCCGGCAAGAGTATTTTCTATAAAACCATATTCACTTGGATAGCTAACACTGGATGACAATACTCTATCTAATTTAATTCTTCTAGTTTTTGGATCTACTTCATATTTATTTTGAGTACCCATTGGTATTTCAATTGTTGCTTCTACTTGCATTTATTTACCTCTTTTCTATTAAAGTATGTGATTTTTTTTGTAAAAAGTCAATTAATTGTATAAATATCTTTACATAACAAAAAATATTTATAGGAGTGGTTGCTTTGAATTTTAGTGGTATTATCAGAAGAGTTGATGAACTTGGAAGGATTGTCATTCCAGCAGAAATTAGAAGATTGATAAATATTAAAGAGGGAGAAAATTTAGAATTTATAATTAATAATAATGAAATATTATTAAGAAAAAAATCAGTTGTAGAAAATAATAATATTTTTTTTGATTTAATAGGTGATAAACTTGGTGAAGTAATTGAAAATGGTTACTACATAATTACAGATAGAGGAAAAGTATATAAATCGAATTTTAATGCAATTATTGGTAAAGTAATACCAAGAGAGCTATCCAATCTAGTTATGGTTCATGAATATACAGAATTAAGAAACACAAATCTTCAGTTTGAAGATATTATATTAAAAGATACATTTAGAATATTTCCATATCATATAGAAAGCGATATAGCAGGTTTTATTGTTCTATATAATATTGAGTCCATTGATAAATATACAAAATTAATTAAGTTCTTAACCAATTATATACATGATAAGCTTAGTTTATAGCTTGAAAAATGTATATTGCTATGCTAAAATCATATTAATTTAAGTGATGAAGGAAAGAGAGAAACATATAATTTAAATTATAAGAGAGTGATGTAAGGTGAAAATTCACATTTAAATTGTTTCGAAAATGGCTCTGGAGCTTAATCGTATAATTCGCGTTAAGAATTAAAGTGTATGAATATAATTCATAAATTAAGGTGGTACCGCGGATATGTATTGTTCGTCCTTTATTTATGAATTTTTTTATTTAGGAGGAGGATTTATGAAAGATAAAACATACTATATAACAACACCAATTTATTATCCAAGTGATAATTTTCATATTGGACATTGTTATACAACAATTATTTGCGATGCTATAGCAAGATTTAAAAGACTACAAGGATATGATGTTTTTTATTTAACTGGAACTGATGAACACGGTCAAAAGATTCAAAAGAAAGCAGAAGCTGCTGGTGTTTCTCCACAAGAATATGTTGATAAAATTGTTGCTAATGCTAAGGATCTTTGGAAATCTTTAAATATATCTTATGACAAGTTTATAAGAACAACAGATGAAGAACATATTTCATGTGTTCAAAAAATATTTAAACAGTTATATGATCAAGGAGATATATATAAAGGTGAGTACAAAGGATTATATTGTACTCCATGTGAGTCTTTCTGGACAGAATCTCAACTAGTTGATGGAAAGTGTCCAGATTGCGGAAGAGATGTATATGAAGTATCTGAAGAAGCTTACTTTTTAAAATTATCTAAATATCAAAAACGATTAGAAGAATACTATGATGAAAATCCAGATTTTATTGAACCTTTATCAAGAAAAAATGAAATGATAAACAACTTTTTAAAACCAGGTTTAGACGATTTATGCGTATCTAGAACTAGTTTTGATTGGGGTATTCCTGTAACTTTTGATGAAAAACATGTTGTTTATGTATGGCTTGATGCATTATCAAATTATATTTCTGCATTAGGTTATAATTCTGATGATGATTCACTTTTTAAAAAGTTCTGGCCAGCTGATGTTCATGTAGTAGGAAAAGAAATAGTCAGATTTCATGTTATTATATGGCCTATAATACTAATGGCATTAAATATACCTTTACCAAAGAAGGTGTTTGGTCATGGTTGGCTTGTTATAAATGGTGGCAAAATATCTAAGAGTTTTGGAAATGGTAAAGATCCTAGAGAATTTATTAATTCATATGGTGTTGATGCTGTTAGATATTATGTTTTAAGAGAAGTTCCTTTTGGTAGTGATGGTGCCTTCACTGAAGAATCACTTATTAATAGAACTAATGCTGATTTAGTTAACAATTTAGGAAATTTAGTTAATAGAACCATAAGCATGTCAAAAAAATATTTTGATGGAATTGTTACTAATCCTAAAGTTAATGAATCTATTGATGATGATTTAATAAGTTCTTGCTTACAACTACATGATATTGTATGTTCTAAAGTTGATGAACTTAAAGTGGGAGAAGCATTACAAGAAATCTTTGAAGTATTAAAGAAAGCTAATAAATACATCGATGATACTACTCCATGGATTCTTGCTAAAGATGAGTCAAGTCATGATAGATTAAGAACTGTTTTATATAATTTACTTGAAGTAATAAGAATAACAACAATTTATCTTCAAGCTTTTATTCCTAACACAGCTTCAAAAATATTTGAACAGTTGAATACAAAAAATACATTATTTGATCAAACTATTGAATTTGGATTATTAGAAGAAAATATAGTTTTAAATGAACCTGTTCATTTATTTGATAGAATTGATGTTAAATAGATATTTCCCGGAGAAATAATTTCCCGGGAAATATTTTTTTGATATAATGTTTGTGGTGATATACATGTTTACTGATACACATTGTCATTTAGAAAAACAGTACTGTGATGATTATAAAGAAATGTTTGATAGTGCATTTGAAAATGGTATTAATAGATTTATAGCTTCAGGATATTCCATAAAAACGAATATTGAATCTATCGAGTTATCTTCAAAATTTGATAATGTATATTCAACTATTGGCTATCATCCAGATCAGGCTGACGTATATAAGGATGAAGATATTGAAATATTAAAAGAACAATTAAAAAACAAAAAAGTAATAGGTGTTGGTGAGATTGGACTAGATTACCACTATGAAGGCTTTAATAAAGAAAGACAGAAAGAATTATTTTATAAACAATTATCTTTAGCCGAAGAACTTCATCTTCCCGTTGTAATTCATAGTAGAGATGCTACTCAAGATACTATTAATATTTTAAAAAAGTTTAAAGTAAAAGGAGTTATCCATTCTTTCAGTGGCTCTTATGAAACTGCTAAAATATATATAGGTATGGGATTTAAACTTGGAATTAATGGTATAGTTACATTTAAAAATAGTAATCTACCAGATACTTTGTCTAAATTATCACCTAACGATATTGTTTTAGAAACAGATTCTCCATATTTAACTCCTGAACCTTTTAGAGGTCAAAAAAATGAGAGTAAAAATATTGTTTATATAGCAAAAAAGATATCAACTGTATTTGATATTTCTTTAGAAAATCTCTCAGAAATTACCAATAAAAATGTTATGGACATTTTTGACATATAACTGTGTTTATGCTAAAATAATTGCAATTTAAAGAGGTGATAAAATGATTAAAAGAAGCTTTAAAATTCTTACAAGAACTATAAAAGTTTGTTTGTTTTTAATTGCAATTTTTATCATTGAATCTAGCTCTTCTAAGGTATTAGGTCGTGTTGAGAATGATAACTTTAATAGAAATGTGGATTTAACTACAATGGCACTTAAAGTAACTGAGATGGCCGAAAATGATTTATATACTCCAGTTGATACCTTAACAGGTTCTCTAACAGGATATTCTCATGATTGCCCTCTATGTGGAGGAACTTTAGCATGTGCTCCAAGTTATAATGTTAGAGATCGAAGAGATTATTATCCAGATCAGGAATATGGTATTGTAAAAATAGTTGCATCTTCAAAAAATTTACCATGTGGAACAATTATTAGATTTAATCAACCAAAGATTTCAAGTGAACCAATTTTTGCAATTGTACTAGATAGAGGAGTTCCTGGTAATAATTTAGATTTACTTGTAGAGACAGAAGAATATGCATCAAGATTTATAGGAAGATCAACTGTAACTTATGATGTGCTTAGAACAGGATGGTAAAACATTCTGTTTTATTAATAGAAAGGTTTATTTATGAAAGCAAAAAAATCTTTAGGTCAAAATTTTTTACAAGATGAGAATATAATTGATAAAATTGTTGAGTCGGTTGATGTTAAAGAAAACGATTTAATTATAGAAATTGGTCCTGGTCAAGGGGCTTTAACAAGAAAACTTAAAAACAAAAAATCATTTTTAATAGCATTTGAAATAGATGAAAGAATGCATGAATGTTTGGATACTCTTGAGGATGATAGAACAAAGATTGTTTATAATGATATTTTAAATGTTGATATAATCAAAGAAATTTCTATATTTCCATATAAAAATATTTATGTTGTTGCTAATCTTCCATATTATATTACAACTCCTATTATTGAGAAATTAATTACGTTGAATGTTAAGATTGGCTCAATGGTTGTTATGGTTCAAAAAGAAGTAGCAGAAAGATTTTCTGCCTTACCTAGAACGAAGGAATATGGTTACATGACAGTAAAACTTAATGCCTTATATAATGTTAAAAAATTATTTATAGTGAAAAATACCTGCTTTAATCCAGTTCCAAAAGTTGATTCTGCAGTTGTTAAATTAGAATTAAAAAAAGAAAACAACAAGTTGGTTAATAAGGAAAAATTCGATAAATTAATTTCAGCTGCTTTTTCACACAAAAGAAAAACATTAAAGAATAATTTATCTAATGAAACATGGGAAAAGATATTACCATATTTAGTAAATAATAATATAAATCTAAATGCACGAGCAGAAGAACTATCTGCGGATATTTTTATAGATTTAAGTAATTTACTTTAAAAAGAATTCATAGAATTAAATAGGTGATTCTATGAATTTTAATTTGGGGGATTTTGTAACAAGGAAAAGTTATAATAATGATATTATTTTTAAGATAATAAGTATCGAAGATGATATAGTTTATTTAAAAGGAGTCGACGTTAGACTTCTAGCAGATGCTCCTATTATGGATATTAATTTGGCTGATAATAATATAGAAGAGTTTAATGTTGATATTGAAGAGGAAAATATAGATCGTGGAAATTACTTTTATCTTCCTGGAAAAATTCTTCATCTTGATGGAGATGGTGAATATTTAGATAGATGTTTAAAATTTTATAAAGATAAAAAAGTGTTTGCTATAGGTAAGAAAGTAAAAGAAGAAAACATGGCTGATCAAATACCGGCACTGTTAAAAAATTATAAACCTGATATTCTTGTTATAACTGGGCATGATGCTTATAACAAAAAATCAGGAGATATTCACGATATTAAAAATTATAAAAATTCAAATAATTTTGTTAAAGCTGTAAAATCTGCAAGAAAATATGAAAGAAGTCAAGATAAACTGGTAATAATATCTGGGGCATGTCAAAGCGATTATGAAGATTTAATAAAAGCTGGTTCTAACTTTGCATCAAGTCCAAAAAGAATTAATATTCATGCACTTGATCCAGCTATTATAGCAACAAGTGTTGCTATAACTGAAAGAAACAAAAATATTGATATAGTAAATTTACTTAATAAAACAAAATATGGACCTGACGGCATGGGTGGAATTATTTGTAATGGATTAATGTATGTGGGGTTTCCAAGATCATGAATCTTGATGTTATAAAAAAGAATATCTCAAGGAAAATAAATTCTGACGTTGTCATTACTGTTAGAGGTATTCGAAATAAAAAACAAATATATGAAGGAAAAATATTTAGATTATACCCAAATATATTTAGTATAATGACAAAAAGTGGGGAGAAGTCTTTTTCTTATGCTGATGTTGCTATTAAAGATATTTTAATTGAATATGTATAATTTTTTATTGTATTTTAAAAAATATGATATAATTATTACATAGATAGGAGGATATAATGAAAATTACATCAGTTACTGTTAGAAAGTTTGACCGTGAAGGTTCAAACGTGAAAGGTTTTGCTTCTGTTGTACTAGACGATGCATTTGCCATTCATGACATAAGAATTATAGAAGGAGAAAATGGTTTATTCATCGCTATGCCTAGCAAGAAAAAAGCTACTGGTGGATTTAGTGATATATGTCATCCTCTAAATTCTGATGTACGTAAAGAATTTCAAGATGCTATTTTAGAAGAGTATAATAATGCTCCAGATGCAGCAGAATAGTGAATTTAAAAATGCTTTTAAAGCATTTTTTTTATTTTGCCTTAATATAATGTATTAGGTGATAATATGAATGAAGTTTTATATAAAACCCATGAGGTAAAAATTGTTAATAGAGATTTATTATCTTTAACTGGAATTACAAAAATATCTAATTTTGATATTGATGAATTCTTACTCAATTCTGTTATGGGTAATATATATATTAAGGGAAAGAATCTTGAAGTACTTCAGTTAGATACTGACAAAGGAGATATAAAAATAAAAGGAAAGATAAATAGTATTTCTTATTTGGATAGTAAAAAAGAAGGTAAGGAATCTATTTTTACGAAGTTGTTTAAATAATGATCAATAATGTTACACAACTTGGTAGTTGGTTAATAGCTATAATTATTGGGATTATTTATTATTTTGTTTTAAAGTTTATAATTTTAAAAATAAATTCAAATAATATTTTTATAAGAATTTTTATTGATATATTTTATATTTTTATTTCATCATTTTTAATAATAAAGACTTATTATTATTTTAATGGAGGGTATATTCATTATGGTTATCTTTTATTTTTTGCTATAGGTTATTTTATATCAAGAAAAGTCAATAATGGTGTAAAGCGACTAAAAAAGACGATTTTTTTAAAGAAATAATGATATAATTACTAATAATAGGTGGTATGTATGGAGAAAAGAAAGAGCAAAAAAGAAAAAAGACGTATTATTATGATATCTTTTTTAGTGGTTTCTTTATCAGCTTTTTTAGTAAAAAGCGTCTTTTCTGATTGGGTACAAATTCTAAATAATAACCGCCAGATTCATTTATTGAATGATCAAAAGAAAGTTCTTCTTGATGAAGAAGCATCTCTTAAAGCAGAAACAACAAAACTTGAAAACCCTGAGTATGTTGCAAGGTATGCTAGGGAAAAATATCTATATTCAGCTCCAGATGAGATAATTATTAGAGCAAACTAACTATTGTTTTTATATAAATACTAAACAAATGAATTAATATTTAATATTAATTCTTTTTCTTTTGAATTAGTTTTAGTATAATAAGTAAACGGAGATTTTAGTTATGAAGAAGATTTTTACATATGATAAATACAAATTAACATTGTATGATGTTTGTTCAACAATTATTTATAATGATGAAAAGATAAAAAATAGATTATTAAATATTTTACCTCTTGAAGATTATATTTTTATTAATTCTGATGTAATACCATTTAATATTTCTGTAAAAAAATATCTTGAATTAAATGGATTTAAAATGAATTTAATTCCTTATTTTAATCTTCAAACAATTACAAATAAAATAATATCTTCTTTAGATTTATCTTCTATTATATATATAAAAGTTCTTTCAGCTTTAAGTAGTAATGAAGGAATAGTTATATTTGATAATGTTTTTACTTACTTATCTGATGAGCAAAAACAAATTATTAAAAAGTATTTAAGTGAAAATCATATTATTTATATTAATATTACATCAGATATTGAAGATGTTTTTATGACCAAGAATCTTATGGTTTTAACAGAATCTGGGGTTGCCATTGAAGGAAAAACTGAAGATGTATTATCAGAGGAGAAACTTTTAAAAAGGTTAGGTTTTAATTTACCTTTTATTTTTGATTTATCCTTAAAATTGAAGTCATATGATTTAGTTAAAAAAACTTATACTGATGTTGATGGGCTGGTGAGTGCTTTATGGAAATAGAAGGTAAAGTTATTGCTATAATCGACAATAGTTTTAATTCATATAGACATTATAAAAAAGAAATATATATATTTGATAATCTACCGCGTTCTATAAAAAAAGATAAAGTGCTTGAAGCTCTTAAAATGGTAAATTTAAATGAAGATTATATATTAAAAAAATCAAATGATTTATCAAATGTTGAATATAATAAGTTGCTTCTCGCAAAAGACTTGATTATGGATTCAAAAGTTATATTTCTCGATTTTTTTGAAAAAGGTATGTGTTATAAAGAAAGAGAGTATTTTAAAAAGCTTTTTAAAAAACTATCAAAAGATTATAAATTTACCTTTTTAATTAATACGAATGATTTTTCTTTTTGTTTGAATCTAGTTGATGAGTATCATATTTTTAAAAACGGAGAAGTTGAACATATAATATCTAAAAAAGATATTTACAAAGAAAAAGTATATGAATATTTTAACAATCATCATTTAATTGATTTTGTATGTAAATCTAGAAACTTAAATCATCTTCATGAAGATTATTATGATATAAATGAAGTTTTAAAAGCTATTTATAGGGAGTTAAAATGAGATATCTTGTAAAAATCAGTTATGATGGTAGTAAGTTTTACGGATTTCAAAGACAAAATGATAAAAATTCTGTTCAAAGCGAAATAGAAAAAAACTTATCAACATATTTTAATCAAAAAATATTAATCAAGGGTGCGGGAAGGACAGACAAAGGCGTTCATGCTAAGGGACAACACTTTCATTTTGATTATGATGACAGTGTCGATTTATTAAGATTAAAAAAATATTTAAATCATAATTTAATTTATATTAAGGTAAAAAAAATAAAAAGTGTTTCAGATGATTTTCATTCCCGTTTTTCTGTTATAAAGAAGCATTATATGTATAAGATATCTTTTAGTAAGAAAGACTATAACTCTGATTATTTATTATATTCAAAAAAATTGAATATAAATGAAATGAAAAAAGCTTCAAAGTGTTTTATTGGAGTTCATAATTTTCAAAACTTTGTAAGTGGAGAGCGAAATAATTATGAGTGCATAATTTATAAAATACGTTTTGTAAGACAATCCAATAAATTAACAATTCATTTCTATGGTAAGAGTTTCTATAGGTATATGGTAAGGAATATGGTTGGAGCATTAATTGATGTTGGAAAAGGAAGAGCAAAAATAGAAGATATACAAAGCCTTTTAAACTCTCCGAAAACTGATAAGATGCTTTCAACTGCACCTGCAAAAGGATTAACTTTGGTAAATATTTATTATAAAATGTGTAAAAACAGTAAATAACAGGAGTTTTTTGCTGTTTTTAATTGACTTTTTATATGTAATTTCATATAATTTATAGCGGTACATTTTATTTGCCTGATATGTTAAACCGTGGGAAAGTTGAAGCATTGAAAGCAATGAAAGGATTTAAAATGAGTACATTTATGCAAAAAAAAGAAACAGTAGATCGTAAGTGGTATGTTGTTGACGCAGAGGGAAAAACTTTAGGACGTTTAGCTACTAAAGTTGCTACAGTTCTAAGAGGAAAACATAAACCTACATATACTCCATATGTTGATTGTGGAGATTATGTAATTGTTATTAATGCAGATAAAGTTATTTTAACTGGTAATAAGTTAGAAGACAAAATGTATTATAACCACAGTGGATTCCCAGGAGGACTAAGAGAACGTAATGCTAAAACTATGATTGAAAAATATCCAGAAGAAATGGTTGAAAGAGCTATCAAAGGAATGCTTCCTCATAACGCTTTAGGTAGAGCTATGGGTAAGAAATTATTTGTATATGCTGGTGCTGATCATAAACATGAAGCTCAAAAACCAGAAGTAATGGAAGTTAAATAGGGAGGTTAACAATGGCTAATAAACAAGTTTGGACTGCTACAGGTCGTCGTAAAAGATCAATCGCTCAAGTAAGAATGGTTGGCGGAACTGGTAAAATCACTGTTAACGGACAAGATGTTAATGATTACATGCCTTACGAAACATTAGTTATGGATCTTAAACAACCATTAGTTGTTACTAATAATGAAAATAGATTCGATATTGATGTTACAGTTAAGGGTGGCGGATTCTCTGGTCAAACTGGAGCTATTCGTTTAGGTATTACAAGAGCTTTAATGGCATTTGATTCTAATACTGATCAATCTAGTGATACAGCTTACAGAAAGATTCTTAAAGTAAACGGTTTTGTTACTCGTGATTCACGTAGTAAAGAACGTAAGAAATATGGTCTTAAAAAAGCACGTCGTGCTCCACAATTCTCAAAACGTTAATATATACTTATATTGTTGTTTCAAAAGTTCGGTTCTCCGAACTTTTTTGCTTTTTATAATATTATCATGATTACAAACAAATATATTTTTGATATAATTTATATGTGCGAGGATGGTATTAATGAAAAAATTTTTTGTATATTTATTGGTTATTTTAATTGGAGCGGCAGCAGTGTATTTTTTTCTATATAAATATAATCAAAAAGAAGATAAAAAAATTGAAGATGAGAAGAGTGATAAAATAGTTGAAGAAAGTGAAGTTGTTCCAAGTCGTGATGACTTTATAAATGAGGTAACTAAATTACAAATGCTTGCTGAAAATGCTAACGGGAACAATATTTGCAAATGTTATTCTCCCCAAGATTTAGACCCAAATACAAAGATTAAAGGAAGCATTTTAGTTTATACAAGTGGTGATATTTATTTATCAAATCTATGGTTAAGTAATGGACATTATATTATTGATGATTCAGAGGTTGTTTCTTCAGGTTTAGTTGAAGAGTCATCTGAACAGGCTTCATTATACTGTGGTGAAGAATCTTCTGATATTCAGTCAAGACTTTGTTCTACGGACTAGTGAGGTCGATATGAAAAAAAGAGTAATGTTTGTTTCAAGTAAAGGTGGACACTTTAATGAACTTATGAAATTAGAACCGCTATTCAAAAAATATGATGTGTCTATTTTAACTGAAAAACCAGATAACAAGAAATATTTTAAAAATAAGTATAAAAAATATAATATTCATTTTTTACTTAAATGTTCTAATTATAAATTAGTTAATATATTTAAATTATTTTTAGATTGTTTTATAAGTTTATTTTACTATATAATGATTAGACCTAAATATATTGTTACAACAGGTGCTTTTGCGGCTGGTCCAATTTCTTGTATTGGCAAGTTATTTGGATCTAAAATTATTTATATAGAAACAATGGCTAATATAAATACTCCAACTAAGACGGGCAAAAGAATTTATAAATTTGCTGACTTATTTATAGTGCAGTGGGAAGATATGTTAAAAGTGTATCCAAACGCTGTGTATGGGGGTTGGATAATATGATATTAGTAGCGCTTGGAACTCAAGATAAACAATTTTATAGGTTAGTAAGAATAATTGATAATGCTATAAATAATGGCATTATAAAAGATGAAGTTGTTGTTCAACTTGGTTCTACAAAATACTTAAGTAATAATATGAAATTATATAATTATATACCATCTGATAAACTTGAAAGTCTTATGAATGATGCGGATTTAATTGTTTGCCATGGTGGTGTTGGTATTATTACTGATAGTTTAAAAATGGGTAAAAAGGTTTTTGCTATGCCAAGATTAAAAGAATTTAATGAACATAGAAATAATCATCAAATTCAACTTGTGGAAAAGTTTTCAAATCTGGGTTATATAAAAATGGTTACTAGTTATGATGATTTTGTTAAAGAATATAAAAACTTGAAGAAATTTAAACCAAGAAAACCTGTATTTAACAACAAAAAAATACTTGATTTAATTACAGATTTTATTGGTTAGGAGGAACCATGAAAAAAGTATTACTTGATGTAGATACAAAAGCTTTTGATAATAAACCTACTCCATGTAAACTTGTTAATAATATTGTTGTTGATGAAGAAGCATGTGAAGTAACAGCTCGTTATATTTTTATAGACGATGATTTAAATGTATGCAGTGAAGAAAAAAAGTATGTAAATAATAAAAAGACATCTGAATTATTAAAAGATCAGATGAGAAGTTTGTATGCATATCTTATTTTTCTGCATGATCCTGTGGTTTCAAATCAACTTGATAACAATATCGATGCATTATCATCTGTAAAGGCAGATGAAATCATACAAAAAATCAAAATTTGTATCTCCTTAGGTTTTGCACCAGTTTTTACTTATTCTGTATATAATTTTAATAAGAAACCATTTCTATATTCTGCTTTAGCTTTTATTTCTGTTAGTCAAATTTTAAAAGGTGTAAGTAGAATATCAGTATTAAATGAACTAAAAGAAAAATATTCAACTCTAGTTGAGAAAACAGATGATATATTTTTTACTGAAGGACCTAAATTAGTAAGAAAGAAAGGGAATTTAAATGAAAAAGAGAGTTCTAATAGGAGTTAATAGTCTTAATCCTAATAGCATCGGTATTAGTTTAATTAATTTACTTGTGAACATAGATTATTCTAAATATGATGTTGATTTAATATTTGGTAATTCTCAGTCCGCATTATTATCGCAAATTCCAAAGTCTGTTAGGATTATATATTCACCATTTACTGGTGATAATTTAAAATTTTTCGATAAAATCAAAATGTTTCACAAGTATTCATTTTCTCTTTTATATGATATTGGTAATGCTAAACTTGGCGATTTAGTTAAAAAAGCCTCAAAAAATAATGCTGTATATATCCATAAGAATTACAGTAATATATATATGGTTAAATCTAAATTTCATGATTTTATTTCCAAATATGGAGTTTTAAGTTTTAAAAGAATTATTTTCTCTAATGAAAATTTATTAAATACTTTTACAAATGATTTTCCGCAAACAAAAAACAAAAGCTATATTCTTGATTATTTAGTAAATAATGAACATATTATAAAATTAAGTAATGCTCATATTGAAACCACTAAACCAAATAATACAACTCTTTTGGTAGCTGCTGGTACTTTAAATGATAGATCAAGAAACTATACTTTAATGATTAAAATGATGGCAAATCTTGTTAAATTAAATACACATGTACATTTATGGATTCTTGGAGACGGACCAGACTTAGTTAACTTAAAAATATTGGTTAAAGATTTGGGTATCAATGAATATGTTTCCTTTTTTGGTTACAAAACAAATCCATATCCTTATATGAAATTAGCTGATTATATTATTAACACATCTGAATCCTTTGATTCTTCGACAACTATGATTGAAGCGCGAGTACTACAAAAACCAATCATATCAACTTGTGTTGATTTTAAAAACAGCAATACATATATTGTTTCACCAGATATCGAAATTATTGCTAATCAAGTTAATGATATTATATTAAGAAAAGTCATGTATAATGGTAATAATAATTTCTGGGTAGAAAATCAAAAACTATTAAAGACTTTGGATAGTTTTATTAATAACAGGTGATTTTGTGAAAAAAGTACAAATATTAGCGCTTCATTTAAATCATGGTGGTATAGAAAAAGCTATAGTCGATCTTGCTAATAATTTAACACCATATTTTAATGTAGAAATTATTTCAACCTATAATATTAATAATAAGCCAGCATATGATATCAATAATAAAGTAACAGTGCGATATCTTATTAATAATTTGAAACCAGAACGTGACCTTTTTAAAAAGTATGTAAAATCATTTCGCTTTTTTAAAGCATTTATTTTGGGAATTAAATCGATTAAAATTATAATGCTAAAAAAGAAATTAATGATTAAAGAAATTAAAAATTCTGATGCTGATGTTATTATTTCAACAAGAATTTATCATAATAGACTTCTTTCTAAATATGGAAAAAGTAATATTAAAAAAATTGCCTGGGAGCATAATCATCATCAAAATAATAATAAATATTTTAATGATGTTATTAAGTCGGCAGAAAATTTAGATTATTTCGTCTTAGTTTCAAAGTCTCTTTATAATGACTACGCTGAATCAATGAAAAATTGTCATTGTAAATGTGTTTATATTCCTAATATGATTGATATTAAAAAACCTGTTATTTCAAAACTTGATAGTAACATATTAATTAATGTATCAAGGTTTTCTAAGGAAAAAGGTTTATTTGATTTAATTGATGTGGTTGAAATAATTAAGGATACTATCAATAATATTAAATTAGAGCTTATTGGAGATGGACCTTTATTTAATGAGATAAAATCATATGTTTTAGAAAAAAAACTTCAGGATAATGTTATCTTTTATGGCTTTCAAAGTTCTGATTTTGTAAATAATCATTTATCAAAAGCAGCTCTTTATGTAATGACATCTTTTACTGAATCTTTTGGAATATCTTTACTTGAGTCATTTTCACATGGTGTCCCTGCAATTGCTTTTGACAGTGCTGAAGGTGCTTGTGAGTTGATAGATAATAAAGAATTATTAATTAAGGATCGAAATAAAGAGGAAATGGCTAGGGAGATTATTCAAATTTTAGATGATAGAAAAACCCTTTCAAGTTATGGAAACACCTCATTAAGTATTTCTTCAAATTTTATTCCTGATAAAGTTGTAAAAAAATGGGAAAATATAATAAATTAAAAAACTTAAGAATTTTTATTCTTAAGTTTTTTAATATCTAAAATATTGGAATGTTACACGTTCATCTGCATCTAAATTTGTTGAGTATGAATTATTTCCTATTATTTTTTTGACCTTACTTATGTTACATTTTCCTTGAAAGTATTCATTTACTACTTTTATGTACGATATAAGTTTTTTTGATGCAATTTTATATAATTCTTCTACTGATTCATTGTGCTTTTCTCCAGTTATTGGATGAAGCCATGTGTTTTTTTCTAGGTTTAATACATCATTATTAATTTTTTTTATATGATGAGAGTAAGAATATGATTTAAAGTTTTTAAATGGAGTTATTAAATCAATTAATTTGTAGAAAACTTTCTTTAAACCTGTTTTATCGTGCATTAGATATTTGTATATATTTTTATATTGTAAATATGCGTCATTATATATTTTGGCACCATTTTCTAAATTAAAGGTATTTTTAAATGCATAATTTATTGTATTTTGTAATGGCTGACTAAAATATACTTTTTTGAAGAAGTCTGCATCATTATATAGTTTATAATTATAATATTTTATGTTGTTGTTTTTATAGTAATAAATTACATCAAGCATTATTTCATTTATTGCGTGGTAACCCATATATTTTTTGGTTTCTTTTCTATGTTTTTTTGAAAATCTTCCACTTATATAATGAATGTATGGATGAAATGTACTATCAAGTGCATAGTGAGACAGTGAACCATATAAGTAACTTATGTTACCATCATCATATAGTTTATTTTTTTTCATATATGTAATAATATTTTCGAAATAAGGCCATACTTTATGCAAGTGTGCATAGTGACCTAACTTTCTGATTTTTTTTCCTCTTTTTAATGATAAAAAATTATAACTAAATAAATAATCAAAACTTTGTGAAAAAATCAAAAATTCATATTTATCTTTTGGAAGCATAACATTTTCTTTTTTAAGCTTGCTATAAACATCTTTACTAAAATAATTATGTAAATATATTGATGGCATGTTAATCACCAAAGATGATTATACCACATTATTTTTCTGAGTAGAAATTATTAATGTGTGTTATAATGAATAAAAGTAGGGTGAACATAGTGGGCAAGAAGATATTTAAAACTATTGATGAACAGATTGATATATTAAAAGGAAAAGGTTTAGATTTTACAGATTTTAATAACCCTGGAGAAGTATTAATTCGTGAAAACTATTTTTTTATAAATGGTTATAGACATGTTTTTTTAATTTCATCAAATAGTAATCAATTTATTCCTGGTACTAATTTTTCAGAATTGTATGGATTATTTTGTTTTGATAGACAACTAAGAAATATTCTTTTTAAAAACATAATGATTATTGAAAACAACGTTAAGAGTATTTTTTCTTATGTTATATCAAAAAATCATGGTTATAAAGAAAGCACATATTTAGATCCATCGATGTTTACTAAAGATCCAAAGAGAATCAGACAAATTAATGATTTGATTAAAAAAATGAAAAGACAAATAAGAGTAAATGGAAAACAACATAATGCGACAAGACATTATATTGATAATTATGGATATTTACCACTTTGGGTTGTTGTAAAAGTATTATCATTTGGAATTGTTAGTGAATTATATAGTATTTTGCAAAAAGAAGATCAAGAGGAAATAGCGTCATATTTTAATGTAAAAGTAGATGAATTAATGGTTTATTTACCTATATTAAGTAATTATAGAAATTTATGTGCACATGAAGATATATGTTATGAACATAAAAGTTTTACTTTTATTAAACCAACAACTTATCATCATCTTTTGAACATTCCGAAAAAAGATGAAGAGTATATCTATGGGCTAAATGATGTTTTCTCATTAATTATTATTTTTAAACAAGTGTTAAGAAGTGATAATTTCAACTTGATGCTTCATGAAATATCTTATGAAATTGATATACTTGAAGGAAAACTTAAAACCATTGATATTATAAAAGTACTTGATAGAATGGGATTTCCTCCAAACTATAAAAAAATTTCTGACATGAAATAATTAGTTTAGTTAATTTGAATAAATATATATCATATGATAAAATTAATACGTTAATAACGAGGTGTACAATGAAAAATACAAAGTTTAATTTTAAGCTAATAATAGCAATTTTAGTTTTAATTATTGCGATTATTCTAATAACTATATTTGCAACAAAAGCAAATAAAACATCAAATAATGAAAAGGCTGAAAACAGTACTTTAAAATTTGAACAAGTGCGTGATGATATTTTATTATCTGAAATCGAAGTAGTTTATAAAAATAAAAAGGTAAACGACGTAATAGTAACTTTGATTTATGATGATAAAGATATTGCTGGTGAAATTGCAAGCATCTACAAAGATGAAGGCGAGTATCTTGATGTTAAACAAGAAGGCAGTAAAGTAGTTATGCATTATAGTGAAAAAGATATATCAGAAGTGTCAAATTTTTCTAAAAAAGAAATCATAGAAAGATTCGAAAAACAAGGTTACGTATATCAAAAATAATGATTTAATCATTATTTTTTTATATTGAATATAGGTGTTATTGTGGAAGAAAAAAGTAAAATTACATATTCGGATTTATTTTGGCTTTTTATAGCTGCATCATATTTTGGATTAATAATTGAAGGTTTTTATTGTTTAATAAAGTTTGGTAAATGGGAATCACATGTAGTTTCTATTTATGGACATTTTTGTATTATTTATGGTGTAGGTGTTGTTTTTTATTATATCTTTTGTAATTATTTTAAAAAGAAGAATATATTTTTACAATTTATAATCTATGCTTTTTTGGGTACTTTTGTTGAGCTAGTATGCGGCATACTCCTTGATTTTGGTTTAGGCATGAGAGCGTGGAGTTATGAAAATTCCTTTCTGAATTATAGAGGATATATTTGTTTATTTATGTTTATTGTTTGGGGTTTATTTGGAATTGTTTTTGAACAATTTATTCCATTAATAAAAAAGTGTTTAAAAATCACCTACAACAAATTTTTTAAAATTATATTGCCAATTTTTACTATATTCATGATTTTTAATTTGTTATTTACTTCTATATGTATATATAGATGGTCGGAAAGGCACAGAGAATTAAAACCGAGTAATCGTTTAGAAAAATATATCGATCGTAAATATGATGATAAATATATGAGCAATCGATTTATGGAATGGTATTTTATTGATCAAAAATAAAATAGAAACGCTAGTTTCTATTTTTTTAACGAATTAAAATATTATACATATATTATTTTAGGTGATAATCATGGACGAAAGAGTTCCTAAAAAAGTAGTTATTGATCCTGGACATGGAGGAGCCGATCCGGGCACAAGTGCTAATGGAATAGTTGAAAAAGATTATAATTTAAAAATTAGCCAATATATGTCTAAACGATTAAATGATCTAGGCATTCCAAATACATTAACTAGAACTAAAGATGAGACTTTATCTCCTAATGAAAGAGTTAATAGAATTAAAAATATTTATGGGACTGGAAATGATGTAATTGTTATTTCAAATCATCTTAATTCCGGTGGAGGAGACGGAGCTGAAATTATTTATGCTTTAAGAAATAATGATGCTTTATCTAAAAAAATATCTGATAATATGTTACTTAGTGGTCAAAATGTAAGAAAGTATTATCAAAGAAGGTTACCAAGCAACTCTTCAAAAGATTATTATTTTATTATAAGAGACACTGCAAATAATGAATCTATTCTTATGGAATATGGTTTTGTTGATAGCTCTAAAGACGATGTTAATCAAATAAAGAATAATTATGAGACTTTAGCTGAAGCAGTTGTTAAGTCATTAGCTGAATATATGGGTTACAATTATAGTCCTGTAAAAATTGATAATAATAATTATTATATTGTGAAAAAAGGTGACACTTTATGGAGTATTGCTTCTAAATATGGTACTTCAGTTAATAAATTAAAAGAAATAAATAATTTATCTAGCAATCTTATTTCTATAGGTCAGAAGTTGATATTGCCATCTACTAATAAATATATAGTTAAAAAAGGCGATACACTTTATGGTATATCAAGGAAATTTAATACAACAGTATCTGACTTAATTAAATTGAACAATTTAAAAAGTAGTACTTTACAAATAGGTCAAGTATTAATTATTTCAAAATAAAAACTTCGGTATAAGTACCGAAGTTTTATACTATTTGTTCAAATGATATATTTGCAGAGATATTAAATGTTGTCTCTTGATCTGCAGCGTCCAATCCCACTTGTGTATCATCATCATCATCCATTACTTCATTTTGATCATTTTCTAGCCATTCAAAATATACTCTAATTGTAAATTCTGAGAAACTAAAGTTTTGAATGTTGTTGTTATAGTAAAGACTATTTTCAATAATATTGTTTGTGATTGTAGAGTATTGTAATGTATCTCCTTCTTGAAAATTATCTGGTAATATAGCATATTTTGTAATAATAAGGTCAGGTAGATTTTCTTCATCTATTGATAAACTAATAGCGTAACTAAATGATACATCAACATTTTCAGGGTTAATACTTATATCAAAGTATCCTTTTGATGAAGGAGCTATTGTACCACTATTTACATTATTTGATGTTTCAATTACAGGGGTAAATGTTAACTGTGAATTATTTTGACTAGTAATATCTTGGGTATTTAAAAGAATTTGCCATTTGGCAAATGGTATGTCAATATTTCCTGTTGTTCCAGCTACATACCTAGAGTATGTGCTGCTCATAAAAGAAAGACAGAATGAAAAAGAAACTAGTATTAATAGTAAATAAACTTTTTTCACACATAATCCTCCTTTTGTAAATATTATAGTATATTTTACAGTTCTATACAATTTATTTGCAAAGCAAACTGTACATAATTTTGTAAATTACTGTAAATATATATGTTAATTTAAAATTGATTAGATATAATTGACATTCAATTTTAATTTTTCTATAATTAACTAGAATAGTGTATGGTGATGGTAGGCATGAGTCATGAAGTTGAAGTTAGCGTAAAAAAACTTAGCAAAAAGAAAAAAATTAGACGAATTGTTAGATTAACTGTTCTTGTAATACTTTTATTACTTCTTCTAGCCTATATTGTTATGAGAATTATTTACAACAATGGAAATTTTACTATTACACTAGATAAGAACCTTTATTTTGAAAGAGGAATAATCATATATGATGATCCGGATTATAAGGTGTTTAGAAGTGAATTATATGCAAAAGCAGTAGATTATTTTGACAACATATCTTATAAATGGTTACCTGAAAATATTGATAATATTGATGGTTCCCATAATGGTGATAATTATATAGCTTATACTTTTTACATTGAAAATACAGGTACTGATACATCTGATTATTGGTCAGAAACAATTATTGATGATGTAATAAAAAATATTGATACTGCCATAAGAATTAGAATATATAAAAATGGTGAACCTACAACATATGCTAAGATAGGTATAAATGGGAATCCCGAAGAAGGAACCATACCTTTTCAAAATGATAAGTTAGTTACTCTTGATCACAGGGAAAACTTTAAACCTGGTGATATTGATAAATATACTATTGTTGTTTGGCTTGAAGGTTCTGATATTGACTGCACAGACAATTTACTTGGTGGAGAAATAAAATTACATATGGAATTCAATTCTGAATTTAAAGAAATTGATGTTAAAAAATATGATAAAGAAATTTAAAAAGGGTGATGACTAGTGGAAGCTAAGAAAGACTTTGATATGTCTTATTTAACTTTAAAAGAGTTAATTGAAACATTAGATGCAATCAATTCATTCATCGCATTTCTAGAAGACTCTAAATTAGAGGAAGGAGATGCTAATAATGAATAATTTTTTGGATTTTATAAATAATGATATTGAATCAAAGAAAACCTTGATTCAATCGCTTCCAACAAATAACAAAACAAATCAAAAAAAATATAATCAAAAAATTGATGAAATTTTAAAGTCTTATAATTACTACAAAGATGCAGTTACAAAATATATAAACGCTAAAAGTTCATCATTTAAATATTCATCAGAAAAACATGATATAGAAAAGATTAAAAAATCTTTAGATGATTTTAAAGATAAACTATTTTTATTTAATACATGCAATTCATTTAAAGAAAAACTTAAGCTTGATGAAGCTATTTATGATATAAATTCTTACTCTGAATACACTTTTGAAGACATAAATATATTTATAAGTAACATAATTGAAAAATTCAAAAAGGCCGGTGTCGTTTTAAAAAGTGATGATTTTAATTTAACCTCATATGTTAATAAATATATGACAGTTTACTTTGAATCAAAGAACAATTATGATGGCTTATCAAAAGTGTTTGAAGAAATATATTGGAAAAATCATGATATTATAAAACACATCGAACTGAATTTTATAATTTTGATTGATAAGTATAAGAAGAACTTTGAAGAATATATTGCAAATGAAAAGAAGAAGATTCTTGCTGATACTAAATCATCATCAAATGATGATTTAAAAGATAAATATTCTAAACTTTATAATGATTACTCTAGTTCTTTAGAAGAAGATATTGCTGATATTGTTGAAAAAGCAATTAAAAATGATATTGATATAAATAATTATTTTGAAGATAGTAAATTTAGAAGTACTACCCTTTCTACTTTAACAATTAATGAAATCGATTATAGTGATGAAGCGACTATGAACAAGTTACTTGCAGTTTTAGAAAAATTGAAACAGAATGCAATAGAGTATAAGTATTATTTAAAATTTATGCCTTTATTTGAATATTTTAAAGAAAACTATTCTAAGAAGAGAACTGTTAGTGATGTTGATAATGAGATCAAAAAAGTTGAAAAGGATATTAATGCAATTATTTCAAAGCTAACAGGATCAAATAAATTAGATTTTGTAAAAAATGTTGGTTCATTATTTAACAAGAAAAATAAGGCTGTATCAAAATCAACAGATGCCTCATTAGAACAAGCTAACAAATTGTTTGATATGTATTTAAAAAGAGATAAGTTATTGTTTGAAAAACAAATTTCATTGCTTCAATCTGATAGAAACATACATGTAAGTGATATTGTTAATTTGTTTTATTGTTATACTTTCTTTAAAATTGAAATTTTTAAAGAAATATTTGATCATGATGACCCTAATCAATTTGTAGAACTTTGCGATCAATTTGATGATTTTGCTTCTAATCCAAATAATGTAATAATTAAAGGAATTAGCATAAATGATGATGCTAGTATTTCTTCAATAATATCAGATAGATATCGTATGGAAAATATTAACATTAATTCTGAAGATTTAGATGAAGATAACTTAGATGTACTAGTTAATAAAATAGAGTTCATTAAAAGGATTTATAAAATAGAAAAAAGTACACTATCTGTTGAAAAAATATGGTTTATTGTACAAAATTCCAAACTGTTAAATAGTAAAGACGAAAAATAGTTACGAATAGTAATAATTTTTCGTCTTTTATTTCTACAAAATATGACATTTTAATTGACTTTTGACAAATATAAGGTTAAAATCTATATGTAATATAGTAGATTGTAGGCAACATGTATAAGCAATTATTACTCTATTAAATATATGGAAGGGAAAGTATATGAACAAAAATGAAAATCTAAAATCTAAAAGAGTTAAGCGATTAGTTGTTATTTCATTTCTTTTATTAATAGTATTTGCAGTATCAACTTATGCATGGTTTATCGGTATGAGAGCTGTTAATGTTCAAAGCTTTGAAATTGACATAGCAAGTACTGATAGTTTGCTTTTATCTCTTGATGGAAATACCTGGGATACGACTGTTACAATAGATAGTGGTAACTTTAGTTCAGTATCTTATACAGGTAATGTTAATAACTGGGCAGGACTTGGTACTGGAGCTGTCAATCCTGGCCTAAAACCAATTTCTTCAATTGGTGAAATCGACACAGCATCTTCTACAATGAAGATGTATGAGAAGGGTAGTTTAACTGCTACACCTGGTGGTTATAGACTTCTTGCAAGCCGAATTCACAATTATCAAACTAATCAGCAGTATGCAAATTCAGTAAATGCTTATGGATTTAATACTGAAAATGGTGGATATATTGCATTTGACTTATTTGTTAAGAACTTCTCAGGTCAAGCATACTACACAGAAGATAATATTTTGAATGAGGAACCAATTTATTTAACTACAGATTCTCAAGTTAGTGTTGGTTCAACTGGAGTTGCTAATACTGGACTTGAAAATTCAGTTCGTGTAGCTTTTGCACAAATTGGTCGTGTTAATGCAAAAACAACTGATGTTAATACAATAACTGGAATTAAATGTGTTCCTGGAGAAAACTCTCCTGTAACTGGTATTTGCCGTGTAGCTCAAATTTGGGAACCAAATGATATTGCTCACGTTAATAATGCTATAAGTTATTACAATACTTCTTGTAGACCTAGAAAGGCTGCAGTTGATCCAATAACAGATCCAACTGATATTACACTTGCAACATCTTATACATTAGATGGAGCTTGTACAGCAGTTGCTAATGGTACTGCAAAAAATACTTATGCTGTAGGACGTGTTGTTGATATAGCTGATAAAGTTGATATTTATGATGGAACTCAATATAATGGATATTCTGCTACTACAAGAACAAATTATAGTGATAGCCAACCACTATATGCCTACGATTACTTTACTGATACCGAGAAAAATTTAACTGGTATTAATCGCCCAACATTTATTACACTTGCTCCTAATAGTATTACTAAGATAAGAGTTTATGTATGGATTGAAGGACAAGATATTGATAACTATGATTTCTCATCTATAGGAAAACAAATAAATGTTTCATTTGGATTTACTAAAGAGAGATTTACTGAAGAAGAAGCTCAAGGTATAGATGGACCTAACATGCCAACAGGTGATGAGATTAAACCTATTATAGCTGGTGTAGAAGCTACTAAGAACTTAACAGTTGCACAAGTTGCAAGTTATAACCCAATGGCTGGTGTAACTGCATCAGACGTTGGTGCTGAAGATACTGAAGCTAAATGTAACACTGCTCAAGGAACATGGGCTAATAATAAGTGTACATTTGATTTAACTACTAAGGTTCAAGTAACTAACCCAGTAGTTGCTACTGCAGGTACATATGTAGTTAGGTACTTAGTAAGTGACTGGCAAGGAAATTATGCTGAAGCAATTTCTACTGTTACTGTAACAGAATAATATAGACTGAGAAGGAAAGGAAATATATATGAAAAGGAAGAATTCTAGTAAGAAAAAAAGAATATTGCGACTTGCTATAGTATTTACTTTTATGGCAATCGTCCTAGGAACAGCAACTTATGCATGGTTTATTGGTATGAGAACTGTTAATGTTTCTCCATTCGAAGTTCGTATTGCTGCAACAGAAGACTTACAGTTATCACTTGATGGTGTAAACTGGAGCGATACAGTAGCAATTAACAGTACAAACTTTAGAAACCCTGCTGCAGAGACTGCTGCAGATAATACATTAACTGCACAAGGAAATCCATACCCAACTAATACAAATACTTGGGGTGGACGTGGATTAATTCCTATGTCATCAATTGGTATTATTAATACAACAACAAGTCGTTTAACATTATTTGAAAAAGGTAGTTTAACAACTACTGCAGGTGGTTATAGATTAATGGCTAGTAGAGTTAATAACGATTCTACAACACCTGATGGTTATGTTGCATTCGACTTATTTATTAAAAACTCATCTGGTGCTGAATATTACCAGACAAATAATCCACTTAACGAAGAAGCAATTTATTTAACAAATGATTCTAAGGTTGTAGTTGGATCAACAGGCGTTGCAAACACTGGTATTGAAAATTCTGTTCGTGTTGCATTTGCACAAATTGGTCGTGTAGAGGCAACTAATACAGATGCATCAACAATTCAAGGTATTACTTGTGCAACTGATTCGACTGTAACTGGTATTTGCCGTACAGCTCAAATTTGGGAACCAAATGATACAAACCACGTACCAGATGCTCTAACTTGGTATAATACTACTTGTAGAGCAAGAAAAGCTGCTGGAACTGATACAAGCTTAGCTGCTTCTTATGAAGGTGCGTGTGGAACAGTAGTTGATGGTCAAACATATCCAACATATGCGATTGGTAAAGAAATCACTGCTATGAATTCAGTTGATATCTATGATGGTAGTGCATTTAATAGCTATACTGGAGATATAGCTGATACTGAGGCTATTGCTATTAGTGCTGCTGAAGGAAATGCTGGTAAATACTTATTTGCATATCCATACTTTACTGATACAATGAAATTAAAAACTGGTGTTGAAAGACCTACATTCATTACTTTAGCACCAAATAGTATTACAAAAGTTAGAGTGTATATCTATATTGAAGGACAAGACATTGATAACTATGACTTTGCTTCTATAGGTAAACAAATAGCTGTTAACTTCGGATTCACTAAAGAAAGATTTACTGAAGATGATATTAACTATCAAGGACCAGTACTAAATCAAGGTGAAGGACCTAACCAAACAAGAGCTGAAATAATTGAAGCTTTAGCTACAGAATTAGAACTTGGTGAAGGTGTAAGTCCAACAGAAGCTCAAATTATTACTAAGTTAAAAACTATAGATAAGACTGCTCCTGTTATTACATTAAGCGGATCTCAAAATCAAACTATAGCTAAGAACGGTACATTCACTCAACCTACAATTACAGCTATTACTGATAACTTAACTCCATATACTCATGACACTGCAGATGATGCAGATGAATGGTATGGACCAGAAGGATCTGGAATTCATGCTACTATAACAGGAACTGTAAATAATGCAGTACCTGGTGTATACAGAGTATTATATGAAGTAGCAGATGAAGCTGGAAACGTAGCTACTGAAGTTGTAACTGTAACTGTTACTAATGAATAATAATTAATAAACAAAGCTTATGTTTTGTTACAAATAAAAGTTAAGGAATAGTCGGTTACTGATTATTCCTTAATTTATTAATGGAGGATATTATGAAAACTAACATAAAAGAAAAACTTCATATTCCAAAGTTTTCTAAGAAAACTAAATATATCTTTCTTGTTACATTTTTTGTTGGTGTAGTTTTTCTTTTTGCAACTTATGCATGGTTTTCAGCATCCTTAAATGTTAAAATTAAATTCTTTAATGTTAAAGTATCAACAGATACAGGTTTATTTATTTCTTTAGATGGTGTTAATTTTTCTGATTCTATTGAAATATCTAGAGAGTCTGTTATACATGAAGTTAAGAAAAATTATCCTAATCATACTAATCAATGGGCTACTAATGGTCTTTGGTCAGTTTCATCAAATGGTATTTCTTCTCCAAACAATGATAAATTTGATGTTTATTCAGGATCAATGGGAAAATATACTGATAAAGCAAGAAGAGGTAAAAGATTTGTTAATACTGATTTGATTTCAGAAGATAGTCCAAGTGAGTATAGTAACTATATAGCTTTTGATATATTTTTAAAGAATGTATCTGGATCTCCATATAAAGATAATCTTTATTTAAGTAGTGGAACTTATATTGAGTTTGATGAAACTGCAGATCAAGAAACTAGGGAAAAAATGGAAGATATTATGAACTCTATTAGACTCGGATTTGTAAAAATTGGAGAAACGGATTTAAAAGCTGATGTATATACTATTCAAAATTTACAGTGTAATAATGAATGCGTTTCGCTTATTTATGAACCAAATAGTTTGAAGCACAATCAAGAATCTATTGATGCTGTAAAAGAATTTGGTATTGATCTTGTTGATAACACATATGTTCCTACGTATGCAGTTATTAAAGAAGGAAGAAGACTTGATCATAAAAGTGGGCTTATTTCTTCTAGCGGTTCTTTTGATACAGAACACTTTGCTCTTCAGGAAACAAGAAAAGACGATGAATTTTCTGAACCATTGTTTCAAATACCAAATGGAATTACTAAAGTTAGAGTTTACCTTTGGATAGAAGGACAAGATATAGATGCTTTAGAAGTTCATTCTGAGGGAGCTCCACTAAATTTAAGTTTAGATCTTGAAAAAGATTTAGCAGGTTATGAATTTTAGATAAGAAGGTGATGTTATGAGTATAAGTAAAAATAGAAAAATAATTTATGCTATTTTTATGGTTGCTTTAATATCACTTCCTTTTTGTATATTACCGGCATTTGGCAGATTTAAAAAGGGAACATCATTATCAGATGCTAGAGTATGGTCAGGTAATGTTGCTTCATCATATAGATCTGGTAGTGGAACAAGAAATAATCCGTATATTATTTCTTCACCTGAAGAATTTGCTTATTTTGCAAGTAACTTGGAAAATGATACATATGATGGTAAATATTTTAAAATTATAAATGATATTGTAATTAATGACGGTTATTTTTATTATGAAAATGATACGTTAAAATATAATTTAAATGGTAATGCATATTTTGTTAATGATAATAAGTATTATAGCTCTTCTGATTTTACTCAAGAAGAAGTAGGAACTCTTAATATGTTCCCTTCAATGTCGAATTTTGAAGGTTATTTAGATGGTAATTTTAAGACTATATATGGTTATTATAGCAACTCTCCATTATTTGAAAATATAAGTGGTGATGTATCATCCTTATATTTAAATAATATTGTTGTTAAGAATAAAGCTATTTTAACTACAAATTTAACAAATGGAACACTTGATAGTATTTATATAAGTGGACTTTTAATTGATGAATCTAGCGCTAGTCTTTATGATGAAACAACACTTTATGCAGACTATGACCAAATATCATTATCAATAAATGGTGCTGTTGCTGCATATTCTGAAGGTTCATCAATTTCAAATATTATTAATAGAGCAAGCGTTTATGGTGGAGATATAACTGGTTTATTAATAGGTTATGCGATTGATACTAATATCGATAGTTCTTATAGTTATGGAAATGGTTATTCAAATGATTCAAATTTAATAGGAGTTTTAAAGGGCAATAGTTCAATTAGTAATTCTTATAATGCTGGAACTATAAGTAATGGCTTTATTGGATATTTAATAAATTCAAATTTAGTTTTTGAAAACAGTTTTTTAACAACTGATAATGATATAATTTCACATCTTTATAATAGTAATATAAATTCACAAAATATTTATTATACTTATGCAAGAAATAATAATTTAGTTTTATCAAATATGGTAATTGATAATAATTTAAAAGATAAAACATATCTAACTAGTTACAATGAGTTTGTATCTTTAAATAATTATAGTTCAAATAGTCAAAATAAATGGGTATTTAATGGAAGTGATTATCCTCTTTTATATTTTGATGATAACAGTGATAATCATACAAAATTATATTTAAACCTTGATACTTATGATACATACTCACTATTTATTGATAAGAAGTATATATCTTCTAATATAACTTTTACAATCGCAGATGATAGTCAGCTTCTTCAAACTACAAAGTATTATTATATAAGTAATCAAGATCAAGTGTTATCAACAAGTGATTTAAATAATGTTTCATGGACTTCATATACAGATCCTGTAGTAGTTCAAAATGAAGGCTCTTATATAATTTATGTTAAGTTTGTTGATTTATCTGGTAAAGTTACATATATTAATTCTGATAATATTATTATTGATAAAACTGGTCCTTTAATTAGTATAGATTTTAATAATAACATTTATTCTTCAATTAATAATAATGAAGTTTACATTAATACTGGTGCAACTATTAGTGCATCTAGCACTGATAATTCACAAGATAGTATTTCTTTAAATTATTTTTTAAACAATGATATTAATGATTTAAGTTCAGTTCAGTGGACTGATTATGTAAATCCAATTGATATAACTTCTTCTGGAAAGTATATTTTATATGTTAGATCAACTGATTTGGCTGGAAATGTGTCTTATGCATCAACACCACTTATTATTTATGATGGATATGCTGTTTCTGATTTAAAACCTGTTGGTTTTGAATCAGGAAATATCATTACAAAAAAATCATCAATAATGATGAATATAACATATGCATCAACAAATCAACAAAGTTTCGATCACTATTTAATTTCTAATGCATTACTGCCAACCGGCACACGTATTATGTTATTTGATAAAACTAATAATAATACATATTCATATACTGTTAATCAAAATGATGCAATTAGCTTAAATAATAAATATTATTATAGTTTTGGTTTATTTAATCTTGTTGGAAAAAGAAATAATAATTTATATCAGAGTGGATCTGTTCAGAGCGAAGAATTTTCTTTAATCATTGATTTTAGTTCTTCAACTATAAGTTCTGATATGCATAATATTTACTTAAATATTGTTGGTCTTGATAACAATATGAATATTGTAAGACCATATATCAATGAAACCACATTTAGTGTTTTAACATCTGATAGTTATAATACTAGTTACTCTTTAACAACAAACTTTAATCAAAATATTAACTATAATACAGATTCTGTAACTAATGTTACACTTTATAACAATGTTTTAAATTCACAAGCTACTGATACCTTCTTTAATGATAAAACTATTGGAGTTTTAATTAATATTGTTGATAGTAATGGTAATGTAATAAATAGAGACTATTATAAGAGTATTATATTTAGCGTTTCTGATAATATTTATGTTCCTGATAATAATGGTAATATAAAAATAAATCTTAATACTAATACTACTTCTAGCTTTATTCTTAAGATTTCTACATATAGATCTTTAAATAATCTATTAGATGGAAATTATAGCATTACTATAACTCCATATATTTCGTATGATGGTGAAACTATTATTTCACAAAATAGTAATAGTAGAGTTTTAATTCCTTTAATTAATTCTACAGAAGAAAAGAATTATACATATGTATTTGATGTTACTAATAATAAAGATATGATATATAATAAGCCATCTACTGCAGAGCTTGATTATAGTGTAATAGTTAGTGGATTAAATAATCCTAATATTAAATATTCACTTTATAAAAAGAATACTTTATCTGCATATAATCAGCAGTATACACTTGTTGATATTCAAGATTATACTTCAACACAACTTGATCAATATGTAAATAATGTCTATTATCTTGCAAGAAGGGCTACATTATATAATGCTAATAATCCTGCAACTGTTAATAATTTAGATTTATTTATTAATACAACTAATATGTTAAAAGGATATTATAGATTAGCATTTGATTTATATAATGGTGATGAGTACATTAATACTATTAATAAGTACTTTATAATTAGGTAGAGGTGTAATATGAGAATAAAAGTATTAATAATTATTATTTCACTCTTAATTTTAACGTTTAGTCTTGGAATTACATACTCTTATTTTAATTCAGGTGTAGTTGCATCAAGTGTTGATCAAAAACTTGCTGGTTTTGTCTTTAACTCTGAGGTAACTGACAGATTAGAAATACCTGTAGGTGAGCTATCTCCTGGAGAGAGTATGAGTCATAATTTTTCTATTACTAACGTGAAGAATAATACAAGAAGTGATGTATCAATTTTATATGAATTGTCAATTATAACACCACATTATGCTCCACTTGTAATAAATTTATACAAGGATAATACTTTAGTTCTAACTTGTGATGAGACTTATAGTAGAAATGAAAATAATGAACTAGTTTGTAAAACTAATTCGTTTGAACTATCTCATACAAGAAATGAATTAAATACATTTGAACTTCGAATTACTTTTGATGGAAACTATAACACTGAAGAGTATAAAAACTTAATTGATTATATTAATGTTGAAATCAAAAGTTATCAAAAAATATAGGTGATTTTATGAATAAAAAGAAAAAAGTATTAATTATGTTTATACTTATATCTATATCATTTTCTTTAGCAATCATTTCTTTTGGTAGATATACTTCTAGTTATATGAAAGGATACTACTTAAAATCTAAGGGATTTTATTTCGAAAGTAACGAATTAAAAACCAATAAAAATAATACCAATCTTCTGTGGGATGGTGGTAGTACAACATTTACTTTGAAAAATTATGCTAGTGAAAACTTAATAACTGATTTTGATATTAGATATACTGTAACGTGTGAAGTTTTAACTGAGAATATTAATGCTAGTTGTACAATTAACGATAGTAATAATAGTACTTTAAATCTTGTTTTATCAAGTAATGCTAGATGTGTAAATGAGAAAGATGAAACTGATGTTACATCTTATAATAAGACTGAATGTGAAGTCGATGGATATAATTGGGTAAAACAAAAAGTATCGCAAAACAACTATTTTAATATTGTTTTTAATAATCAAAATGATCAAGATAAAGAAATTGATGTTAGAATAACTGCAACTAGTACAAGTCCTTATTCAAAGAGTTTATCTGGTGTTTTTAAGTTACAAAGAAATATTAAAAGTAGTGGAGAAATAACTAATATAAATAAGGTTTATTCAAATTTTAGTGAATTAATATTGAATAATACTTATTCACAAAATAAGTGCTTACAAATTACTTTTGATAGTACTAATAGAGTATTAGATATTAATAATTTAACTACTAATCTTCAGTATGATGCTAATGATTATGTTAATGGATTTAAAACTATTGTTAATGCAGATTCTAGTTCTAAAATTAAATTTTTCAAACGAAGTAATAATAGTGATTTATCTTTAAATGATTTTGTAATACGAGAGTCTAGTGGGTGTAATTAGTGTTGAAGAATAATAACTTGTATGTTATGATAATTTTATAGTATAGGTGGTGCGAAATTGAAAGGATTTAAGTTAGTTAAAAAGATATTTACAACAACATTAATTGTTATTTTTCTTGCATTTACAATAACAATGACAGTGCTTGTT
Organism: uncultured Mycoplasmatota bacterium; assembly: GCA_947302655.1. Classification (GTDB taxonomy): domain Bacteria; phylum Bacillota_I; class Bacilli_A; order RF39; family UBA660; genus RUG13160. The sequence goes on along the minus strand of CAMYVW010000003.1, from coordinate 42,083 downwards.
TTAAATCATAATAAGTATGGAATAACACAATTTGGTGATACTTCGTTATTAATAGTAAAAAAAGAATTTTCATCTGAAAATTATAAAAAAGGATCTTTGGTTTTTGTTGAAAATAAACTAATTAAGGATTATAAAGCTGGAGATATGGTATTTACTTATCATTTAGATGGTCAAGGTGGAGCATCTGTTCAATATGGTAAAGTAGGTCAAGTATTTGAAGATCAAGATTCAATATCATTTGAAAATGGCGAAACATATTCAAAAGAGTTTATAATGGGAACTGGAACTAAGTCTTATTCTAATATTGGTACATATCTTTCAGTTATTGAATCTAAATGGGGCTTTTTGTTTATAATATTAGTTCCTAACTTCTTCCTATTTATTTATCAATTATACACATTAATAATTGAGATAAAATATGGAAAAAATGATGATGAAATAGAAAACTCGTAAGAGTTTTTTTTCTTGGAAAAAAACCGTGATTATGGTAGAATATTATGTAGTATAGGATAGTAGATAATTATGAAGAAAGTAAAAGTTTTTAGTAAAATTACTGATTATGCTTTAAATGCTTTAATAGTATTATTTGCCCTTTTTTTGCTTGCTTCTATTTATTCTTTTATTCAAGTTAAAATCTTAAAAAATGATCATTCTAGTTTATTTGGTTATTCACTATTTGAAATTCAAACTGGCAGTATGCATGGATCAGTTGAAATTGGAGATTGGATTTTAGTTAAAAGTGATAATAATATCAAAATAGGTGATATTATTACATATAAACAGGATAATAATTTTATTACACACCGTGTAGTTGAAGCCTACCAAGATTCTTTTGTAACTAAAGGTGATGCTAATAATGCTAAAGATAAACCAATTGATAGAAGCCAAATTGTTGGTAAAGTAAAAAAAGTTCTTCACTCTTTTGGTTTCCTTAAAAAAACTATTTTTAATCCTATAGTTATTATTTTCTTAATTATTACATTGTATTTTGTTAACCTTTATTTAAATGCTGGAAAGAAATCTTCTAATAAGATATTAAATAAGTATATTGGAATAATTAAAAATAAGATTAGAAGTTTTAAACATCGAAATGATACTATAAAAGTAACTAATGTTACTAATACTACATCAAGTGAAGAAAATAAATTTAAACCTGATTATTCTGATGTATTTGCATCTGATGACGATGAAGATGATGAACCTGAAGATGAAATGAGTAAAACTATTCTATTTAGAAAAGTTACTGTTGATGGTGAGTCAGGTAATGTAGTTGAATTTAATGAAGATAATAAGATAAAAGAAGAAGATTTATCTAAAACTGCAGTATTAAGGATCATTAAAGTTGATGATATTGAAGAACCAAATAGTGATACATCTATTAAACCAGTTGAAGATGATCAAAAAGTAGATGTTAAAATTAAACAAGATGATATAGTTTTGGAAGCAGAAGAAATAGAAGAAGAGAAAGAAGAAAAAGTAATTACTAAGGATTACTTAAGAGAAAAAATTAATGCTAAAAAGGCTAAAAATATCGTTGATAAATTATTTATTATCAAAAATATAATGTATAACGAAATAATTGATCTTTTATTAGATGATGAATATTCTTATATTAAAAAATCTTCTTTTAGAAGCGAACTTATTAAACAATATGTTTATTTAAAATATTATTCACTACCTGAAGAAAGAAAATCTTTTAAGATGATTTTTAACGATAATAAGAAAGCTTTAATAAAGAAGAATCAAAATGATGATACAAAGACTAAAGCAATAGAACTTTACTCTAATGCATTATTATTTATATATGATATAGAAGATAAGAAAAATATTGATTTTGAGAAAGAATTACATAAGTATTTTGATGTAGATAATGACTTGTTACTAAATAATATTAAAGCTGTTATTAGATATTCAAGTGAAATTATTAATGAAATTATTAAGAAATTTGAAACAAATTCTTTTATAGCAATATATAATAGATTTAAAGATGAACCTAATTACTTCGGTGTTTATTTAAACTATAATATTAAGTTTAGCAAGGTTTATAGTAAATATATTGTTGATAAAACTTATAGTGATGGAATTGTATCAGAAGATAAACTATCTGTTTTATTTAATCTAATTTTATGTAGAGTAGTTAAAGATATTTTAAATGGTAATAGCAACGCTAAATATTTTGTTTATATTCCTAATCCATTATACGGAAAAGATAAGAAACTAGATAGAATAGCATCTATTATTGATAATGAATATGCAAAAAATCATATTATAATTACTTCTACAGTTTCTAATATTTTGCAAAATAATGATGATATAATGAGATTAAGAAAAAAAGGATATTTATTTGCTTTGATTTTTGACGAATATAAGGAATACACAAGTGAAGAACTAGCTTATATCTTTATGTCAGATTATTATTTTACGGATAAAAAAATGGATTTAAGCAAGTTATCAAAAAACATACCAAAACAAATTTATGATAAAATAATTATTGATAATATTTTAAAAAGAATAGGAGAGTATAAATAAATATGAATACATTTTTTAGATTTTTTTACGAATTTACTTCTGTTTTTTTTAACGGCGTAGGTATGATATTTAAAGGTATGTTTAATGGTATTAAAGAAATCTTTAATTATTTTGACTACAAAAAAGTACTAGATAATTATAAAAGTAGTTTTGGTGCTGTTGAATGGATTTTTGTTGTTATAACAGTTCTTTTCTTAGTCGTAATAATTCTTGGAGTATTATTTTTAATATTTACTAAAGTAAGAAAATATTTTAGATTAAGAAAACAAAAGTTAAATCAAGATGAATTGTTAGATGAAATAGATAACCTTAATAAAAAAGTTCGTAAGTTGATGAAAGAAAAAGATGAACTTATGGCTATGAAGGTTTCACAGTTAGGACTTAAACCAGGAGAAGGAGGAGAAGACTCATCTGGACTTCCAGGTGAAGAAAACGCTAATCCAGATGCTGATCCAAATGCAGGTACTGCAAGATTCCCTAAATTAATTCGTATTGATGAAGCTATGAAAAACTTTAAACCTAAAAATTACAATGGTAATTTTAATCTTGAAGAATTAATTGATAACTTTAGATGTTTTGCAGCATCTCAATTACATTTATATTACAATGAAAGCTTACTTAGAGCTTTCTTTGGTGGACTTGCCTGTAGTAAACTTATAATCCTACAAGGTATTTCTGGAACAGGTAAAACTTCCTTAGCATATGCATGGGGAAAATTCGTTAAACATAACTCATGTATTGCATCTGTTCAACCATCTTGGCGTGATAAAACAGAGCTTTTAGGATATTTCAATGAGTTTACAAAGAAGTTTAATGAAAGTAATGTTCTTGAAGAATTATACTTATCTAGATTTGATGATGATATCCATACAATTATTCTAGATGAAATGAATATTGCTCGTGTTGAATATTATTTTGCAGAAATGTTATCAGTTCTAGAAGTTCCAAACCGTAAAGAATGGATTATTGAACTTGTTACAACTACATGGCCAGATGATCCTAAATTACTAGAACATGGTAAATTGAGACTTCCTGGTAACTTATGGTATATTGGTACAATTAATAACGATGACTCAACATTCATGGTTACAGATAAGGTTTACGATAGAGCAATGCCTATTGATATTAACGAAAAAATTGATCCATTTACTTGCCGTGAACAAGAAGCTATGGATATTAACTCAAGTTATTTAGAAGATCTATTTAAAGAAGCTACTGAAAAGTATGCTATTTCTGATAAAGGTATAGATATTATTAATAAACTTGATAATTATGTTATTGAACATTTTAGAATTGCTTTCGGTAATCGTATTATGAAACAGTTAAAAGTATTTGCTCCAGTATATGTAGCTTGTGGAGGTACTGAAGTTGCAGGTATCGATTACTTCTTAGCTAAAAAAGTATTAAGAAAATTTGAACAATTAAACTTAATATTAATACGCGATGAAATTGATGGATTTATTAAATATTTAAATAAAGAATTCGGTAATGGAAATATGAAAGAATGTATCGAGTTCCTAGAAAGACTTAAGAAGTCTGCATAATTAGAATAAAGAGGGATTAATATGGGAAAGGTTATTAATTTAACTGTAGATGAGATGCTTAAGAAAAATAGTCAAAACTTTCTTAAAAACAACAAATCATCTATCAAGTTTGATGCTTCACTTAATAGTGATATTAACTCATTAGAGTGGCTTGAAATTATTGAAGAAGTTTGCCCATATATTGACAATATTGTTCGTAATCCCAAAGTAGTACTAGTTGGTGAAACTAATGTTACAAAAATTGAAAAAGCCAGAAAAACTAGTATTGAAAGTATTAAAGATTTATCTAAACATACTGATTATATTGATAAAATAGATGAAAAAACTGGTGATGTTTTACCATCTAAGTTATTAGTTTTATTTAGAGAAGAAACATATAATACTTATGAAAATAGATTTATTTATACTTTAATTATAAATTTATTAAAGTTTATTCAAGAGAAAGAAGAAGCTCTAAAAAATATTGTTCCAAAGAATGAAAAAACTTTAGAATATAGAGCTGAAACTACAAATGGTAGAGATAAAGTAATGGTAGAGTTAAATTTAGTAACTGTACCAACTAATATTGTTAATAATGGTGATAATGATTTTGAAAAAATAGTTGAAAATCTTAAAAAGAAACTTGCAAGTATAAAAAAGACTTATATTAATCCTTGGCTTGCAAGTACTTTAATCACTTCATTAAAAAAACTTCATGCTCCACTTGTATCACCGCCTATTAAAAAAACTAACTTAATTTTAAAGAATCCAAACTTTCAAATGGCTTTAAAATTATGGGACTACTTATATAGTGTTATGAACAGTGAAGCAGATGATATAGAATCTGGTAAAATTAAAAGTGGAAAACTAATTAAAAGCATCATGGATGAGGCATTTTTAATGAATTATTATGCTTTAGATTCTATTACAAGAGATAAAAAAGTAGAAAAAGAAAAACTTAAGAGTTATGCTCTATTAATTGTTATGAATCAGGTTCAAAATGCCGTAAATATACTATTAAAAAATGGAATTAAAATTAAAGAATCTGAACTATTAAAGCTTTTAAGTGCTGAAATGGAGAAAAAGAAAAATCCAAATGCAGTTGGAAGTAATGATATTAAACAAAAATTTCAAAAAGAAATGGAAGACTATTTGTCAAAAACAAGTGAGTACTTGTAGGAGGTTGTATTATGTTAAAAGACAATAAAGTATTTAAGATTAGTTTTACAGTTCTAAAAGCCATATTTTTTATATTTATGTTTGCTTTTATTATCTGTGTTTGTTTACAAAGATTTAGTAATAATAAAATTTCTATATTTAATTTTAGAATGTTTACTGTTGTTACTGGATCAATGGAACCAAAATATAAAGTTGGTGATGTTTTAATTGCTAAGGAAGTTGAACCAAAGGACATTAAAGTTGGTGATACTATTAGTTATCTTGGAGTGAGAAACAGTTTTAAAGATAAAGTTATTACTCACCAAGTTGTTGGCATTGAGAAAGTTGATGGTAAGTTATATTTTAGAGCAAAAGGTCTTGCTAATATGGTAGAAGACCCAATTGTATCTGAAGATCAACTATATGGTAAAGTTATATATAAATCATTAATAATATCTTTTATATATAAAATAGTTAGTACTAATGTAGGATTTTATTTATTCATTATAATTCCTGTATTAATCATTATTTCTACAGAAATAATATCTACACTTATGAATAAAGAGGAGAAAAAAAGAACAGAAGAAGAAAAATAAAGGAGTGATTATATGAAAAAACTTTTTAAGAAACGTCTTAAAATTTATATAATCCCACTTTTTTTTGTTGCAGCTACTTTTCTATTTACTACATATGCATGGTTTGCATATAGTGGATTAAAAAGAGTATCTGCTGATGTTGATATCCAGTCATGGTATATTGAAATGAAAAAGGATAATGAAGTGGTAACTAATAATATAGTTGTTACACTTGATGATATTTATCCTGGTATGGAGACTGTAACTGAATTAGTTAAGATACAAAATAAAGGAGATTCAAATGCTGCTTTATCATATAATATTCAATCTGCAAGAATATTTGATACAAACGTAACAGCTGTTACCACAGGACAGAATCAAAAAAGTTTAGAGAATATTTTATCTCATGATTATCCGTTTCATATAAATATAAATTTAAATAAACGATATGTTAAAAATAATAATGATGAAACCCAATTTGAAGTATCTATTTCATGGCCACTTGATTCTGGAAATGATGCTTTAGATTCAACTTGGGGAAGAAACTCATATACTTTTCAAAATCAAGAACAACAAAGACATAGCAGTGATAATAGTTATTCTATTAGACCTTCTATTCAAATAGTAATTGAACTAGCTGCAGAACAATATATTGATTCAAATGAAGCATCTGATATGACATATAATCTTGGTGATGTTATTTTATATGATGTAGTTCAAAATAAAGGTTGTGATTCACTTTCACAAACATGTTTAAGTACAACTGTATTAGATTATGATAGTAAAAAAGGTAATGCAACACTTACTTTATTACCTAATATATATGATAACTATCCTACATCTACATATAATAACTATAGTTCTAGTTTAAGTTCTTATACTTCGTCTTGGAATGCAACAGTAAGTGAATTATCACTTAATACTATTATTAAGGTATTATCATATGATATATTTAATTCTACTTTTAGTGGCACTAATATATCACCACAAATAATAGGAGATATGGATTCTAATGCTGATTACAATAATATTATAAATAAAGTTAGAACAAGTAATGGTAGTTTTTCTTTTATGAATAATAAATATAGTTACCTTGTTAATACTAATTGTTACTGGCTTTATTCTAGTGAATCTAATCAAAATGGTTTTAAAGTTATAAGAAATAATGAGAATACATCAACTATTGATATTGATGATGGAGCAGCTGTTTGTAAGGTTATTCCACTTATAACTGTAAATAAATCTGATTTATAAAAATAATCACTTCATGTTTGAAGTGATTATTTTAATATAATTGATTACATACTCCTGGATCTGGTTTATAAAAACAATGATTTTTATATTTTCCTGATAATTTTTGATCATACCATGTATTTTTACATGAAGATCCTTTACTAGGGCAGTAAAACCATAAAGCATGAGTTGCAGGATAGTAATACTCTCCATCTAATATTCTTTTTGCAAGTTGTTTTTCTGTTGTAGTTGCTGCACCTTGAAATAATGATGAATTTACACCTGTAAACTGATTTTTTTGGTATATAGCTTGGTATATACTGGTTATATTTTTAAACGTTAAACAGTTAGCTAATACTCTATTTATAATGACATTACCAACCATTAACATTCCTAGATCTCCTTCGCTTAGAGCTTCTGCTCTCATTATTCTTGCAAGAAGGTCTATATCATTTTGTGTATAATTAATTAACATTGTATCACCAGTATAGTATATGAAATAGCTTGAATAATAGATATTTACTATGTTATAATTGATTTGCCTATTATTAGGGGCGTGGTACAATGGTAGCATAGGAGTCTCCAAAACTTTTGATGGGAGTTCGATTCTCTCCGCCCCTGCCATTTAGAAAATAAAAACACTAACTACTAGTTAGTGTTTTTTTGTTATTTTCTAGCAATTATTCCATAATATCTTCTTATTAATTTTATTCCTTTTTCGGTAGTGTTTTCACTTACGTACTTTTCAAATAACTCTTTTTCTACAGGAATTCTTTCATATTCTTTATTATCTATTTCTGAAAAATCATCTAAAATTGGAGTTTTTAATAATAAAGCATATAAATCTTTTCTTGTTTCATAGAATTCAATTACATGCAGTGGAATTAATTCTACATCTTTAAAACCTGCATCTAATATTTCTTCATAATCAATTAAACTAATTGGCTTTTTATCATAAAAAGCTTGTCCTCTATTAAATAATCTTTTTAGACTCCAACAATCTAATTTGTCTACACCCCTTAATATTAAAAAACCTCCATCTTTTAAAGTCTTATAGATTTGCTTTTTGTTAGTTATTGTATGACGTGCAGTTACTACATCAAAGTAATTATCAGGAGTATCCATTTCTAAATTGTTCATTACTCTAAATGATATGTTTTTTCTTCCGCTCTTCTCTAAATTTATATTTGCATTTTTTATCATTTCGCTTGAAAAATCTGTCCCTAATATTTCAGCACATTCAGGAAAAGTTTTCAAAACTTTTTCTCCCGCAGCAGTACCTAGATCCAATACTTTTGATTTTTTATTTACGTATTTTTTTATTTGATCTTCATATACCCAATTTGTATAATTTTCAGAAGTGTACTTGATTTCACTGAAAGACCAATTTGCTAGACTATTATAATATTCATATTCATTTGTTTTCATATTTTACCTTCTTTCTTTGTTTTTTGTGGTATTAAAAAAGAACCTCCTTTCATAAACAGCAAAAACTACCACGATTTTTTCTGCGATATTTTTTGTCATTCATGATGAGATTCTTAGGTTCTGATCATTATTAACCTCACTATTTAAAGTGTCACGGTAATAAAACGCGAATAACTAATTGATTTATTACGCTTATACGGTAACATTTTTTTATAGTTTTGTCAATTTCCTAATTATTATATAATAAGTTTTAACCCCCCTATGATTATCGTGCAATTTGAAATATTAAAACACTAACTATTTAGTTAGTGTTTTTTCTTTTTCTAATTATTTCATGTTCAAAGTATTGTTCTTGGAATTCTGTTAGTGCATTGATTGCATCATCTGAGTAATATTTACCTTTTGGAACAACAATTAGTTTATCATCATTATCATTAGTTCTATGAATAATAGCTATGCATTCTCCTTCAAATTCATCAACTGGTTCATATATACCTAATAAGTATGCATCAAGTTCTTCACCGTCACCACTTACAGTGTTTGGAACATATCCATAATTAACTGGATATATAAATCCATGTTTTGGATGTTTAGAACCAAAAGGCCTATCAATCTTTATTTTTAAAATCTGTTCTAAATATTCTTCATTATCCATAAGAAACCTCCTAATAGAAATAGTATACTATATATTAATATGTGTGTCATTTTATTATTTAAGGGTTGATAAATATTTTTTATGTTCTTCGCTTACTCTGTAGCTTTCTATAGCTTTTTGAATAGTTTTTTTATGAACCCATTCATCCAAAGAATGATTTTCTAAATATGGAATGGTTTCATTATATCTTTTAGCTAAAGCTGTGGCAAAATACCATGCTATCATCATTTTTAAGTAATAATCATCAGTTTTTATTGAAGCAATAAGTTTTAAATATTCTTCTTTGAAATCATCTCCAAGATATTCATTCATTAGCATTCGGATACCAAATCTTGCAGTATATATATGCTTTGATTTTATCCATTTTTTTACGTATGGTAACAGTTTTTCATGATTATTTTTAAAAGATTTTGGAGTTGCTTGATCAGATACTGGCCAGCAATCAACATATGGAAGAAATTCTTCAACTCTTTTAATGCATTCATCAAAGTCTTTTATGAGTGAAATAACAAAAAAATGAATTAAATTTTCTTCATAGTATTTGTGTGGTAAACTATCTAGAAATTTATTCTTATCTTCACTTTTAAAAACTTCTTTAGCTATTTTTCTCATTTCTGGGGTTCTAATACCTAAGATAGTATCTTTACTAATGTTTGGGACTAGTTTTGATTGAAACTCTTTGTATTTATTATCTTTTATTTTTATAAGTCTATCAGTTAGTTTCATAATTATTTCTCCTTTAATAATTATTTAAATTAATTATATCATATTAGATTTTTAATTGTTTAGGGACTTGCATAATGTTTTTGGATGTGATAATATATTGCACTCGTGGGGAGGAAACCATATGAGAATGATTAATAATTATGACTCTAGTAACATATCTCAGGTTTATTCATTAACTAAAACTGAAGTTATATCTTTTATTCATAAAAAAGTATATGGTTCTGATGTTGACTTAGTTAGTGCTGATGAAAGTGATACATTTAGATTTTTAGTTATATCTAGTCTTGATACTACTAATATTGTTAAGTTTTGTGAAGATTTAGATAATTATAGTGATAAACATGAAATTTTATATACTCTAAATTATCGTGACCTTACTAGAACTATTCCTAAAAGAAAAGCTTTATTTGATTTAGTTGAAGCATTTAAATTAATGGAATTTAGTATGCAAAAGTGTGGTTGCGTTTATGAAGTAGAGTGTAGTTTTATTAATGATACCTTATATAATATCAAATATAAACAAGTTAATATTAATAATCAAAAGAAACGTGTTAGAACTTTATAAAATAGGTTTAATAAAACCTATTTTTTTATTTATATACATTTGTTAACTATATGAAATTATAAATAATGTGTAATATTTATAAATTTGTCGTATAATATAGTTGTAACTAAAGAAAGGGGGACCTGCTGCATGAATCAATTATCTAAGAAGTTACTATCTAAAAAAGGTTATTATGATGCTATTTCTGATTTAATTGAAAGTAGTGTCGTTTTAAAGATGGATGAATATATACAGCATGGAACAACTTCTACACTTGATCATTGCATTAGAGTTTCTTATAGAAGTTACAAAATAGCAAAATTATTTAAAATGGATTATAAATCTGCAGCAAGAGCAGGTTTATTACATGATTTATTTTTATATGATTGGCATTTAGAACCCAAAAGAAAGTTATTTGAGAAGCATGGTTATACACATCCAAAAACTGCACTTATGAATGCATCTAATAATTTTAATTTAAATAGTAAAGAAAAAGATATTATTTTAAAACATATGTGGCCACTTACACTTAGAAGTGTTCCAAAATATAAAGAATCATTTTTAGTTTCAATGGTTGATAAATATTCATCATGTGGTGAAACTTTGGTTCCTCTTGCTAATAAGTTAGCTGAGTTTATATTTTAATTTATGATTTACAATAATTATTATTGATGCTATAATTTACAAGCGAGGAGTGGAAGAAATGAAAGTAATAAAGAAAAATTTACCAGAAGGTGTTAAAAAACAATTTGGTTTATATAAAGGTGTTAAAGTTAAATATGTAGCTAAAGACACTAAAAAGAAAAATAAATAAAAGATTTCAAAAAATTGAAATCTTTTTTTATTCTTTTCATTAGTTATTGTGTTATAATTTATTTGAAAGGAATGTTAATATGTGGGTTGTATCACAAAATAAAGAAAAAATTCTTAATTGTTATGCTTTTAACATATCAAGATACTATGCTCAAAAAGGTTACAAGTTTGCTATTATGGGTGAATATGCGCATAGTTTTTGGGGAAGTGTTGAAGATGTGTTATGTTTATATAAAACTAAAGATGAAGCTATTAAGGATTTAGAAAAATTGAATAAAAGTTTAACGAAAGGAGATAAGTTGTTTAGGTTTTAATTATGAAAAATATGGTAAAAGAGTTTAAAGAATTTATTAGTAAAGGAAATGTTATTGATTTAGCTGTAGGTGTTGTAATAGGTAGTGCTTTTGGTGCTATTGTTACATCTTTAGTTAATGATATAATTATGCCTTTAGTAGGTTTAATACTTGGTGGAATTAATTTCAGTGGACTTACAATAAATGTTAAAGATGCAACTATTTGTTATGGACTATTTATTCAACAAGTTGTTAACTTCTTAATTGTTGCTTTCTGTATTTTTATGGTTATTAAATTTATTAATAGATTTAATAGAAAGAAAAATAAAGAAGAAGCTAAAGAAGAAGCTCCTGCAAAAAATGAAGAAGTATTATTACTTGAAGAAATTAGAGACTTATTAAAAAAGAGAAAATAATCTCTTTTTTAATTGAATAATATTACATAAGGAGATATTTTATGTTAATACAAATTATTAAGAGTATACTATTTGGTATAGTTGAAGGTGTAACAGAGTGGCTTCCTATTAGTAGTACAGGTCATATGATCTTGCTTGAAAACTTTATGAAGTTAAAAGTAAGTAAGGATTTTTGGAATGTTTATTTAGTTGTAATACAACTTGGAGCAATTCTTGCTGTATGTACAATATATTTTAAAAAACTTAATTTTTTCTTATATATGAAAGAAAAAGACCGATTTAATCGTTCTATTAATTTATGGAAAAAAATTATTGTTGGATGTCTACCTGCTGCTATAGTTGGACTATTATTAGATGATTTTATTGATAAACATTTCTTTAACTTTCCAACAGTAGCATTAATGCTTATAATTTATGGTATATTATTTATTATTGTAGAAAATAATATTTCTCATAAAAAGCCTTTATATACAGATATAAATAAAATGAGTTATAAACTTGCTTTATATATAGGACTTTTTCAAGTTCTTGCTCTTATTCCTGGTACTTCTAGAAGTGGAGCAACAATTATAGGTGCATTAATACTTGGAACTGATAGAACTGTTGCAACAGAGTTTACTTTTTATTTAGCAATTCCTGTAATGTTTGGTGCAAGTTTACTAAAATTAGTAAAATTTGGATTTAATTTTTCTGGAAATGAAATCTTAATTTTAGTTACTGGTATGTTAGTAGCATATATTGCATCAATAATTATTATAAAGTATTTACTTTCTTATATTAAAAAACATGATTTTAAACCATTTGGTATTTATAGAATAACTCTTGGTATAATTTTAATTATTTATTATATGTTAGCTATTAGATAATCTAATAGTTTTCTTTTTTTTATAAAGTGTGTTATAATGGAAACATAAGTTACCATAAGGAGGGTTTTATATGGCAAGTAGTGTTAATTTAACAAAGGAAGATGTTGTAGTAAAAGCTAAAAATATTGTTGCTTCAACTGGCTGGGAATCTTTAAATGCAAGAGGCCTTGCAAAAGATCTTGGTATGTCTACTAAGCCACTATACCGTATGTTTGAAGGTATGGAAGAGGTAAAAAAACTTGTTTATGAATCAATATATAAGTTTTATGACGAATTTGTAACAAGCAGAATAGATAAAGATAAAGCACTAATTACATTATGTGTTGCATATATTGAGTTTGCTCAGGAACATAAAAACTTATTTAAGACTTTATTTTTATCTAATAATTTAAGTTGGAAGACAATAGATGCTGTTTTAGATGAAAAATGGAATCAATCAGCTATTATTAATTTGGTTAATAAACATGGTTATACATTTGAAAATGCTAAGATTCTATTTATGCATATCTGGCTTTACTCAAATGGTTTAGCTACTTTACTAGCAACAAACGATATGAAACTTGATAGTAATGATATTGTTAAAAGAATTGTTACTGTTTATAAGGATTTAGTAAAATGAAAAATGAAAGAGTAGAATTTGGGATTAACTGTGCGATTACTCGTATAGAAGAAAAATGTACATACTGTGGATTATGTAAAAAAACATGTGATAGTGTGCAAAACATAGGTAATGATTGTATAAAATGTGGACAATGTATATTAACTTGTCCTATGGGAGCTTTAGTTCCATATTATAATTATCAAGAAGTACTTAATTATTTAAATGATACTGATTATACATGCATTATTTCTATATCTCCTGCTACAAGAGTTTCACTTATTAATGAACTTAATATAACTGGGGATCCTACAAGAAAACTTGTAGGTATATTAAAAGCGTTAGGTTTTGATTATGTCTATGATGTTGCAGTTGGTGCTGATTTAACTACAGTTGAAGAAAGTATGGAATTTATTGAAAGAATTAAAACAAATAATTTTCCTTTAATGACATCCTGCTGTCCTTCATGGAAAAGCTATGCTATTACGAATAATTTAGATAAATATGTTTCTTCTACGAAATCACCTATTAAAATGCAAGGTTACTTGGTTAAAAACTATCTCAATAGGTATATTGATGTTAAAAATAAAGTAATAAATGTTTTATTAATGCCTTGTGTTAGTAAAAAAATAGAAATACATGAAACTGATGATATAGATTATGTAATTACAACTAGGGAACTTTTATATATGATATCTGAAGCTAAAATAGATGTATCAAGTATAAAAGAAAAAGATTTTGATTCCCTTGTTGGAAATGCATCATCATCTGGTGTAATTTTTGGTACTGCTGGTGGAGTTCTTGAATCTGTTTTAAGAACTACTTATTATTTAATGAATAATGAAGAGTTTCCTAAAAATTTAGAGAGAAAACTAATGGATAGCAAAGAACTTTTCCAAGAAGCTGAATATGATTTTAAAAAGTTAAAATTAAAAGTAGCAAGGGTTTCTACCATGAAAGAGCTACAGAAAATGGATATTCATAAATATCATCTGATTGAAGTTATGGCATGCCCTGGAGGATGCATTAATGGTGGAGGTCAGCCACTTGTACCAACAAATGATAATATGGAATCACGAATTGATAAATCAACTAAACTTATTGATATCGATAATGATAAATCATTAAGGTATTCATATAAAAGTGAAGAAATAAATGATATTTATAAATACGATATTGGTGTACCTGGTGGAAAACAAGCTCATAAGAAGCTTCATGATAGCGATTTATAATTTTAATTTATATACTTGAGTGTTATAATTTATTTATGGGAGGTAATTTATGAAAAATATTTTAAAATATGTCTTTACATTTGTATTTGCTTTTTCATTATTCTCTGGAGTTGCATTAGCAAAAGAAGAAAAAGCAGAGAAAGGTGAAAAATCAAAAGTAACTTTGTATCTATTTAGACAAACAGGTTGTCCACATTGTGCTGATGAAATGTCATTCCTTGATGAAAACTACAGGGATATTAAGAAGAAATTTAATATTGTTGTTTATGATATTTTTGAAGGTAGCAATAAAGATCTAGTTGTAGATGTGGCTGATGCTTTAGGTATTGAATATGAAGGAGCTCCATTTAATGTTGTTGGTAAACAACATTTTACAGGATATGCTGATTCAATATCTGAATCATTCTTAAACTTCTTAAATGATGCTTATGAAGCGCAAGAAAAAGATGTAGTTGCTGAAGTAATCGCTAAACACAAATACAAGAGTTTAAAATCTACTACATTATCTGAAGCAATGGATTCTGAAAATATAGAACGTAAAACTAAAAAAGAATCTAAATCTAGTGATACAATTATGATTGCTGGAATATTTGCTGCAGTTATTGCTTTATTTGGAGCTTTAATATTTGCTTCTAAGAAAAATTAACAAATAAAAAAATCTATCGTTTGATAGATTTTTTTGTTTGTTATTAATTAAAGAAATAATTATATAAATCAATTGTTGAACTAGCAATTAAGAATGCACCAACAACAACTAATAATATATTTGATACAAGTATACAGTACATACCAGCTGCAATTAATATTATAGCTAATATTAAAAATGGCATAAATTTTTCTTTTACTTTAAATGCTAATGCTAACTTAGCAAGACCATCTAATATTAACCATATACCTATGATCATACGAAGAGTAACTTCAATAGTATGAGCTAGTATAAATAAAAGTACAGCAAGTACTGTTGCATAAACTCCTAAACTTATATTTCCTTCTCTTTTAGTTAATTTCTTACTAAATAAATTAAATAAACCAATTACTAAAGATATAGCACCAATAATATAACAAGTATATACAACTACTTTATTATTATTAGTTAGGAGCATACATCCTAAAATTAAGGTTAAGAAATTAAGTAGTAATGGAGTCTTTTTTTTCTTTTCAGGATTAATTATTAAATCATTTTTCATTTTTCATACCTCTTTTATATTATACCTGTAAATAACTCCATTAATCAATAGTCTTTTTAATTTTATTATGCTACAATATTAACATATAAAAAGGGATGAATATTATGGATAAAAAGAAGTTTCTTGATTTATTAAATAATAAACTTTATTATTTGGTTGAATCTGAAAGAGAAAAAGAAATCAATAAGTATTCTTCTGTTATTGATAACTATGTAAATATGGGTCAAAGTGAAACAGACGCTGTTAATTCTCTTGGTAACCTTGAAGATTTAGTTCTTTCTATTTATCTTTCTCATGGTCTTGATTATAAAAAGATTTATAGCGGAAAAGTATCAGGTAAAGGATTTCTCGTTGCATTAAAGAATTTTTATAGTTTGCTTACTAATAAAGATAAGAAAAAAGCTGGAAATGCATTATTATATTTTATTTATCTTATATTGTTAGTTATTTTATTAAAAGTTGTATTTATATTTATTAGAGATATAGGCTTACAAATATTTGATGAGATAACAACTAATAGTATTGTAGATAGGGTATATTCTATTACATTTAATGTTATATATGTTGCTTGTGCAATTTTATTATTTGTTAAGTTATTTATTAAAAAGTTTAAATAATTAAATGAAACTACCTTTTGGTAGTTTTTTTCTTGCATATTTTCTTATTATGTTGTATTATCTTTTGGTAATTTGTTGGGAGTGACTATAATGGAAAAAATAATAAACATAGCAGTTGTTGCACACGTTGATGCTGGTAAAAGTACTTTAGTTGATGCACTACTTGAACAAAATGGTGTTTTTTCTGAAAGAGAAGAAGTAGTAGACTGCGTAATGGATAGTAATGATATTGAAAGAGAAAGAGGAATTACTATTTATTCTAAGAACTGCGCCATTAGATATAAAGATTATAAAATTAATATTGTTGATACTCCAGGTCATGCTGATTTTTCTAGTGAAGTTGAAAGAGTTATTAGAACTGTAGATACAGTTGTTTTATTAGTTGATTCAGCTGAAGGACCTATGCCTCAAACAAGATTTGTATTAAAGAAAGCTCTAGAGCAAAACTTAAGACCAATTCTATTTATTAATAAAATTGATAAAAAAGATGCTAGAGTTCAAGAAGTTGTTGATATGACATTTGATTTATTCTTAGAACTTAATGCAACTGATGAACAATTAGATTTTCCAATTATATATGGTATAGCAAGAGATGGAATTGCAAAACTTGATATGAATGATGATTCGGATTCTATAGCACCTCTACTTGAAACAATTATTAACCATGTTAAACCTTTTGAAGGAAAAGAAAATGATGATTTACAACTTCAAGTATCTGCTCTTGATTATGATGATTATATAGGACGTATTGGTATTGGACGTATCAATAAAGGTAAGATTAAAAATGGAGAAACAGTTACACTTGTTACAAATGATGGTACTGTAACTTCGTTTAAGATTTCTAAGTTATTTGTTAATGAAGGTATTAAAAGAGTAGAAAAAGATGTAGCTTACTATGGTGATATAGTATCAGTTGCTGGATGCGCAACAATATCTATTGGAGATACAATTTGTGAAAAAGACAAACCAAATCAACTTCCTCCAATAACAATAGAAAAACCAACATTATCTATGAACTTCTTAGTTAATAGTTCTCCGTTTGCTGGAAAAAGTGGTAAATATTTAACTAATAGACACATTAAAGAAAGACTTGATAAAGAACTTGAAACAAATGTTGGTCTAGAAGTTGAACCACTAGAAAATGCCGATGGTTATAAAGTAAGTGGAAGAGGAGAATTACACTTATCTATTCTTCTTGAAAATATGAGAAGAGAAGGTTATGAATTATCTGTTTCAAAACCAGAAGTATTAATTAAGGAAATAGATGGTGTTAAATGTGAACCATTTGAAAAAGTTATTATTAATTGTCCTAATGACTATTCAGGAACAGTTATTAACGATATTCAAGAAAGAAAAGGAATACTAGTTTCAGTTTCTTCAGATTCAGATAATTTTTCGCATTTAGAATTTAGTGCTCCAACTAGAGGTTTAATAGGTTATAGATCAGCTTTTATAACTAATACTAAAGGTGAAGGTGTTATGGTTAGATCATTTGATGACTATAAACCATATGTGGGACCTATTACTAGACGTAAAAATGGTGTTTTAGTATCTATGGAAAATGGTAAAGCATTAGGTTATTCTCTATTTAATTTACAAGATAGAGGAACACTTATTGTTGAACCTTCTACTGAAGTTTACTGCGGTATGATCGTTGGTATTCACAATAGAGATAATGACTTAGATGTTAACCCTTGTAAAAATAAAAACTTAACTAACACAAGATCAAGTGGAGCAGATGAAGCTATTGTTTTAACAAAAGCTAAAACATTTACACTTGAAGAAGCTTTAGAATTTATTGAAGAAGATGAATATGTAGAAGTTACTCCTGATGATATCAGACTTAGAAAGAAATTCTTAGATCCTAAAGATAGATTTAGAAACAATAGAAATAATGATTAAAAAAAAGATTTAGTGATAACTCACTAAATCCTTTTTTTATAATCCAAAGTCATTTGATTTAAATGATCTTGTTCCATCACTTTTTAAAGCATATTCGGTTTTTTTACTTCCTGATGTTAGGAAGAATTTAACTGTGTATCCAACTAATCCACTATTTGTTGAATTAAATACTGGATATGCATCCCACTGAAGATTAATTACAATATTTAATTTTTTCTTTTGTAGATCTTCACGTAATTTCTTTTCTTCTTCAATTCCCATTTTTTCTGCTTTATCTATATAAGTATTATTTGTATATGCAATTGTAGGATCTTGAGCACAGTTATTTTTAACAATGTTATATGTTAAAACGATATCATTATTATATGAACCATCACCATATTTACAAACATTTGCAGGTTTTGGAGTTGGTGTAGGAGTTGGTGTTGGCTGTGGTTCTGCTTTTTTATTAATTGTTAATACTGCAACTTTTTCAACTGAATTATTATTTATATCAGTTGCAGTTATTTTTATATCGTAAGTTCCTGGAGCTGTAATATTACTATATTTATCTTCACTATACTTAATAACGCAGTCTTTTTTAGAATTATCTTCACATTTTGACACAAAGTCATTTATGGAATAAGTTGTTCCTTCATCAATCATCATGCCTTTTAATAATAGTTCTGGAGGTAAGATATCTTCAACTGTTAGTTTTGAAGTGTAAGTTTTATCATCAACTGTTATGTTTACAATATATTCTCCAACTTCTTCATAGTGATCAACTACAAGTTTATTCTCATCATAACTAATTGTTAGTTTTTTATCTTTAAACTTGTCAATGTTAGTAATAAACTTATCAACTGTTGGAACTTTATCAAATATTGATATTTTAATCTCTTGAACAATTGCTGGTTTTATTTCTTTTTCTTTATCTTTATTCTTTTTCGATTTCTTTGAACATGAATTGATACCTAGAGCTATTAATAAAACTAAAACAATAAATAATAATACTGGCCAAACTCTTTTAAATATGTTTACTATAATTTCAATTACTGAATTTAGCTTTTCTTTTATATTTATTTTCTTTCTTGGTTTTTTAACTTTTTTAGGTTTCTTCGCTTTTGGTGTTTTAACTTTTTTAGGTTTTTTTTCTTCGATTTTAGGTATATCACTAAAAAAGAATTTTCTCCCAAACTTAACCATTTTTATCACCTTTTATCCGTCTTATATTTATAAATATATCATATATTTATATTATGATGTGATTTAAATTATATTTTTTTACATAAAAATGATAATTTTTTCTGATTATCTGGTAAAACTTATTGTTTTATTAAAACATTTATGCTATTATCTATATTGCAGTTATGTCTTTTGATGTAACCGTGTTAGTTTAAGTGGGAGGGAATACTTGCGGATTACGCCTGTACCACTTACGCGAAAATTATTATAAACATTTTATAGGAGGTGTTTTCGTGGCAAAGGAAGTCGTAAAGAAAATTAAATTACAAATTGAAGCTGGTAAAGCTACACCTGCTCCTCCAGTTGGTACTGTTTTAGGACCTGCTGGTATTAACTTACAAGAGTTCTGTTCTAAATTTAATGAAGAGACTCGTGATAAGATGGGTGATGTAATACCTACTGAAATCTCTATTTATGAAGATAGAAGTTTTGATTTTGTACTTAAAACTCCACCAGCTGCATTCTTAATTAAGAAAGCTGCTAAAATTCAAAAAGGTTCTCATAAAGGTGCTAATGAATTAGTTGCTACAATTTCTAAAGAAGATCTTAAGAAAATTGCTGAAACTAAACTTCCAGACCTTAATGCTTATGACGTTGATGCTGCAATGAATATCATTGAAGGTACTGCTCGTAATATGGGTGTTGCTGTTAAAGGTGTTAACGATCAAGAAATGGCTGAACAAGCTAAAGAAGCTGCAATTGAAGAAGCAGAACAAGCTAAGAGAGATGCAGAACTTGCAGAAATGGAAGCTGAAGCTAAAGCTGATGTTGACGTTAATGTTGAAGTTGTTGGAGAAAATAAAGAAGAAGAACAAAGTTCAGAAGAGAACTAATATAAATTTTAATTATCCGCTAATATACCACAGTTAGGAGGTAAATCAATGAAAAAATATGGAAAGAAATATGTGGAAGCTTCTAAAAAAGTAGATAAGAATAAAGCTTATACTATTGATGAAGCAGTTAAACTAGTTAAAGAAACATCAACTACTAAATTTGATTCAACTGTTGAAGTTGCTATTAAACTTAATATTGATGCTAAAAAATCTGATCAACAATTAAGAGGTTCTTTAAAATTACCTAACGGTACTGGTAAAACTAGATCTATTTTAGTTTTAGCTAAAGGAACTCAAGCTACTGAAGCAAAGAAAGCTGGAGCTGACTTTGTTGGTGATGTAGATATGATCGAAAAGATTGAAAAAGAAAACTGGTTTGATTATGATGTTATCGTTGCTACTCCAGAAATGATGCCTTTGTTAGGTAAGGTTGGTAAACTTTTAGGACCTAAAGGTTTAATGCCAAACCCTAAAACTGGAACAGTTACAACTAATGTTGTAAAAGCAATCGAAGATATTAAATCTGGTATGGTTGAGTATAAAAATGATACTTATGGAAATATTCATATGGTATTTGGTAAAGTTTCATTTGATGCTAAGAAATTAGCTGAAAACTTAGACTTTATTATTAAATCAATCGTTAAAGCAAAACCATCTACAGTTAAAGGACAATTCGTTTCTAATATTTCAGTATCTAGTACAATGGGTCCTGGAATTAAAATTGATAAAAATACTATTGAATTTTAATTAGATGGTGTTATAATACATGTTAGTTAAAGCAATTACCAAAGACAGCTGGGACTTTTAAAAGTTTAATAATCCAGCCGAGGGAATTCTAAAAATACTTTTTATAATGTGATTTTTAGCTTTCCGTTTTGGGAAGCTTTTTCTATATAATACATAAGGAGGAAATATGGCAAGCGAAAAGATTTTAGATTCTAAAAAAGCTATCGTTTCTGAGATTGTTGATAAAATTAAAAACAGTGAATCTGTTATAATTTTCCAATATCAAGGATTAACAGTTAGTGAACTTAGTGATCTAAGAAACAAACTTAAACCAACTGATGCTGAAGTTAAGGTTTATAAGAATACTTTACTTAAAAGAGCACTAGATGAAGTTAAAGTAAACTTAGATGAATTCCTTGAAGGTCCAAACGCTATTTTATTTGGTAAGAATTTACTTGAACCAATTAAAGTAATTGCTGACTTTGCTAAGGAAAATGAAAAACTTGATATTCGTGTTGGTATCATAAGTGGCGATAGAGCTGAACTTGATACTATTAAAGAATATGCATCAATCCCATCAAGAGATGGACTACTTACTATGATTGCTGCTGGCATGATGAAATATGCTCGCGATTTAGCTATAGCAATCAATATGTATGCTGAAGAAAAGGAAAAAAATAATTAATTAGGAGGAAAATATATTATGGCAAAATTTACAAAAGATGAATTTATTAAAGGAATAAGCGAAATGACTATTCTTGAACTTAAAGAATTAGTTGACGCTATGAAAGATGAACTTGGAATTGACGCAACTGCTGTTGCTGTTGCTGCTCCAGCTGCTGGTGCTCAAGAAGACGCTGGTTCAAGTACTAAAACTGTAGTATTAAAATCTGCAGGTGGAAACAAAATCGCTGTTATTAAAATCCTTAAAGAAATTACTGGTTTAGGATTAGTTGAAGCTAAAGCATTAGCTGATAATGGTGGAAACGTTAAAGAAAACGTTGCTGCTGATGAAGCTGAAGCTATTAAAACTCAATTAACTGAAGCTGGTGCTGAAGTAGAATTAGCTTAATTCTATAAAAAAATACAATGCTTAATGCATTGTTTTTTTTTATCCTTTTTGCTAAAATATATTTTAATGTTGAGGTGGTATATATGTTTAAACTTAATGAAAAAGGATGGGGTTATGGCTTTTTGTTTTTCTTTGCTGCACTTTTTATTTTAATTTTAGTAGGAGCTGCAATTGCTATAAGTAATATTACAAAAAATAACAAAGATTCAGAATCATCAGATTCAAAGAAAAATTATGATAGAGTGTACGTGATTCTTGAAGAAAAATTAAAAAATTCTGGTGATTATTATGTAGCTAATAACGAAGAATATTTTAATAAGAAAAGTGAGTCTACAAAAATGACTGTAGCTTTTTTAAAAAATAAAGGATACATTGATGATATTATTGATCCTGTAGATAATTCTTCATGTGATGGATTTGTTATAGTCTACGCAAATAAAGAAGTTAAATCATATATTAAATGCTCAAAATATAAAACTGAGAATTATGATTCTTGGAGTTAATTATGAAAAACTTTAATCGACTTTTTATTGTTTGGTGTTTTGTAGCAACAATTATATTTGCAGGTTTATGTACAATAGGATTTATGTATAAAAGAAATTTAGAAGAATATCATGATTTCGAAAATGTTATAATTAATGCTGCAAAGGCATATGTATTAGATGAAGGAATAGTTGATTTTAATAGCGATTATATCGACATTAAAATTTCTACCTTATTAGATAAAGGTTATATTAAGAAAAAAGATGTTGTTAAAAGCTGTAATGGAAGTGTTAGAATTGAAAATAAAAAATTAATCAAATATAAACCTTTAATTAAATGTAAGTATTATAAATCATATTAGTTTTTGTTGACTAAAGAACGGTCTATATATATAATAAGCCTTACTATTTTATAGAAGGAGTAATTTTATGCAACAAACAAAACTATCTGATACTTTATATGGAGATCGTTACGGAGTAATAGAATCATTTATTACATCTGGTTATTATAATAATTTAGTTGCTAATGATGTTTTATTAGATATTGCTTTAGTTAAGGAATATGTTATTAAAGTTGAAAATGCTGCTTACATGAATAACTTTGATATTGAAAACGAGGTAGTATCTCGCAGAATTGGTGTTATTCTTGCTGGCATTTTAGAACAACAAATTGCTAATAGAGATGCTATTAGTGATGGCAGAGATAACGACGTAGTTAACATTGAAGATTGTTTTAATGATTTATTTAATCAAGAGTTTAATATTAAGTTAAATAAAGTTCAAAGTCGCTAACTAAAAATCGTTGACAAAATCATATATTAATGTTAAATTATTATTACGTTTAAATTTAGGTTCTACCATGCGTAGGACCAAATTTAATGGTATTTATGATACACCTGGTTATGTGTACATTGGAAGGAGGACATATTAATGCCAACAATTAATCAATTAGTTAAGAAAAAACGTAGTAAAAAGACTAGAAAAAGTAAAAGTCCAGTTTTAAATGTAGGTTATAATACACTTGAAAGAAAGACTACTGATCAAACTAGTCCACAAAAAAGAGGAGTTTGTACTCGTGTAGGAACAAGAACACCTAAGAAACCAAACTCAGCTTTAAGAAAATATGCTCGTGTTAGATTATCTAATGGTAAAGAAATCGATGCTTATATTCCTGGTGAAGGACATAATCTTCAGGAACACAGCGTTGTACTAATCCGTGGAGGACGTGTTAAAGACTTAATCGGAGTTAGATATCACATTATTCGTGGTACTCTTGATACTCAAGGAGTTGCAAATCGTCAACAAGGACGTAGTAAATATGGTGCTAAGAAACCTAAAAAGTAATAGAAAGAAGGAGGAAATAATATATGCGTAAAAGAAGAGCTGAAGTAAGAGATGTATTACCTGATCCTATTTATAACTCTAAAGTAGTTACTAAATTAGTAAACCAAATTATGTTAAATGGTAAAAAAGGTACTGCACAAAAAATAGTATATTCAGCATTTGAACAAATTGAACAAACAACTAAAAAACCTGCTCTTGAAGTATTTGAGGCAGCTATGGAAAATATTAAACCTGCTCTTGAAGTTAAGTCTCGTCGTGTTGGTGGATCAAACTATCAAGTGCCAATTGAAGTTTCCGAAGAAAGAAGCCAAACACTTGCTTTAAGATGGTTAGTTACATATGCTAAAACAAGAAATGGTAAAGGAATGGCTATTAATTTAGCTAATGAATTAATGGATGCTGCCAATAACACTGGTGGAGCTGTTAAGAAAAAAGAAGATACACATAAGATGGCAGAAGCAAATAAGGCATTTGCTCATTATAAATGGTAGGAGTTTAAATTATGGCAAGAGACGTTACAATTGATAAAATTAGAAATATTGGTATCATGGCTCACATCGATGCTGGTAAAACAACTACTACTGAAAGAATTTTATTCCATACAGGTATAACTCATAAAATTGGTGAAACACATGATGGTGAATCACAAATGGACTGGATGGAACAAGAAAAAGAAAGAGGTATTACAATTACTAGTGCTGCAACAACTGCTCACTGGAAAGGATACCGTTTAAATATCATTGATACTCCAGGTCACGTAGACTTCACTATTGAAGTTCAAAGATCATTAAGAGTACTTGATGGTGCTGTTGCTCTAATTGATGCACAAGCTGGTGTTGAACCTCAAACTGAAACAGTTTGGAGACAAGCTAATGAATATAAGGTTCCAAGAATGATTTGTGCTAATAAGATGGGTAAACTTGGTGCTGACTTCTATTATAGTTTAGGTACTATTAAAGATAGATTAGGTGCTAATGCTGCTCCAATTGAACTTCCAATTGGTGCTGAAAATGAATTCCATGGAGTTGTAAACTTAGTTACAATGAAAGCTTACAAATTTGATGGAACTGAACAAGAGAATGCAGAGGAAATTGAAATACCTGCTGATTTAGTTGATAAAGCTAATGAATATAGAACTAAATTAATTGAAGCTGTAGCTGATTTTGATGAAGATTTAATGATGACTTACCTTGATGGTGGAGAAATCAGTGAAGAAATGTTAAAGAAAGCTATTCGTACAGCTACACTTTCTGTAGAATTCTTCCCAGTACTTTGTGCTGATGCTTTATCTAATCAAGGTATTAAACCTTTACTTGATGCAATCGTAGATTACTTACCAGCTCCGACTGATGTAGAAGCAATTGATTGTACAGATAAAAACGGAAATGATGTTAAACGTCATCCAAGTGATAGTGAACCATTCACTGCACTTGCATTTAAGATTATGACAGATCCATTTGTTGGTAGACTTTCATTCTTCCGTGTTTATTCAGGAGTTTTAAAATCTGGTTCTTATGTATTAAACTCAACTAAGGGTGAAAAAGAAAGAATCGGACGTATCCTACAAATGCATGCTAACCAAAGAAAAGAAATTACTGAGGTTTATGCAGGTGAAATTGCTGCTGCAGTAGGTCTTAAAAATACTACAACAGCTGATACTCTTTGTGATGAAAAATCACCAGTTATCATGAAAGGTATGGAATTCCCAGAACCAGTTATTGATATTGCTATTGAACCAAAGAGTAAAAATGATCAAGATAAAATGGCAATTGCTATTCAAAAACTTGTTGAAGAGGACCCAACTCTAAGAGTTAAAACTGATGCTGAAACTGGCCAAACAGTTTTATCAGGAATGGGAGAACTTCACTTAGATGTAATCGTTGATCGTATGAAAAGAGAATTTAACGTTGAATGTAATAAAGGTAGACCTCAAGTTGCTTACCGTGAAACTATCACAGAAGCTGCTGAGTGTGAAGGTAAATACATTAAACAATCAGGTGGACGTGGACAATATGGACATGTTTGGGTTAAATTCGAACCAAATAAAGATAAAGGTTATGAGTTCGTTGATGCTATCGTTGGTGGTGTAGTTCCTCGTGAATATATTCCAGTAACTGATAAAGGATTACAAGAAGCTATGGCTGGTGGTATCCTTGCTGGTTATCCAATGGTAGACGTAAAAGCAACATTATTTGATGGATCATACCATGATGTAGACTCATCAGAAATGGCATTCAAAGTTGCTGCAAGTTTAGCTTTAAAAGAAGCTAAAAATAAATGTAAACCAGTTCTACTTGAACCTATAATGAAGGTTGTTGTAGATGTTCCTGAAGAATACATGGGTAATGTAATGGGTGACTTAACTAGTAGACGTGGACGTCCACTTGGACAAGAATCTATTGGTAATACTCTAAGAATTACTGCACTTGTACCACTTTCAGAAATGTTTGGTTACGCAACTGATTTAAGAAGTAATACTCAAGGTAGAGGTAACTTCCAAATGGAAAAAGACCACTACGATGAAGTACCTAAATCAATTGCTGAAGAAATTATTAAGAAGAACAGCTCTAACGCTTAACAGTTAGGCTTGTTCTCTTTAATAAAAGTACTTGAAAAAAGTACAATATTTGATAAAATATTATATGTAGAAAAAGGAAAGGAAAAATAATATTATGGCAAGAGAAAAATTTGATAGATCTAAAGAACATGTTAATATTGGTACTATTGGACACGTTGACCATGGTAAAACAACATTAACTGCTGCTATTTCTAAATATTTCGGAAAAGAATTCATGGATTACGCTGCAATCGATAGCGCTCCAGAAGAAAGAGAACGTGGTATTACAATTAATACTGCACATATTGAATATGAAACAGAAAAACGTCACTATGCTCACGTTGACTGTCCAGGACATGCTGACTATGTTAAAAACATGATCACAGGTGCTGCTCAAATGGACGGAGCTATCCTTGTTGTTTCTGCTTCAGACGGACCTATGCCTCAAACTAGAGAGCATATCCTATTATCTCGTCAAGTTGGTGTACCTAAAATTGTTGTTTACATGAACAAATGTGACCAAGTTGATGATCCAGAACTACTTGATTTAGTAGAAATGGAAATTCGTGAATTATTAGGAGAATACGGATTTGATTCTGAATGTCCTATTATTCGTGGATCTGCTTTAAAAGCACTTGAAGGAGACGAAGCTGCTGCTCAATCTATTAGAGATTTAATGGCTGCTGTTGACTCTTACATTGATTCACCAGTTCGTGATACTGACAAACCATTCTTAATGAGTATTGAAGACGTATTCACTATTTCAGGACGTGGTACTGTTGTTACAGGACGTGTTGAACGTGGTGTATTAAAATTAAATGACGAAGTTGAAATCGTTGGTTTAAGACCTACTAAAAAGACTGTTGTAACTGGTATTGAAATGTTTAGAAAATCTCTAGACTTTGCTCAAGCTGGTGACAACGCTGGTGCATTACTTCGTGGTATTGCTCGTGAAGACGTTGAACGTGGACAAGTTCTAGCTAAACCTGGATCTGTTACACCTCATCATAAATTCAAAGCTTCAGTTTATGTACTAAGCAAAGAAGAAGGTGGACGTCATACTCCATTCTTCTCAAATTATCGTCCTCAATTCTATTTCAGAACTACAGACGTAACAGGAGTTATTGAACTTCCTGCTGGAGTTGAAATGGTAATGCCTGGTGATAACGTAGACATGACTGTTGATCTAATTGCTCCTGTAGCACTTGAAAATGGTACTAAATTCTCTATTCGTGAAGGTGGACGTACTGTTGGTGCTGGAGTTGTATCTGAAATTATTGAATAATAATTTAAGAAGACTTTTAAAAAATGTATGTTTCTAACATACATTTTTTTATGTCACAAAAAAAGATTAGTTTAATAACTAATCTTTTTTGTTAAATTCTTTTTGAATAAAACCTGTTAATAACAGGAAATTATAAATTCTTTTATTAACAATTAAATCGAACTCACCAATATATTCAAATAGTCTAGGTTTAAAACCAAGTTTAAATTTGTTTAAACCATAGTATGGTGATGTTTCACTAAAGTCACCACTAAAACCGTTCATATCTAGATAGTCAAAATTGTCTTTATAATATTTGATAATTTCACTATGTAAAAAATAGTTGGCATTCATTTTCTTATAAAGTTCATTAATACCACTAATAACAATGTGAACTCTGTTTTTATATTTGATACACATAGCTCCAGCTATATAGTAATTCGGTTTATTGATACTATATGTTGCATCAATAACGTCTTTTTTTAAATCAGAAAGAACTCTATCTGAGTTCATTTTTCTCTTTATGTTTTCTTCGGTATTATTCTTAAATAGTTGTTCTGTAATAATTTTGTTATTTTCAAGTTCGTTTTCAAATACAGCTTTACTATTTTTGAGAAATTTATCAAAGTTTATACTAACTAAAAATATATCTGCATCTAATTCTTCATTAAATATTTGAAAATAGTTTTTATAATATAAATAATTTCTTAATTTTTTCTTGTTTTCAATAAAAGGGTAAAGATCTTTTATTTTATTCTTTTGTGTGGTTTCAATTTCAAGACCCTTTCGTATAGCATTATTAATTCTGTTTCTTGTAGATTTATCTATTTTTTTCTCATCATATTTTTTTAAATTAATAAATCCATTGAATCTTGGCATCATTGATTCAAAATTTAAATTATCTTTTAATTTTGTATAACCATTTTCCTCTAAAGTATTAATTATTTCAGTGTTTGATAATTCATGTTTATCTAATTTTTCATCAATTATATATGTAGGTATTTCTGGATTTATTTTTATAAATATAATATGATTTTTTTTAGCATATTTTTTTATTTCTGCTGTAAAATCACTAACCATTTTTTTATTCTTGTAATCTATTAAAAACCCTAGTGGTGCATATCCATACTTAAATATATGTTTTATTTTTTTTGTAAGTAGCATTGTTGCCCCAACTAATTTTTTATTTTTATTATAGTAAGCTAGATATTTTCTATCATATCCATTTTTAGCCATAAGGGTTGCATATTTTGATGATTGGCGAAAGTTAGCTAGGGAATGATTTATCGCAAAACGATCAAATTCATTGGCGGTTATTTCCGTAATCATACAATCATCTCCCCTGTGGGTTATATATTATATCATAATCTCTTAAAAATACAAAAGATAATTGACTTATTAACAACATTTAGTATAATTACTATAGGAGGATAGGGAATATGGCTAAACTATCAAAAAGTGAAGTAAATGATTACAAACTTAATAATGCAACTAGATTAGTTTTATATATCGCATTTATTATAATTGGAGCTGTTTTATACTATAAAACGTATATTAAATTTTCTACTATTCAAAAAGCTTTAGGAATAACTATAATTATTTCAGGTACAATGTATGTTTGGATGAGTAGCAGAGAGAAAAAGATTTCTTTATCAAATATGGATGTAATATTTGGTATATTATCTGCTGTTTCTGGTTTACTTTTAATAATAAATCCTGGTAATTTAACAAATGCTATTATGATTTATTTTGGTTTATTTATTATTATATGTGGTTTTCAAAAACTAGTTGTTGCATTAAAACTACTTAAAGTAAAGGACACAGCTGCTATATTAACGTTAGTAACATCTATAATTTTGATTATTCTTGGTGCTGTTGTTACATTTGGGCCTTTAAATGTAATGTCTATTAATCGACAATGTGGAATTTTTGCACTACTTTATGGTGTAGTTCAATTTGCAAACACTGTATTACTTAATGATCATGAAAAACAAATAATTAAAAGAAAATAAAAGTCAACAAGCAACGTAAACGTTGCTTTTTTATATTGTTTATTTTTATTGATTTGTCTATACTAATTATAGAAGGTGTTGATAGTATGATAAAAGATGTTATTGCAAGGGAAATTCTTGATAGCCGTGGTAATCCTACTGTAGAAGTAGATATAATAACTGATGATAACAGATGTTTCCGTGCATCTTCTCCATCTGGAGCTTCAACTGGAACTAGAGAAGCACTTGAACTACGTGATAATGATAAAAATAGATATCATGGAAAAGGTGTTAAACAAGCAGTTGATAATATTAATAACATTATTAAACCTAAGATCGTAGGTCAAAAAGTTGATGTTCTAACTATAGACAATATAATGAGAGATCTTGACGGAACAAAAAATAAAACAAAGATTGGTGCTAATGCCATGTTAGCAGTATCCTTAGCTACATTAAAGGCTGCTGCAGGAATGGAAAATCTTGAATTATATGAGTATCTAGCTACAAATAAGGTGTCACTTCCAATTCCAATGATGAATTTAATTAATGGTGGAGCTCATGCAGATTCTGGTTTATCAATTCAGGAGTTTATGATTGTTCCAGTTGTTCCATCTTTTAAAGAAAGAGTTAGAGCAGGATCAGAAATATTTCATACATTAAAAAAACTATTAAAAGACGATGGATATCAAGTATCCGTTGGTGATGAAGGTGGTTTTGCACCTCATTTAAATAAATGCGAAGATGCACTATCATATATGGTAAAAGCCATTGAAAAATCTGGCTATGTTCCTGGTAAAGATGTATTTATTGCTCTTGATGTTGCTGCATCTGAAATGTACAATAAAGAAACTAAAATGTATAAATTAGATAATAAGATTATTTCATCTAGAGAACTTCTTAGATATTATTCTAGCATTGTTGATAAGTATCCAATTATTAGTATAGAAGATCCATTTGATGAAGATGATTTTGATAGTTTAAGAATAATGACATCACTTTTAGGTGACAGAATTATGATTGTTGGTGATGACTATTTTGTAACAAATAAGGATTGTTTACAAAAAGGTATAGATAGTAAAGCTGGCAATGCAATAATCATAAAAGCTAATCAAATTGGAACAGTTAGTGAAACAATTGAAACATTAATTCTAGCTAAAAAGAATAATTATATTCCTATTATTTCTCATAGAAGTGGTGAAACTGAAGATACATTTATTTCTGATTTTGCTGTTGGTTTAAACATTCCATATATTAAGACGGGATCTTTAAGTAGAGGCGAAAGAATTAATAAATATAATCAATTAATGAGAATTGAAGAGAAGCTACTTAAAAAGTAGCCTTTTTTCTTGATTTAGTTAGTTCTTTATGATAAATTATTTACTGACAGGACGTGATTAAATTGTTAGAAACATTATTACTAATAGTTTCAGTATTAATAATTGCAATTGTGCTTTTACAAAGTAATAAAGCAAGCGATGCTGGACAAATAATAACTGGTGGAAATGAAACATTATTTCAAAATATGAAAGAACGTGGAGTAGAACTTTTTATAAGTAGACTTACACTTACACTTGGAATTTTGTTTTTCATCATTTCATTAATCCTATTTTTAAAATAAAAAAGGTAAAGTTATAAACTTTATCTTTTTTTATTTGTTGCATTCGCGCTATAATATATATAGGAGTGATACTAATGAAGAGAAATGGATTTACTTTAATTGAACTTATTGCAGCCATTGCTATTATGGTTGTTATTTCTGTTATAGTAACAGTTAATCTTTCAAACATATCAAAAAACAATGAAACTAAAAGATATAATGAGTTTAAACAACAGGTAGCTGATGCTGCATGTGTATATATTGATTTAAGTCAAAATAGAACTATTAAGAGTTCTTGTTATAGTAATTGTACTGTTAATGTAGGAACACTAGTAACTGAAGGATTAATTACTTCAGATTTAATTAATCCTAAAACAGAGGAAGCTATTGATCAAACTTTAAATGTGTCAGTTACATGGAATAATGAGGGTGTTAAAACTTGCACACTAATTATACCTGGGGAGTAGTATTATGAAAGAAAAAATTATAGAAGCACTAAAAAATGAAACTAAAGCATTAGCATCAATTGATATTTTTCATTTACTAAACTTAGAAACGCCTGATGAACTTTCTAGTTTAAATAATGAATTAGATGAGATGCAAAATAATGGTGAGATATTTAAAACTAATAAGGACAAATATATATTATTTGATAATTGTCCTGGTGTTTTTTGTGGAAAATTATCTGTTAATAAAAAAGGATTTGGTTTTGTTATTTTACCATTTCAAGATGATTTATATATTCCAGAAGAAAACTTTAATAAAGCAATTAATGGTGATTTAGTTGTATGTGAAATTGTAAAAAAAGGTATTAAACCTGAAGGACGTATTGTTAAAGTTTTAAAAAGAGATCTTAAAAATATTGTTGGTACTATAGAAATAAATAAAAAAGGTAAGTTTGTTTTTATACCTGATGATAATGAGTTAAATATTACTTTTAAACTTGATATATCAACAACAAAGGATTGTGTAGAAGGTAGTAAGGTTCTTCTTCAAATTGGAAAAGATCTTGGTAATAATGTTTATGATGGATTTATTATTAAAGTACTAGGTCATAAAAATGATCCCGGTATGGATATAAAATCGATAGCTTATAAGTATGGTATATTTGAAGATTTTGGAAAAGATGTTGAAAAAGAGCTTGTTAATATTCCTAATGAAGTTGATGAAAAAGACTTAGAAGGTCGACGTGATTTAACAAATGAAATGATTTTCACTATTGATGGTGATGACACTAAGGATATCGATGATGCCATTAGTTTAAAAGTTACAGACGAAGGATATATTCTTGGTGTTCACATTGCTGATGTAAGTCACTATGTTAAAGAGAATACTGCTCTTGGTGATGCTGCCTTTGAAAGAGGAACGTCTTCATATTTAGCCGATACAGTTATTCCAATGATTCCTCATAAATTATCAAACGGTATTTGTTCATTAAATGAAGGGGTTATTCGTTTAACAATATCTTGTGAGATGGTTATAGATAACTCAGGTAAAGTAATAAAATCTGAAATTTTTCCAAGTTATATAAAAAGTAATAAAAAGATGACTTATAAGAATGTTAATGAAATATTAATGAATAATAATGTTCCTGAAGGTTATGAAAAGTATGCCGATACTCTTTTAAAAATGAATGATCTTGCTCATATTCTAAGAAAAGATTTAGTTAAAAGAGGATACATGGATTTTGATTTAGATGAACCTAAAATCAAACAAGACGAAAATGGTGTTGCAATTGATATTATTAAAGTTGATCATAAAGATGGTGAAAAACTAATAGAAAACTTTATGATAGCAGCTAATGAAGCAGTGGCTTCATATATTTATAATATGGATTTACCATTTATATACCGTGTTCATGATGTTCCAAGTGAAGAAAAGATGCAAGAGTTTATCGGCCTTTTAAAAGTTTTTGGTTATAAACTAGATGCTAGAGTAACTTCAATTACACCTATTACTGTTCAAAAAATATTAGATGAACTTAGAGATAAGCCTGAATTTAAAATATTATCAAGTCTATTACTTAGAAGCATGAGAAAAGCTGTATATTCTAAAGATAATATTGGACATTTTGGTTTAGGAAGTAATTGTTATACTCACTTTACAAGTCCAATTAGAAGATTTCCAGACTTAACTGTTCATAGACTTTTAAGAAATTATTTATTTAATGGTAATTTATCAATGAATACTGTTAATTACTATAATAATGTTTTAGTACAAATCGCTGAGCACTCAAGTGAAAGAGAACAAGCTGCTATTAACGCTGAACGTGATGTTGATGATATGAAGATGGCTGAATACATGGAATCTCATATTGGAGAAGAATATGATGGTATTATAACTAGTGTTACAAACTTTGGCTTTTTTGTTCAACTTCCAAACTTAGTAGAAGGTTTAGTTCATGTTAAAACATTAAAAGGTGATTATTATAATTATGTTTCTGAACTATTATCACTAGTTGGTCAAAATACTAATAAGGCATATAGAATTGGTGATAAAGTTCATATAGTTGTTTCAAATGCATCAAAAACAAATGCGACTGTTGACTTTGAACTTAAGGAGAAGAAAGATGGAAATTCTTAATAGAGATGCAAGATACAATTATTTTATATTGGAAGAACTTGAAGCTGGTATAGCACTAGTTGGTACTGAGATTAAATCTATAAAAAAGGGTTCTGCTAATTTAAAAGATAGTTTTATTATCATAAAAAATAATGAAGCTTTTATGATTAATTCATACGTAGCTTTATATTCTTATGGAAACCAATTTAATCATGATGAAAGAAGAACAAGAAAATTACTTCTTCATAAAAAAGAAATAAATAAATTAAGTTTAAGAGTTAAAACGGAAGGGTTAACTCTTGTACCCCTCAAAATATATTTTAAAAATGGTAAAGCTAAAGTTTTAATTGGGGTATGTAAGGGTAAGAAAAACTATGATAAAAGGGAATCTATTAAAGAAAGAGATTTAAAACGTGCAAATAACATTTAAATAATTATTTAATTATGTTATACTTTTACTATATTGAGAGGATGTAAAAATGAAAAGAAAAAAACTTAAAATAAAAACTCTAATAAAATTTATAGTTCCAGCTGTTATAGTTCTTGCGTTAGGTGGATACTTAGTGTTTGGAACACCTTTATTTAAAGGTAGTAAAAAGGATAAACCTAAAGATAATAAACCAGATCAACCTAAACAAGTTGAAACTGTTAAGATAGTTGATTTAAAATCTAAAAGTAGACCATTTGCAGTTATGATTAATAATATAAGTGTTGCAAGACCACTTCAAAGTGGACTTCAAGATGCGTATATTATATATGAAATGATTGTTGAAGGTGGTATTACAAGATATCTTGCATTATTCTTAGATCAAAATACAGAACGAATTGGTTCAATTAGAAGTGCAAGACATTATTACATTGACTATGCACTTGAAAATGATGCTATTTATGTTCACCATGGACAATCAGATCAAGCTTTAGCAGATTTTAATAAAGGTATTGTTGATAGAATTGTTGTTGATACAGGTAAAACTGGATGGAGAGATAAAAGTTTAAATGTTTCTTCTGAACATACTTTATTTACTAGTATTAGTAAGCTTAAAAATGGCATTGGAAGTAAAAGAACTGAACGTAAGAAAGATTTGCTTTTAGATTATAGTGTTAAACCTGTTGATTTAGCTTCTAAAGAAGGTGCTATTCCTGCAAATAAAGTATCTATTAGATATTCAAATGCAACAACCAGTTCATATGAATATGATGCTGAAGCTAAAGTATATAAAAGATTTGTTAATGGAAAAGCTCATACTGATTATGTAACAAAAAATCAATATACATTTAAAAACATCATTACTTATCAAGTTCATAACTATAATTTAAATGATGGATCTGGTAAGGGAAGACAAGGTCTAGATAATATTGGATCTGGTACAGGATACTTTATAACTGAAGGATATGCTATACCTATTACTTGGGAAAAATCTTCAAGAGAATCTCAAACAATATATAAATATACTGATGGAACTGAAATTAAGGTAAATGACGGTAATACATTTATTCAAATTCAACCTAAAGGTGAAACATTAGTAATAGAATAAAAAGGGTGATTAATTTATGCATGCTTTTATGTATTTTATAACTAAGTATTGTTGGATATTTGTTATTTTATCAGCTGTACTTTTAATATCAGTTTTGGGCATCTATGTTGACGGTCGAAGAGAAAAAGCTGAACAAACTGGTGAAAAAATTGATAACCAGTTACTTGAGCAAGCTCAAAAAGAAGCTGAAGAAAAGAAAAATAATGTTTAAAAAATATGGTTTATCCATATTTTTTTTATGTAACAAAAAAGTAGATTATATTTATATTTTTTGATATAATTATTAAGCAAGAATAGGAGTGAATTTATGACTTGGTCTATTTTATGGTCTATATTTACTAAAGTTATTGATATATGTATAGTTTGGTTAGTATTTTACTATATATTAAAAAATATTAAAAACAATATTAAGATGGTTCTTATATTTAAAGGTGTTGTATTAATACTTCTTTTTAAATTGTTAAGTAACCTATTAAATTTATATACTGTTGGTATAATTCTAGAATACGTTGTTCAGTGGGGACCACTAGCAATTATTGTTATATTCCAGCCTGAAATAAGAAGTGTTCTTGAAACTATTGGTAGAACTCAACTTCTTGGTAGACATAAAATATTAACAGTAGATGAAAGAGAACATGTCGTTTTCGAAATTATGAAAGCTGTTGAGTATCTTAAAAGAAATAAAATTGGAGCATTAATTGTTATTGAAAGAGAAGTTTCTCTTCAGGAATATATTGAACCAGCAACAAAGGTTTATGCTGATTTATCTGATGAATTACTTGAAACAATATTTTTTCCAAACGCACCACTACATGATGGTGGAGTAATTATTCAAGGTGATAGAATTACTTGTGCGGGTGTAGTATTTAAAACAAGTATGGATCCATCACTTAATAAGCGTTTAGGAACAAGACATAGAGCTGCTCTTGGAATTGCTGAAGAAAGTGATGCTTTAGCTTTAGTTGTTTCCGAAGAAAACGGAAGGTTAAGTATAGCTTGTGATGGTACTTTAAATTATAACTTAACGCTTGATGAGTTTAGAATGGCTTTAATTGAAGAATTAAGTCCAAAAGCAGAAATCTTCTATGAAGCTGATGAAGTTGAAGGCGGTGACGATAGCAATGAATAAATTGTTAAAGTTCTTTACTTCTTTATTTAAGAAGATTTATCATTTTATAGATAAGATTTTTGTAACTCCAATAAGTCGTTTTATTTATAATATTAATGAAAGACTTAAAGGTAAAAGTTATTTAAATAAATTAATTAATAGACCAAAATTTTTAGTTTATGCATCTTTGGTTTTAGCTATTGTTATGTTCTTTTTGATTGATTCTAAAGTAATTAATTTAGTTGAAAATGATGCTGAAGTAATAACAAATATTCCAGTAACTATTAAATATAATGAACAAGCTTATGTTGTTGAGGGAGTTCCTAATACAGTTGATATGGTATTAACTGGTAGAAAAAGTGATATATATCTTGCAAAACAACTTGGTGAGCATGAAGTAATTCTTGATCTTACTGATTATCAACCAAGTAATATGTCACATAAAGTAAAACTAACTTATACTAAATCAGTATCGTCTTTATCATATAAACTTAATCCAACATACGTAAATGTTACGATAAAAGATAAAGTTAGTACTCTTTCTTCTGTCTCATATGAATTACTTAACTTAAATAAACTTAATTCAAAATTAAGTGTTGAAAGTGTTGAACTTGAAAAATCAGAAGTAGTTGTAAAAGGAAGTAAAGAAAGTCTTGAGGAAATTGCTACGGTTAAAGCTTTAATTGATTTAAATAATCCTGACTTAAAAGATGCTGGTGTATTTGAAATAGAGAATATTCCTCTAGTTGCATATGACTCTAAGGGAAAGATTTTACCAGGTATCGAGATTGTCCCAGGAACTTTAAATGCATCTATAAAACTTGATACTTACAGTATGACTGTACCAATTAGTGTTCATACTACTGGTAAGCTTGTAACTGGAAAATCTATTTCTAAGATTTTAATTAATAATTCTGAATCATATTCTATTGAAATCTTTGGTGATAAAGAAAGTATAGGTAATATTAAAAATGTTCCTGTAACTGTTAATGTTGCTAACCAAGGAAACAATGATTCTAAGTCATATACAGTATCATTAAGTAAACCTCAAGGGGTAAAATATATGAGTACTGATATGGCAACAATTAATTTATCTTTTGCTGACGAAAAACAAAAGACTATCGAGATTAAACCAGAAACAGTTACTCCAAAGAATTTATCTTCTGGATTAGTTGTTAATTCAACATCTAATGCTAATATCGTAGTTCAAGTTAAAGGAGATCAATCTGTAATTGATTCTATTAAACCTGAAGATATTAATGCTTATATTGATTTAAGCAAATATGGAACTGGTGATTATGATGTTGAAGTTAAGATTGAAAATAATGATCCTAGACTTTCATTTGTTGTTAATAACAACATTGGAATAAAAATTACAAACGGATAAAAAAGAATAACTCTTATCGAGTTATTCTTTTTTTATCCATGTCATCATATCTTTCATGTTCAAGATTTGTAAGAAGCAAACCAACATTAATGAGTCCACAAATTCCAACTAATGAATAGATGACGTTGGTAATAGCACCGTTTTCTGAAAAAATTGTTGATACAAAATTAAAATCAAGAAATCCTATACAACCCCAGTTTAATGCACCTACAATTGTAAAAAATAGCGCTATTTTTTGTAGTGTAATCATAATATTTCCCTTTCTATATATATTATTTATCAAATAATTTCGATTATACACTCATATTTTAAAATTATTTAACTATATTTAAATAGAAAAGGAATGTGAAATAATTGAAGAGATTTATATTTTTATTTGCTATATTACTTTTATTATCTGGGTGCAAAAAAAATGATATTAATAATGTTGCGAAACAATTTAGCGATGATGTTACAAAATCAAATAGTTATCACTTAACTGGTAAAATGACTATAAGAAGTGATGAAGAAGAGTTTAAATACACTTTTGATGTAAAATATTTAAAAGATGATTATTATAAGGTAAGTTTGATTAATACAAATAATACTCATGAGCAAATTATTCTAAAAAACGGTGAAGCTGTTTATGTTATTACTCCATCTTTAAACAAAAGCTTTAAATTTCAAAGCTCATGGCCAAATAATAGTTCACAAAGTTATCTACTAGCTTCTTTATTAAAAGATATTAATAATGATGATAATGTAAAGTTTATAAATAAGAATAATGAAAGTATTATCACAACTAAAGTTAATTATCCTAATAATACAGAACTAGTTAAACAAGATATAGTGTTTGATAAAAACTTAAAACTGAAAAGTGTTGTAGTTTATGATCAGAATAATAATGAAAGAATAAAAACAATATTTTCCAAAATCGATTTAAAAGCGGATGTATCTTTAAGTGAATTTGAACTAGATCATTACATTAAAGATCTACCTCAAGATAAATGTGATAGTGATAAATGTGATAAGACAACATCAAATATATTAGATGATATTATTTATCCTCTTTATTTACCTAATAATACTTATTTAACGAGTAGTGAAAAGATTGGAGAAGAGAGTAAAAGAGTAATTCTTACATTTGGCGGTGATAAAAGTTTTACCATCGTTGAAGAAGCATTAGATATTCCAGATAACTTTGAGATTAAACCTGTCTTTGGTAATCCTGTTTTGCTTAATGATACTTTTGGCGTTATATCTGATAATTCTATTAGGTGGTCTAGAGGTAATATAGATTATTATTTAACAAGTAATAATTTAACAAATAGTGAGATGGTTGTAATTGCATCTTCGATGAATCACTCTATTAGTGTTTTGGGAAGCAAGTAGTTGCTTTCCATTTTTCTTTTGTGTATAATATTTTTTAGGTGGTTAAAATGGTAAAAAAAGAAAAGTATTATTCTGAAGAACAACAAGAAATAAGAAGTTTTATTAAAATATTAATTGGTTTAGTTTTAATATTTTTAATTTTATATTTTTTATCAACAAACTTTATGGGAAAGAAAGATGGTATCAAAAGAACTAATAAAGCAGGACAAGTTCAGTATGAATCAATTTCTCTTGGTACTTTATTAAATAAGGCTGATGAAGAGTATTATGTTTTAGTTTTTAACAGTGAAGATTTAGGAAACTCATATATTATAAACAAAGCATCTTCATTTAAGTCAACTCAGGGAACTAAACCTTTATATACGGCTGATCTATCACTTGAATTTAATAAACCTTTTGTATCTGATAGTAGCAGTTATAAAAAAGATACTGTTGATGGCTTAAAGTTTAAAGGTACCACACTTGTTTTAATTAAGGATGGTACAATTAGTAAGTTTATAGATAACGTTGAAGATATAGATAGAGAATTATCAAAGAAAGAAAGTTAATTTTAGTTTAACTTTCTTTTTCTTTATATATATGTTATATTTTAAAAGATAGAAAAGTGGGATATAGTGAAACCAAGTATAAAGAAAAGTGCATCATTTAAGTTTAGCACTACAATTATAATTATGATTATAACGGCGTTAGTTTCTGGACTTACTGCTGGAATAATTGTTTATACATCATATAATAAGAGTACAGGAATCAAATATAATGTTGTAAACAATGATGCAGCATTAAGACAATTCTTAGAAGTTTATTCTTCAGTAACAGAAGGATATTATGAAGATATTAATAAAACGGAAATGCTTGAAGCTGCTATTGATGGTATGCTTAAGTATTTGGATGAAAGATATACCTCTTATTTAAATACATCACAAACAAATCAGCTTAATGATTCTTTAAAAGGTGAGTATGAAGGCATAGGCGTTGCAATTATAGACCATAAGATAATTGAAGTTTTTAATGACTCTCCCGCTTCAAAATCTGGCATTCTTGTTGGAGATATAATAAAATCTATAAATGGTTTAGATGTTACTGATTACTCTACTGAAGAAGTTGTAAAAAAAATTCAGAGAAGTATGGGATCTAATATGTCTCTTTCTATATTAAGGGACGGGAAGGAACTATCATTTGAAATATCAACAACCAAGCTTTATGTTCCAGCTATATCTTATAAAGTTATTGATAATACTTCAATTGGATACATAAGAGTAGCTTCGTTTTCATCAACTGTTTCTAATCAGGTAGATGACGCTTTAAAGGTTCTTGATAGTGATAATGTTTCATCATTAATTATAGATTTAAGAATAAACGCTGGTGGTTATTTAGATGCTGCTGAAAAAGTGGCGAGTTTATTTTTAGAAAAAGGTAAAACTATATATTCACTTGAAACAAAGAAAAATAAAACTATTGTAAAAGATAAAACTGATAGAAGTACAAAATATCCTATTGTTGTAATTGTAGATGAAAACACTGCATCAGCAGCTGAGATTCTTGCAGCAGCTCTTAAAGAGAGTTACGGGGCAACCATAGTAGGCGTTAAATCATATGGTAAAGGCAAGGTTCAACAAGTTGTATCTTTGATTGATGGATCAATGGCTAAATATACAACTGGAAAGTGGTATACTCCTAATGGCGAAAATATTGATGGAATTGGTATTACGCCTGACTATACTGTTCGATTAGATATTGAAAAAGATCAAGATGGCAAAATAATCAATGTTAATGACACTCAGTTAATGAAAGCTATAGAAATATTAAAGTAAGTTTCTTTATTTGCGCTTTCTTAATATAACTGCTATAATGTTTACGGGAAGCGGGATCGATATGAATGATGTAAAGGTCGGCGATAGACTAACGATCCATTGTTATAAACATAATGGCAAAATAGACCGTGTAAGTGATGAGGCTGTTGTTTTAGATGCTACTGACGAAATGCTTATATGTGCAAATGATAGAACCAAACTTACTGAAAGTGATGGGAGAAGTCATAGAACAAAAGAAACGGCTATTTTATTTTTCTACCGTCATAGTTGGTTTAATATAATAGGTCAACTAAAAAAACAAGGTTTGTTCTTTTATTGTAATATTGCATCGCCTTTTATAATTGAGGATAATGCAATTAAATATATTGATTATGATTTAGACCTTAGGGTTTTTCCTGATGGAGGCTTTAGAGTTCTTGATCGTAATGAATATAATTATCATAAAAAGATAATGAACTATTCAAGTGATTTAGATATGATTATTAAAAATGAATTATCAAAGTTAATTGAGATGAAAAAGAGAAATGAATTTCCTTTTTTAAAAGACGTAATTGTTAACTATTATAATCAATATTTAAAGATGAGTAAAAAAGATGATAATTAATTGTCATCTTTTTTGTTTACAATCATATTATATTATAGGGTTGAAAGCCCCTTTAAAATAGCGGTAGAAACTATTAAAAACACTTATTTTACACAAAATGTCGAAAAAATAAAAAAAAGTTAAAAAAAAGTGTTGACTTTAACTTTTAGGTTTGATATATTACTAGTGCGTACCGAAAAAAGGACGCGAAATGATCTTTGAAAACTAAGTAAAAAAGTCAATTTTGAGTAGCTTAGATTAAACTTAAATATTAGATTTTAATTTTTAAAATCTTTTTTATTGAGAGTTTGATCCTGGCTCAGGATGAACGCTGGCGGCAT
>CAMYVW010000002.1 GCA_947302655.1 uncultured Mycoplasmatota bacterium | reverse complement strand
CCGACCTCACGCTTATCAGGCGTGCGCTCTAACCAGCTGAGCTACAAGCCCATTTAAATGGACCTATTTAATTTTATAATATTTTGTATGAATATGCAAGATATTTTTAAAAAAACAAAAATGGTGTCCCCTCAGGGATTCGAACCCTGGACCCACTGATTAAGAGTCAGTTGCTCTACCAACTGAGCTAAGGAGACATCACCAATGCCTTTTAATTATAACATAAAATCATAAAATTGGAAGAAAAAATTGCCAATTTGTTTTAATCAACAATTTTTAAATATGGTATTCTCTTTTTAATAAACTCATCTGTATAATGCTTATCTAAAAATTCTTGGAAGCCATTTTTAGGTTCTATACCTTTGTTTCGATATTTCATACGTCTTACTGCAACAATTGAAATTCCAAAATCAAAAATAATAAGCGCAGTTAAAACAATGGTTAAATACTTCATAAACTTCTCAGGAAGTTTATCAAATACTTTATTAAAATAAGGAATTACAAATTTTAGCCATAATAGTGCCGCAAGTCCCCAAATCGGAAGATACAAAAGATTAACCCTACCATTAATATTTAAATATTTATTATGGTAGTGCCACATCTGTGTATGAAAAAAATATTGAAGAACTAGACTACAAAGATATTCAAAAGTCCCACCTAAAAAACATCCATAAATATATATTTTTAAATGATTTTTATTAACAAAAACACTCAAAAATAAAGTAATTAGAATAGAAGCAAAACCATATATGGGCTTAATATGTCCATATAATAAACCTTGCTTATTCATAAATACTCCGTGTTTTAAGAAGTAGTAACTTGTTTCAATAAAATAACCGCATAAAGAACCAATAATAAAAATCCATATTAATTTAATAATATATGATTTACCTAGTAACTGCTTCATCAACTTCCACCCACAATAATTATATCAAAGTAATAAAATAATGCAAATATTAACATTATATGTTAAAATTAAGTTAGGTGATGTAATTTGAAAAGCCCTCTTAGTAGACTATTTATTTATGGTATATTTGGTCTTGGTATTTCTACAGCAATAATTGTTGAAAATTATGTAAGTAAGAGAAATACACTATGGGAATATATAATTGCAATTGTTCTAGCAGTATTCTCAGTAGTATTTTTAATTGGAAGATATATAATTATAAGAAAAAATAAATAATGTAAGACAAAGTCTTACATTATTTTTTATTTTATAGATCTATAGCTGTGATTATCTTCAAGGATAACACCTTTTAATTTAGCAAGTTCACTTACACTTACTACCCTATATCCTCGAGCATATAATTCAGGTAAAATTCTTTCAACTGCTATTTTAGTTGTATCATGAATATCATGCATTAATACAATATCTCCATCACGAACATTATTAATAACATAATTATATAAATAATCACTATCTTTATATTGCCAATCTAATGTATCAACGCTCCATAAAATATAAGGATATGAAAAAGAATCTTTTATTTTTTCATTTATCGCTCCGTATGGAGGTCTTAAAAGTTCAATGTCATTATTAGTAATATTTTTATATACATCTTGAGTAAGCTGCATTTCTCTTTCTACCTCATCTAAAGAAAGACGTTTTAAATTCTTATGAGAATATGTGTGAGAACCAACTTCATTACCATTATCTAAAACATATTTAACAATATCAGGATTATTTGCCATCGAATTACCTAACATGAAAAATGTTGCGTGAGCATTATTATCATTTAAGTAATTAACAACATCTTTGGTGTTATTTTTACTAGGTCCATCATCAAATGTAAATGCGATATATTTTTTTGAAGAGTCATATTCAAAACTATTTTCATTATGATACTCTAAATCAAGTTTATGATCATAATTAAGATAATCAGTTATTTCATTATTGTTAATTTTAATATAAAATTTATCAGTTATTTCTGGATTTGTATGAACATTTTTATAATATATAATAATTTCATTATCAAGTACTCTATAAGTTTTAGTAACTTCATTAGAAGAAATAGCATCTACAACAAATTTAGGATATTTAAGCCTTAAAAGTCTATTTTCAACTTCAGAAAAAGATTTAATAGAATCATCTTTTAATAAGGCAGCAAATGATATTTTCTTACCGGT
The DNA here is from genome assembly GCA_947302655.1 of uncultured Mycoplasmatota bacterium. Classification (GTDB taxonomy): domain Bacteria; phylum Bacillota_I; class Bacilli_A; order RF39; family UBA660; genus RUG13160. The sequence continues at coordinate 296,128 of CAMYVW010000002.1, read as the reverse complement.
TTTATTATCAATAAAGAAAGATAAATAGTCATCTGTTTCATTATTATAATAAAGTAAATTTAAGATATTATTACTTAATCTCTTTTCACTAGCAAGTTTATAAACTCCACCGGTTAATGTAGATATATTTTTAAACGAAGAATAAAGGCTCTTTTGATATTTAACTTCTTTTATTTGACTTTTATCAGGAATAAATAAAAGAAGAAGTACAGCTACAAAAGATGATAATATTAAAACTAATAATGATTTATCTTTCATATCTATACTCCTATTCTACTTTAATAGTATAACAAATTTGTCGAAAATTAAAAATAATAATTAATAAATTTAATCTCTAAATAAGAAATTACATTTCTTACATAATTTTTTAGTTCTTTTACCATTAGTTAAATCACTTTTCATATCAGCAAAACTTTTTGAAGAAATTATATTTTTGAAATCTACTTTAAAAATATTACCAAACTTTAATACACCATTTCCATCTAAACAACAAGCAGTTACATCGCCATTTGATAATATAGCAATATGATCTTTAAGAGCATAGCACACTCCATCATAGTTTTTATCAGAGTTATTATCTTGCGGCCAAACAAATTCATTAGATGAATTAATATATACATTTTTCTTAAGTTTAACATTAGAAAAATTATCAGGAATATTAACATCATAATGTTTAGAAATACTATCAATAATTTGATTATAATATTTATTATTAACCCAAAGCCTGTAATTAACATATGTATTACCTGAATACATTTCTTCAAATTTATATAAATCATTTAAGTAAGCAGATAAAGTTTTATTATATTTATCATTAAAACTATGTAAAGATATATTTATCTGCCTGATATTATTAGTATTTATATTATTTATTAAGTAACCATTTGTAGTTATATTTATGTAAAAATCTTTTGATGCATAATTAATAAATTTATTTATATCATTATGTAATAGAGGCTCTCCTAAAACATGAAAATATAAATATTTTGTATACGGTTTAATCTGATTAAGAACATACTTAAATTCATCAAATGTAACCGACTTTTTATCTCTTTTTGTTTTTAAACAAAAAGGACATGATAAATTACATGCATTTGTTATTTCAAAATATATTTTCTTAAATTTATTTCTACTAATCATATTACTCACCTAATTAACAATATAAAAAATCTCATGTTAATGAGATTTTTTTAATTATTTATTTTTTTTACTATTTAATTTATCTTCTAAACTTTTAAATTTCCTGTTGTTATAGAAAATTACAATACCTGTTCCAGCAGCTACAAAAAGGAAATTAAGTACAACATTAGGTAAACCTTCTAATTGTATAGAAGTTACTTTCTTTTCTCCTTTAAGTTCAATACTTTCATCTTCTAATGTTTTCTTCAAATTTTTAGAAGTATAGTCACCAGTTAATTTGTTTTCTTTTTTGTATTCTTTAAATACATCATATCTTTTACTTTTTTTAGTGTTATATAATTTTTTAATTGTAGATTTAATTTCAGCATCATCAGAGCTACTATAACCAGCAAAAACTTTATCACCAATAATAATATATGGTACTCCCCTAGCTTCTTCACCTAAGAAGTTAGAAATTGTTTTCATTAATGCATTATTATCAGCATCGTACCAAACTTCATAAGATTCAAGTTCAAAATATTTACCATATTCTTCATTTATATTACTTAAGAATGTTAAAAATGAACGACAATATCCGCATCCTTTTCCTCTAAATAAATAAATAGTTACTTTATCACTTTTCTTAGCTTCAACTTTAGGTGATATCATAAAAAATGATAAAAACATAATTAAAAATAAACAAATTTTCTTTTTCATATTCATCTTCCAATCTCTTAATAAAATATATCAAAAATATACTGAAAAAGCAATTAAAAAAGCCACTTTGTGGCTTTATTTTTAAGTGGTGCAGGTAAAGGGACTTGAACCCATATGGATCGCTCCGCTAGATCCTAAGTCTAGTGCGTCTACCAATTTCGCCATACCTGCAAATATAAATGGTGGACCTCGTAGGACTCGAACCTACGACCGCCCGGTTATGAGCCGGATGCTCTAACCAACTGAGCTAGAGGTCCAATTGCTATTTAATAATAACATAAAATATTATATGTTGCAACACCATTTTTATATATAGCATCCGGCTTTTCAAAGAAAAAAAGATAAGTAATAAATTACTTATCTCCTTGAAGCATATTAAGTAAATCAATTTTAAACATTTCTTTAGAAGCATTGTTCTTAGAAATCATTATACCTTTATAAGTAGTAAGTTCAGATCTATGACCTTCAAGTAAAATATCAGTTGGTGTTATAGTATCAAGCATAACAATTTTATCTTTTTTATAAACAATATATTTTACTTTAATATCACCATATATTTGAGCAAACATCTTATCACTAGGTAATTTTAACTCATATGTTTCTGTGTTTTCTTTCTTATTAGAAGAAATCTTTTCACCAACGAAATTACCGTTTTTTAAAGCATGATAATAATCGAATGTTAATTTCTTAAAAGCAAGCATATTATATTTCTTTAATGCTCTTTCAAGTTTTTTATATTCGTTTTCGTTGATATAATCTAAAACATAACCTTTCATAATATATCCCCCTGTTTATTCAAAAGAAATTTAGCACTATTTCTTTGTTACCCTTCTTTTGATGCTTTAATAATAACATTTTTTCGAACAAATGTCAACTTTTTTTGATAAATATCTTTATCTATCAGTTTTAAGTACAATTATTGTTTCTCCAATATTCCAATTATTAAGATAATAATCTTCAACTTTTTTATTTACTTTTAATAGCTCATGTACCCTATTTTTAAGGATTCCTTCACCCTTACCATGAACTATTGCAATATATTTATTACCTAATTTATAATTATCATCAACAAATTGAGAAACATAAAGGGAAACACTATCATATGTTTCCCCATGTACATCTAATCTAGGTGATTTACTAGTTAGAATGTTATTAGCCATTTAAATTTCCCCCATTAGCATTATTTTGAGCTTGCATAGCTTGCTCATAACTCATTACAGCAGGTTGCTGAACGTTTTGATTAACTTGAGAAACTGGTTCTTGGTTAGAAACAGCTTGATTATTAGTATTCTGTATTTGATTAGGTATTTGATTAGTATTTTGAACCATATTTTGATTATTAACTACCTGATTAATATTTGCTTGAGAATTGTTTGTATTTACTGGTGTTTGCTCAACTGTTGGTGTAGGTTGCTGAATACTTTGATTAGTTTGTGGAAATTTCTCATTATAATAATTAGTTACTTCAGTAAGTGTAGGTATTGAAAGTCTTGCACCAATTTTTTGAACAGATAAACCAGCCGTAATATTTGAAAGTCTTACACACTTTTCAATATCATATCCTTTAGAAATTGCATAAGTAAATGCTCCATGAAATATATCTCCAGCACCTGTTGTATCAGCAGCTTGAACTTTTAAACCTGGCATTATTTTTATTTCATTATTAACAGCATATAAACATCCTTTTTCTTCTAGAGTTATAACTATTTCTGATTTAGGATATCTATTTTTTACAATTGTATAAATTTGAACTAAAGAATTAGGATTTGAAAAATCAAATTTCATTTTTGCTACTGTCTCAGCAAATCCTTTAGAAGTAACAATATATTTTGTATACTTACACAATTCTAATAATTCTGGAGTAATTCTTCCAGCGTCTATAACACTTATTGCATTAGGATATTTATTAAGTGCTGCCATTGAAGCGTTATAATCATGCCCATCAATTAATATAACATCTGGATCAATATTAAAATCATACTTTTTCATATTTGGTCTTTCACCGGCAATATTAAATAAAGTACGACTTCCGTTTTGTTTATTAATCATGATAAATGAAACTGAAGTAGGTTTTTCATAATTAGTCTCCAAATATTCTGTATGAACACCTATGTTTTCAAACTCTTTTTTGATTTTAGTTCCAAAATCATCAGAGCCAACAACACCAGCATAATAAGTTTCAATACCCCATTTACCAAGTAAATAAGCAGCATTACCTGCAGGTCCTCCACCACAAGTTACAACTTCATCTAAACGATACTTAGTGTTTTCAACTGGATACTCGTTAACAGGGCATGCAATATCATATGAAGAATGTCCAATTACTAGTGCTTTCATTTATCAATCACCTTTTCTATTCTAAATGTATTATACAATATAAATAACTAAAAATAAAGAATTAAAAATGGATATAATTTACTAAAATAAAGGATAATAATATACCTACAATTAAACTTTTAATACTTGTTTTATAATCATGAAATAAAACTATAAGAGTAAATATAAAAATTAATGTATCTATTATACTTTTAAAATATATATACCAGTAGCCAGTACTAAAACTAAAAACCATCATTACACCTATAATAAATGAACTTATTATAATTGATACTATATGACTACCTTTAGAATACCACGAAATATAAGCTAATAAAGGAGATAAAATAGTTAAATTGTACCATATCATCATGTATCTACTTGGATTAAAACCACTATAAACTATGGTCCATATATGATAACTTACATTCATACCAATAAAAAACAAAAATACATTTAAAGCAGCTCTAAATGGAGTTTTACTATATATAGATATAATAAGTGCTATTAAAAGCCATATACCCATACAAGAGAGAATATTTCCTATATCAAAATGAGCAATAATATTATGCCACCATATATTATTATCAAGAGCTAAATTATCTAAGCATTTAGCTACAATACCCACTAAAATACCAAATAAAAGAATAACTATTGTTATAATTAATGCTCTTTTTTTGTTATATTTCTTATCATAGCTTCTAATACTGTTTAGTTTTTCTACCACGATATATCACCATACTTTACCATAAAATTATAGCATAAAAAAAACCTATTTATATAGGTTTTTTGTTTTTATTTTTCTAGCTTCTCAGCTTGAAAATAGTAAACAATATTAATTGGTGCATATATTGCGCATAAAATAAATATTAAAGAAATATTTTGAATTCCAACAGCGTTAAATATAGCAGCTAATATATAAGATATTCCTGAACAAAGAAGTAATACATTTACTTTTTTACTAATAATGCTAAGTAGTCCACCAACAAAAGTAAAGATACCAGGAAGTACTAATGCAAGAGCAACATTATCAAAAGCAATAGATACATCTAAATCATCATATAAAAGACCTGCAATAGTAACTAAGAATCCAAGTATTAACATAATAACACCAGCAGCAATACGGTAAGCATTATGTCTTTTCTTGCTCATTAGTTTATCACGGAAATATTCATTAACATCACTGTTTACTGTTGCAGTTGCTTCACTTGCTTTTGCTCCACAACTTGTACAAAAATCTTCAGTAATTTCTGCACCACATTTACCACAAAACTTCGCCATAACTCATCCTCCAATTAAACTCTAACACATAACAATATTTATGTCAATTTTTGTTTTAATTTATTTTTCTAATTTAATATTTATATCTTTTTCTTTATATTCATTTCCTTTAACATATTTAATTGTAAGCTTAACGGTATCACCTTTATTTTTCTTATTTAATACTTTTTTTAAGGAAGAAAATGAAGTAATTTCTTTACCATCAGCTTTTACAATAATGTTTCCAATTTCAAGATCTGAATCAGCTGCATTACCACCTTTAACTATTCCTGAAACATAAAACCCTGTAGGAAATCCATAAGATGATAATTCAGTTGAATTAGTCATATAGCCTTCAACACCAAGTAAAAGACCTTCTTCATCATCTTTACCACTTATTAAATCAGTAATTAAATTTTCAACATCAGATATAGGAATAGCAAAACCCATACCTTCAATACTTGCAGAAGATGATGAAGTCAAACTAGAAGAATACTTAGCAGTATTAATGCCAACTACTTCTCCCTTACTATTAAGTAAAGCTCCACCACTGTTTCCCCCATTAATAGCTGCATCTATTTGAATCATATCTTGACTAGCTTCATCAGTTGATACTTCTCTATTAAGAGCACTTACAACACCTGTTGTAACAGATTGACCATAACCAAGGGCATTACCTATAGCTATAATACCATTACCAACTTTAAGTTCATTACTATTACCTAAAGTAGCAATTTTAATACTATCAAGAGTCTTGCTATCAAGTTTAGATTTTTCAACGGAAACAATTGCAATATCATTTCTCTCTGAAACACCCTTTACTTTGGCATCAACGCTTTTATCATCAATAAATTTAACAGATAGTTCATCAGTATTTTTAACTACATGATAATTAGTTAAAATAAATATTTCTTTTTCATTTTCTGAAACGATAATTCCAGATCCTGCGCCTTCAGTTGTATACTTTCCACCATAAAAGTAAAAGCCATAATTACCAGAATCAATAATTGTTTTACTTGTAATAGATACAATTGATGGCATTACTTCATCAACTACATCAGATACATCAGTTATATAAACACCTTCTGATTTAACTGTTTGAGGATTACTATGTTTTAAAATGACTTTATCATTACTTTTTGATGATACTTTCTTATCATCTTTTTTTAATACATCATATTTAATTATCCAAACCATTAAACCAGCAATTATAAGTAAAAGAATAATGATAATTAAAATAAATTTAAATTTACCTTTACTTTTTACACCAACTTCATCAATAAACTCTTCTTTTTCTTCTTTTTTCATCATTTTCATCTCCTAAAATTTAATTAAAATATGTCTTTACTTTATCTTTAATAGAGTTCCATACTTCTTTAACACTATCATGAGTAAGTTTATCAAGTACTTCATCAAAACTAATCCAATATAAATCATGAGTGTCAGTTGAATCATTAGTACTTGGCCCTATATCTTTAGCAAGGTAGTAATAAAGTCTTACATCTTCATCTCTTGGTGTGTAATATTCCTCAATATAAATAGGATTCTCATCTAAAATCTCAACATCTCTTTTTGTTTCTTCTGCTGTTTCTCTTAAAGCACATTCAATTAATGATTCTCCTTCTTCTAAATGTCCTTTTGGAAAAGAAAAATCATTAAACTTAGAACGATAAACTAAAGCTACAGTTTTATCCGCAGGATTAATTACAACACATCCAGCTTTTAATACTTTATCCATAAATATTCCTCCAAACTAATTTTCTACAACTCTAATTGATTTTATAACTGGTCTTTCATTAAGTAAAATAGAGCCATTATTATCAGTAGGTTTAGCATTATTAGCAATTTTATCTACGACATCCATTCCACTAATTACCTTACCAAAAGCTGCATATTTACCATCTAAATAATCATCATCTTCATGCATTATAAAAAACTCTGAAGATGCAGAGTTCATATCATTAGCTCTTGCCATTGATATAACTCCTCTTTTGTGCAAAATAGTGTTTTTAACATTATTTTGTAAAAACTCCCCTTTTATAGTGTCAGCATTTTTTCTAGTTCCATCAACTTCATATCCACCACCTTGAATCATAAAACCTTTCATAATTCTGTGGAAAGTAAGTCCATCATAAAATTTATCACTAACAAGATTTATAAAATTTGTTACAGTAATTGGAGCTATATCTGCATCTAGTTCAAGTTTAATTTCTCCATAATCTTTGACCGTAATAAGAACATAATGTTTACCGCTTAATAAGTTAACCTTATCTTTTTTTGTTGTTTTACTAGATTTATTACTTCCTATAAAATTAGAAAAAGTAATAAAACCAACAACAATAATTAAAACGACAATAATAAATATTAAATCTTTTCTTTTCATATATGATTCCTCCATATTAATATCTTTTATCTATATTCATTATACATATATAATTGTACCACATATAAGAAAACATGATATATATAAAAATCAAAAAATAACTTAAATCTTTAAGTTATTTTTTAATTTATTTTAATACTTTCTTTTGCCAACTTTTCTTACCACATTTTGGGCATTTCATATATCTAGTTCTTCCAAAATGCATAGCTTTTTGTACAGATAAATATGTTGGAACATATTTATTATGACAATGTTTGCATTCATAATAACCAGCAACTTGCTCAATCTTAAGTAAAACAAAAGCAACTAAAATAATAGCAGCTGTAGTTACACCAATAATTACAAATCTAACCCAATCTTTCATAGGTGCATAAGATGCAAGTAATACTAATATTATAAATACAATAATAGAAATTAAACCAACTACATATTCCAAATGAAGTAGTTGTTTATCCCTTTCTTCTTTTGCTTTAGTCATTTCAAGTAAATTTTCTTCTAATTTCTTTTCATTGTTTTTCATATCAACTTCCTCTCCACTAAATAAATCATTAATAGAAATATCAAGAATTGAGCAAAGTTCAGGCATTGTTCCAGCATCAGGTAAACATATACCATTTTCCCATTTTGATACAGCTCTATCAGTAATGCCAAGTCTTTCAGCAAGTTCTAACTGTGTTATATTTTTTTCTTTTCTTTTTTCTTGAATAAAATTTCCTATTTTAATTTGATCCATGTGAATTGCTCCTTTCTGGTTATAAATATACAATAATCATTTAAATATTTATACGAACTGGAAGTTGAGTTAATTACTACTCTATTAATATTATATCAAAAAAAGACTATAATTTTATAGTCTTATTATTAATATAATTTAGTTACCATTTTTCTTGTCCTTGTTAAATGAGTGTCGTTATTTCCAATAAATATTGTTGATAATGAATTAACAAAAGATAAATCAAATTCTTCTAAATTAGTAATAATGATATTTTGATCATCATTACCAATATTATTAGTTATTCCAACTAAAGTTTTACTATCTCTATATTTAAGTAAAATTTCTTTAGCTCTAATTAAATTTTCTTTAGTTGGATTAGAAGGACTATAAAAAACAATACTTAAATCAGAAGTAGCAATATTTTTTATTTTTTGTTCAAATTCTTCTTTATTTACAAAGTGATCACTTAAAGTTATAACAGCAAAGTCTTTTGTTATTGGTGATCCAAGTAAAGATGAACCTAAAATAGCTGATGTCATTCCCGGTATAATCTCAACATCAATATTAACATTCATTTCATCTATTTTATCTAAAACAATTCCTGCTATACCATAAATTCCTGTATCACCACTACCTAGAATAGATACTAAATCACTTTCTTTAGCTTGATTAATCGCATTTATACATCTAGTTGTTGTTTTGGTATAATCATTTGGAATAAGTTTATTAATATCATAATATAATCTCATTTTTTGAAACATTTTTTCATCACAATATACAAAGTCAGAACTTCTAATTATTCTATCAGCTTTAACTGTTAAATCATCAATATTACCAGTTCCAACTCCAATAACAAATAATTTACCCATAAAATCATCCTTCAGGTACATACTATAGCAGAAAATTTTAAAAAAAGAAATTGTTTTTTTAAATAAATATATATTATAATTTATATGGTGATAGTATGGGAAGAATAGATAAAACTAATTATTATTTAGATATAGCAGAAGCTGCTTTAGAAAGAGGCACTTGTTTAAGAAGAAATTTTGGAGCAATTATTGTAAAAAATGATGAAATCATTTCAACTGGTTATACTGGAGCTCCAAGAGGTAGAAAAAATTGCTGTGATTTAAATTATTGTTTAAGAGAAAAAATGAATGTTGCTCGAGGTGAAAGATATGAACTATGCAGAAGCGTTCATGCAGAGCAAAATGCAATCATATCTGCATCAAGAGATAAAATGATTGGCGCTGATTTATACTTAGTTGGTAAAGATTATAAAACAGGAGAATATGTTAAAAGTGCATCGCCTTGTATGCTTTGTAAAAGATTCGTTATTAATGCAGGTATAAAAAGAGTTATTGCAAGAGAAAATAAAACTGATTTTACTATCTATGAAGTTGATGAATGGATAAAAAATGATGAAAGCCTAGAAGGAAAATTAGGGTATTAAAAAACTAGATTTAAAAAATCTAGTTTTTTTAATATTTTTTTCTTAATCTTTGAATTGATTCTTCTGCTTGCCTTTGTTCATTTGCTCTTACTTTTCTGTTATATTCATTCATTCCATTATACATAGCTCTTTTAACATCATTTTCCCATTCACCAGGAATATATTTGTGTATTTTAGTATACGTTGTAGATCCACCATCACTTGCAGAGAAAACTACTTTATCATCTACTTTAATCGTATAGTATCTTCCAGAAATAGAGCAAGAATAATAACCTTCCGTATAAGAGTATGATATAGTAACTTCTATATTAGGACTAATAGAAACTTCCACACCCATATATTTATTAATAGCATAAAGTACTTCCATAAATTTAAGGGCTCTTTCGTTAAGGCGTTCCTGCTCTTGTTTTTCTCTTAAAATACTTGGTAATCTATTATATGTTTCAAGAAGAACATCCTCCCATGGACCTCTTTCAATAGTTTTATGTTTTGAATCCATAACTATTTTATTATTATACTCTATATAAATATCATCACTTGAACAATATGTAATGTTTAAACCATAAGGGTCATTTTTAGATAATGTTATATCATGATATTTACATCCTGAGAATTCACCTTTTCTATATTTTTCCCAAGTTCCAAGCTTAATAGCAATTTTTTTAGCTTTCTTTGAATACTCACGTATCTTTATTCTATCTTCTAAAAAATATAAATCCATAATACCACTCCCTTAAAATGTATAATAACACTAAAATAAAAGAAACAAATATATTAAATATTTATACATATATAACATTTTTTTATAAATTATATTTACTATTTAAATCTATCAAGAATATCTTGATACTTTAATAAATAATTAAAATCTACATCATTAAATATTTCTATTTCACCTTTTTTAATATGTGAAGATTTTAAATCTAATAATCTCTTCATATAAGATATCACTGATCCGTGAGATACAATTAATACATTTTCATATTTACTTTTAGATATATCAATTAAAAAATTTGATAATCTTCTTTCAATATCTAGCTTATTTTCACCGTAGTCACCAAATCTAACTAAATAATCGCCAGCAATTTGTTTTTTTCTTGTTTCATCTAATTCTTCATTATTCTTAAAATGAGAATATTTACCATATTGTATTTCTCTAATTCTATCATCTATTAAAAAGTTTAAATGAGGATATTTTTCATAAACAAAATGAGCTGTTTGAATTGTTCTTGGAAGTGGTGAAACATAAACTATATCTATATTACTTGGTAATAACTCAATTGATTCTTTTACATCTTTTATTCCTTTATCAGTTAATATAGACCAGTAAATTTCTTTATCAGAGATTAGTTCTTTAACATTATCAGTTGCTTCACCATGTCTTAAAAATATAAGATTCATACTATCACCCACACGTAAATTATAACATAAAAAAACTAGGTTATATAACATTACCTAGTTTTAACTCTAATAGGACATTCATGTTCTGAATAAATATAGCTATTTGATTTAGATGATTTATAAAAGTTTTCACGTGCCTCTAATAATTTTTTATATAATAACTTACCGTCATTATCTAAATCACCTAGCAATTTGAAAAATTCTTCATCCGGTGAATCACATGAATTAATAACTTTTTCTTTATCACGTTTATTTTTAAAATATAAAGCTTTAAGAACGTTATAACTTTTCATAATACCAGGATTCTCTAATTTTATAGAATTAATTAATTCTAAGAAAAAATCAAGTCTTTGTTCCATATTATGAAAACAAACAGTATTTATTAATTCACTATTTAAACTAACTGCAAGCCTCCAAGCTTCGTTATAATAAGGACTATCTATATTTAAACAATCAATTTTTTTAGGATCTCTTTTAATTATTTCTAAAGCAAGTTTTTTATCTACATAATTTATATCCATATAATCAACAGATTCAACATCTTTACTATAAGCAAACTTGCATAAATTATTGTATATAGATAATTCATGGTCAACATATAAAATAGCTTTAGGTTCTTTATCAAGTGCTATAGCTATTAAAGAAAATAACTCTTTATTATCTTCTTTAATTGACATTAAAACACTAAAACAATTAAATACAGCAAGCTTCCAAAAGAAATAATAATATTTTGAAAATTTTGGTAAATCACATACAACAAAAGGATTAACTAAAATTGCTTTAATTCCAAGCTCTTTATAATTAGTAACACTATCATTTATAAGCAGGAAATTTTGATAGTCTTGTTTTACTGCTTCCTCACAAAAAAATGCATAATCATTTGATAATGGTGAAACATACTTAATTGAAGAAGAATTATTAACTAGTGCATTTAGAACAAGTTCTTTATAATCTTCTCTTTTATAAGAATAATACTGAATATTTTCTGTATAAGAAACAATATCAACTATGGCATCATAAGTATTTTTATTGTTTTTATTTTCTATTTTTTTTAATCTTTTTGTTTTTTTCATAAAACCCACCCATTTCCGCATATTTTAACATACTTAATTTATGTATTGCAATTAATTAATAACTATTTTATCAAAATAATGATATTTGTTCATTATCATCCTTTATCTCTTTTTTATAGGTTTTTATAATATCTTTCATATTATAAAGTATTTTATATTTATCACACTCATTAGTAAACGCTTTATATAATGATTTATAATTAGGAACAGCACAATTATAACTTTGTCCATAATACTTAATATACTTTTCTTTTAATCCCTTAAAATATTTATCAAGTTCTTCAAAGTAATAATCTCTTTGATTTTCTCTTAATGTCATTCCCATAAATGTATGGATAAATTTAGCACCACTATCATGAGCAAACTTAACTAGTTTTATTATATCTTCTTCACTATCAGTAATAAATGGTAAAACTGGATTCATCATTATTCCAACAAATATACCATTATCAGATAACTTTTTAATAGCTTCAAATCTTTTTGAAGATACACAAACATGAGGTTCAATTATTTTAGATAATTCATCATTTGGGGTTGTTATAGTAAATTTAATAATAACGTTATTTTTAGAATTTATTTCTTTAAGTAAATCTAAGTCTCTTAATATTAAATCACTTTTAGTATCGATAGATACACCATAATTATATTTAGATAATAACTTTAAAGTTCCTCTTGTTTGTTCATGCTTTATTTCTAAAGGATTATAAGTATCAGACATAGAACCTATTCCTACTACACCATGATCATTTCTTTTAGATAATTCTTTTTCAAGTATTAATAAGGCATTTTCTTTACCTTTTGGAACATCAAAATTATCTATGTGATAGCAATTACTTCTACTATCACAATAAATACAGCCATGAGAACATCCTCTATAAAGATTTATATTATAATCTACACCGTACCAATCATTACCATAGTTTACCTTAGATAAAATTGTTTTAGCTTTTAATAATTCCATATAATGACTCCTTAAATTATAAAACTAATAAAAAAGAATTAACTATCTGCTTTTAAAAATAAAAACATCTTCAATACCATCATTCTTTATGGTGTAATTACCATTGGTATATTCTTTTATAATGTTACTCCAAAAAGAATATGCATTTATATTATTTTCCATAGGTTGAACTTCCCAGTCTCCTTGATACATATCAAATATTTCAAAAGCAACATTCTTACCTACATGATTTCTTCTATACTTAGGCATAATAAAAAACTCTGCAATACACTTTCCACACTTATTAAATTTTAAATTTTCGTTAACCATAACATAACCTATATATTTATTATTAGTCTTAATAAAATAGGCATCTCTATCATCATCAGTAAAATAATTATCAAACCACTTATATTCAAATAAACATTCATCATTTACATCTTTATCCATATAAAAAGAGCCTTCATATAATGAGTATTCAAGAAGTCTATATAACTTATCTTTAGCTTGATATTTAACTTTTGCTAATTGATAATCCATACTTATCACCTACACGTAAATTATATCATAAAAAAACTAGGTTGTATGAAGTTAACTAGTTTTCTTGATTTAATTGTAATTATTTAGTTTGTTTTGCTTTAATTGCGGATTGTACTATAGGCAAGTTAGGGGTGATTAAGGCTAAAATGACTTATAATTAATTATTCTATAGGTGTAATATGTATAGCGTACACGCCATTAACTTTTATTGCTTCTTCATAACCATTTATACTATTGATAGATTTAATACCTTCATTAAAATCATTTGTAGATGATAATGTATATCTTGTTCCCTCAAGTGTTAATAATTCCTCAATTGAATCATAATGATTAACATCACCAACTACACAATTAATTATTTCACCATCATATGATTTAAATATAATTTTATCTCCACTTTTTAGAATGCCATAGTCAAAATGATTTTTACCCAATTTAGTAGTTCTAATTTCTACTCTTTTAGTTTTATTTTTAATAGCATTAAAAGCTCTATTATTTATGTCAAAATTATATTTCATATTATCACCAACTCAATTATAACATAAAAAAGACTAGGTTTACCTAGTCTTAATTATTACTTATTCTTCTTTGCCTTGATTGCAGCTTGTACTATAAGCAAGTTCGGGTAGCAAAACTATATTTTTACTAAATTGCTTATCCAAACTAATTATATCATGTATCTGTGTTCGTAAAAACAAAAATATTGCGAACATTCAAAAAGTCTAGTTTGTATCACTAGACTCTTCTTTTTTTAATTTGTCCATGTACGGTAGTATTTAACTTCTTTTGTTACAGCATCTACATCCACTGTATAATGAGTACCGTCATTCATTATAAATAATACTTGATGTCTATAATATTCATCTGGTCCACCATCACGATCTGTTCCACTATTAACTTCAGAATACTTTATTTCTGCTTCATCAAAAGCGTTATTTTTATTATTCTTAATATAATTTTTAGCAACTGTCTGGGCTGTCTCGGTACTAATATAGGTTGGAGCGGTTTCTCTTTTTTCTTTTAAGAATTCTCCAGTATGTGAATCCCAATAACTTATAATTTTTTCACTTGAAGTATTAATTTTTACAATATGTGCTCTACAGTAAGAAGCACCTTTATATTCTTGGGTTGTAATATAAGTACTGGCTGAATCATCTAAATTATAACGAGAAAGTGCGTACCCTCTGACTTTATCAGTACTAATATCATCATAATAGAATTCACAACTTTGAGGTCTTTTATTATTCCAGTTACACCATTCAGTATCTTTTAAATCGTTTGGTGGTGTACATGTATAAGTCTTAGTCACCTTTTGAGTTGTTGTGTTAGTATTTGGTGTTGTATTTTTACTTGTATTAGTGTTTGTTTGTTTTGTCGTTGTCTTTTCTTTTAGTTCTTCTTGTTTCTTTTGTTCCTGTTCTTGTTTGTAATTATTTATTTTTTCTTTTATTTCAGTTATAGATGTATCCTTAAAGTCTTCTACCTTTAAACCTTCTTCATTTTTTATTTGTTCTTGAATATAATATGCTTTTGAAATTGTAATATTATTTTTTTCTGCTAATTCTTTCAATTCACTAGTTTCTTCAACTTGTTGTATAACTATTTCCCCATTAACTTTATTTTTTTCTAACGATTCATTTGTTTTATTTTTAACCAATTCCAATAATTTTTCATCTTTTGAATCAACATTAATTAGTATTAAATTATTTTCATCAGATAAATAATTATTTTGTTTTAAAGAATCAACCAACATTGATAAAACATTTTCTAATTTTTCTTTCTCATAATTTAAATTATTAGTAACAACTTTAGCATCATCATTTAAAGCAACAACACTAACAACAATATTGTTTTTATTTAAGTTTATTTCAATACTAGGATTAACATCAATAGTTAATATCGAAACAATTTCATTATCAAATTTTTCTTTTTCTGTATTTAAATCTTTATCTTTATTAAATACCAATAAAACTATTAATGCCACTGCCAAAACAAATACTAATGTTATTGAACTTATAATTATAACTTTCTTTTTCATATGCAACTCCTATTATATATATAATTATAACACGTTTTTTGATTTTTTTTAATAATTTGAGTAATCGTAAAATTTTCTATTTTCCGAACATAGAAAAAGACTGATTTTACTCAGCCTTTATGCATATTTCATTTAGATTGCTTAGAACGAATAGCAGCTTGCCCGACAGTAAAGATTAGAACAATAAAGAACCAATTCGCGGACTAAGATAACTATTTATGTTATTTTATAACAATAATTTTGTTTCTTTAATTGTGTAATTTTTTAATTTTGTATTATTTTTTCTAAAACTCTTGGTTTAACAAATTCTAATTCCCATTGTTGAGGTCTTAATTGATGCATTTGTTTACAAAATTGGATTTCTTCCCATATTCTATCTGTAGTTTCTTTATCACCATAGAACTTTAATAATCCATCATAAGAATACTCATACAATTCATCTCTATCAAACAAAGGCATTGGGTTTCCTTTATAATTTGCATGATCATTAACAATACCCCATTCCCATTGTTCTAATGTTTCGTCATAATCTTCGTCATTAAACCAAAAATCAATAATTAGTTTTTGTTTTTCTTCGAATGACCAATTTGGATTTCTAAGTATCCAATATCTTATATCAAAATCTCCTGAACCATGAGCTTGAGTATCACTTAATGAACCAAATAAACTAGTCATGTACATATTACCAGTTTTAGCACCTACAGGATTAATGGACCCACCAAATTCAGTATACATAGTTTGTTCATCTGTAATGCCTTTTTCATCTAGTTTTTTAGAATATTCATTCTTAGCATTTTCATATCTAGTAGTACCAATTTTATTCATTGCTTCATCAACTGCAAATGCTTTTTGATATTCTGTTAGTTTTAAATTAGGATTCCATAAAGTCATCAGTAAATATGAATAACCACCATTACTATAACCATCTAAAACAATTCTAGCAATTTGTCTATTAGAATAAATCAAGTCTACAAGTTTTTGATACACTTCATTATCAACATTATTAAAATCAACAAGCATATCCTCACATATTGCTAAACCATTTACTAAATCTCTTTCTCCAAATTTATCTTTAGTTGGTTTGATTGCCCATTCTAATAATTCCCTATTACTTTTAATTGAACTCCAAATTTCTTTTGGATTACCAACTTTCTTATCACAATATTTTGCATAATATAGTTTATCATCTATTTTTCTAAAATCTTTCATAAGTAAACCTCCCCGAATATATTTTTATTATATCATAAAAAGACTAGATTTCTCTAGTCTTCTAATAATTATATATTAATTCTTTTTTGCATTAATTGCAGCTTGCAATAATGTCAAAGCTGGGAAGCTAAACTAATATTAACTAAATTGCTTATCTAGTTAATTATAACAAGGATATCGCAATCTTAAAATATTACGATCATTTTATTTAATCAATTTTTCAAATGCATTTGCATTTAATATTGTATTTGAAACAAACTTTCCTTTATAAAAGTTTGCCCAATTATTAAAAACACATGGAGCATTTTTAGCTTTCTCTAATGAATCTATTTTTATAAAGTTTAACTTAATGCCTTTATCTTTAGCATAATCAGATAACTCTTTTACTTCATATTCAACATATGGACATTCATTAGAATAATATATAGTGAAATCTTGACTATCAATCTCCATCTTTCTAGCACTATCACTAAACTTAGGCGCTTCTTTATCATCAAATTGTAATGCCATTAATTCATAGTCATTAATTGTATCAACTACTTTAAATCCATAATGTTCAAAGAATTTCTTATCTCCAATAAATGGTTTCTTCTTTTGTGATACTAATGTACATACACCACTCATTTTTTTATTTTTTGCATCTTCAATAGCATATTCTAATAATTCTTTACCAATACCTTTTCCTTTAAAACTACCTGCTACCCATAAACAATAAATATGCATATAGTTTTTACCATTGATAGGAACCCAAGCAGTTTCTATTGGTTCATACTCAATAAAGATTTTACCTCTTGCATTTAACTTTCTAAATACATGACCATCTTTTAATTTGCTTTTAATCCATTCTTTCTTTTTATCAACACCATCTTGATGTTTAGGATCTCCTATTGCACAACAAATATGTTCTTCATCAATATTCTTTTCATCTAAATTAATATACTCATTCATAGTTTACACCTCATATTCATTATATCACAAGAATATACTTTTTTTCTTACTTTTAGTAATCACAATATTACTATTTTCTGAACAAAAAAGACTAGATTTCTCTAGTCTTTATTAGTTTAATTACTTGTTGTTTTTTGCTTTTATTGCAGCTTGCACTATAGGTAAGTTCGAGCCGATTAAGGCTAAGATGACTTGTATATTAATTTATATTTTTATATATTTCAAATACTTTTAACATTTCTTTTGCTATACCGTGTTTATCTTCATAGATTTCAGCATTTTTAATAAACTCATTTTCCACGTTTTCTATTGGAATGTATCTTAATTCAAAATTACCATTCTTTTCTGATTCAGTATACTTTGTATTATCTAGATTCGGTCTTTCATCTGTCTTAATCTCGTAATAATAAATTTCAATCTTTCTATTTTTACCAACTGCTGGCCAATCCTTATAATAGCCTATTGAGCATGCAAACGGTTCAGCATCTTTAATATTTAATTCAATACCTGTCTCTTCTTGCACTTCCCTATTAATGGCACTTATTAGATTTTCACCTTCTTCAACATGACCACCTGGACATTGATACTCATTATGTGAATAACCTAATAGAATTTCATTATTACTATTAATTAATAATATTTTAACTCTTACTACAAGTTCAGTCATATCTTCATCTTTTAGATTATAATCATTTGTAATTATTTTTTCCATATTATCGCCTATCCACATTATACCATAAAAAAGACTAGTTTTACCTAGTCCTTATTTATTAATTCTTCTTTGCTTTAATTGCAGCTTGTACTTCCATCATGGAAGGGAGTAAAAGTTATATGAAATTAAAACTAATTATATTGTTTTAAAAACTCTTCTAATTGTTGCTCACTTTCAAAGATGTTTTCAAAAATATTATATAATGAATCAGTGGCATCAAATTCACCAATCGCATAGCATTTTTTACCCATACCATATGCTATCCCAGCTTCAATATGACCAGATTTACCAGCCGGTAGAACCAATAATAAATTTTTACATGCTTTTTCGTTATCTAAATCTTGTTTAAATATATTTAAAACAATATCACTTTTTAAGCCAAGATTTTCAAACACTTTCATTTTTTCATCTTCAGTTTGGCCTTCTTCACCATAACTGTTCATAGTATCATCATTTTTTAAAAAACAATAATAAGAAATATTATATTTATCAAAAATATCACATATTTTTAAAATATTATTCTTATTTCTAGTTTTACCTGCTATAAAAAATTCATATTTTGTTTCCACATTTATCACCAACATATAATAATTATATCATAGAAAAAGATTAAGTTTTCACTTAATCTCTTAGAAATTAATTTTTACTTCCTTGCTTGATAGCAGCTTGTACTTCCATCATGGAAGGGAGTAAAAGTTATATGAAATTAAAATACTATCATTTCTATAATTTTCTTTTTTGTAAAGGAAGCATTTCATTTTCATAATTAATACCAACTTCATTCGCCTTAAAAATTGATGATAATAATAAATCTTCAATACTATTATATGGTTCCATATTTGTATCAACCTTATTAATGCTTTTAATCATAGTTATTTTCTTTCTAAGAATAAAACTTATACAAAACAATCTTTAATTATTATTAGTCAACTTCAGTAAATTCAGTTCCGTTTCTCTCTAATTTAGATCCAACTGGTTTAGTTAGATAGGGAATAATATCCTTATCATAATTACATATTGTATTTAAATCGTATATTTCAAAATTATCAGGATTATCAGTATAGATTTCATTTTCATCACCAGCAAAAAATCTCCATCCAGTATCAGATTGGCTTGTTGAACCTTCTCTATACATATAACCTACTTTTTTACCATCTAGCGTAATTCTATCAGATGCTATACAACTAAACCCAAGTTTAATTAATGGTTTTATATCTTCTTTTTTTAATAAAAATTCTTTTTCCATATTTTCTCCTTACATTCCCATACTCATATCTTGTTCATCTTGTTCTTCAAGAGAAGCCATTACAGCTTGTTGATTAGCAAGTAACTGCTGTTCTGTCATAATCTGTTGAATATTGTTTTTTTGAGATAATAATTTTTCCCTCTCTTTTTCAAATTCGAATGATTTAATCTTTTCTTCAAGTAAAGATTTAGTAGCAGGATTAATGTATGGTCTTTTAAGCTTCTTTTTATACTCCTGCTTGCTAGGTGTAATAGCTTTATCTCTAGATTCAATTATAGATATAACGCTTTGTTTTATATATGGTCTATTCAATTTCTTACCTCCTATTAATAAACTTATTTCACTTTCCAATAGCTTTTGTTTTTCTTCTAAACTATCTCCAAGTTTACTAAAATCCATGCTTGATAAATCAAAGCCTTTGAATGTAGAACCACTACCTATAAGCAATGTCCCATTATTTAAATCATGTGCTAATGCAGCGAAAGAAAGTTTATTAATAACATTTTCATCATGGTAATAAATACCACCATTTCTATCAACGTAGTAATTTGTACCATCGATATCAATTGTAGAAAACTCTCTACCATCTATCAATCTTCGAGTATTTTTTACTTCTAATAATTGCATTATTTTTTGTGCCGTTATCTCATCAGAAATTCTATTTTTAGATAAATAACTCTTTACGATTATTTCTTGGATATTTTTTATTGTATCAATTGAAAGATCTCCCTTTAAACTATAAATATGAATTAGGTTATCAATCAAATCATCAACACCACTATAATTTCTAATTACAAGCTCACTTGTAATGGATGTAAGTACACTTACCATATCTTCTTTATTAATCACACCATATTTACGGTCCTCATTAAAACTTCCTTTATTAAACGCATTATCCATTAAGTCAATTACTGATGTAAATGAATTATACCTAGAATCAAGTTTCCTATTTAAAAAAGAACTATAGTCATTAACTCCAGCGATTTTATTCATATATTTAATTATCTTACAAAAACTTCTATATGAATGTGGAATACCTTCTCCAATTATTTCGGATGAAATCATTTCAGTTATTGGCTCAAACATAACACTTGGCATCTCATCACTAACAGAACTAATAGATGGACTGCCACACATTGTTAAACAATGAATAAATTCATGACATATTACTCTATCTAGCTCGTCTGAATTAAAAACATTTGAAGCTTTATTTATAATTATCTGATTAACAGAAGGTTCGTACTGACCATAATTATCATAAAAACTACTGCTATTTGAGGAAACAGTAATACACAAACCTACATTATAGTTTTTTTGAATATAATTCGACAAGTAATCCTCATCACTAAATGGTGGTAATTTTGCACCAAAAAGTTTCTCTAAATCGTTGTAGGCTTTTTTTGCACTGTTAAGTGAAGTGATGAATTCTTCATTACTTCTTACTGTATCTTTATCAACAACATCACGAGGCATTATATATTCTTTTACAATAGAATTAAAATCAATTTCATCAGTATACCCATTAGCGTCAAAGTATTCTTGAATCTTTATCATAACCCTTTTAAAAGAATCAACTAAAAGTGGATCAATATTCATTTTTTTAAGATTCTCATCTTCAGATAATTCTAAAAAGACTTTATTTTCCATTTGACCACACTTCCTTACTATAAACATTATATCAAAATTTACTTTCACATTGATATTAATACGTTAACTTTACACAATATTCTAATACATAAAAGAAGTTGGTAAATACCAACTATACAGTAACATATAGAAATTACCATTTAACATAATTAATATTTACCAATCTATCATCTTCAAAGTCAAGTTTAAAAAGTTCGGGAGAATTAGTATTCCATTCAAAATCACTATTTAATAATTCAATATCATTAACAATTATACTAAACCTACCATCTTCAATTTTTGCATAACCAAATGAAATAAATAAATCCATCATAGCAGTTGAATGAGAGGTGATATAAATAGTTTTACCAGCATTTGTATTTACTGCATCAAATAATGCAGTTCTCATTCTCTCTGTAACTTCTTTCCTTGACTCACCTTCTCCATATTTATAGTTTTCGTCCTTTAATTGCATCATCTCAAAGTCATATGGAAGTTCGTTATAATCATTCTTTACACCATGTAATCTTTCTCCAAATCTATAGTCAACTATTACATTTAAGTTATTTTTATTAGCAATATATTTTGCAGTAGAAATTGCTCTTGTATAATTGCTAGAATAAACAGCATCCACTGAGCTTAACTCGATATATTCACTCAATTTTTTAGCGTTTTCTTCACCCTTAACCGATAATGGAGTTTTTATGTTTTGAATAACACTGCTCTGATTTTCATTTAATACTTTCGTTTTTAAAGTTAAAGAATGTCTTGAAATATATACAATTGTTTTCATATCTAATTCCTTCCATAGAGTTAATATTATTTTAACATCTTTAATAATAACTAATAAATCATAAGTTTTTTTAGTTTCTGGAAATAATTCATCTTAATAAAATTTTCCTAGTTTTTAGCGTATTATTGCTAAGTCATTCCTATCCAATAAATTCAACGTTTATTATTCTAGTATCTTCATATTCTATTTTAAAAACCATAGGATTTATCATTTTATCATTATATACTTCTTTATCATTAAATAATAATTTCATATTTTTACCATCAAAAGAAAAATCGGTATTATTTTGAAGAAAAGACATCATTATTATTCCATGAATAAATAATGCTATTTTATTATTATCACTTCTTAATACATCTTTTATAAACGAATTGAATCTATTATCCATTTCATTAAGTGATTCAGCATTTCCAAATTTATAATCTTTATTACTAAATGATTTTATTGTTTGATTATCAGGTAATTCACTAATAGTATTTACTCCAAGATTTCTTTCATTTATTCTGGTATCTATTTTTATCTTTAAATTATTCATCTCTGCAACAAATTTTGCAGTACCGATTGCTCTAAATGAATCAGCCGAATATATAGAATCTAAATCTTTTAATTCATCTAATTCGCAAAGCCTTTTTGCTTTTTCTTCACCTTCACTAGAAAGAATCATATTTCGATTATAATCATTCCATGGAACATTTTTATAATCTTCATAATTTTCTATTTCAATAAAAGGCGCAGAATGTCTTATTAAATAAATAGTTTTCATTTCTTATTTCCTTTCTAAAATACATACTATTTCTACATGGCTAGGCCTTGTTTTTTTGACATGTCATTTATTATGATTACTTTTGCTCATAATCAATCTTTTTTCTAATGTTAATATTTCTGTTTCATCATTAACACCAAGTTGGTTTGCTAATTTTATAGAACCATATAATAATTCTTCTAAGCTTGAATATGGGGTTTTATTTGTATCAGTTTTATATAACCAATCAAGGTATTTAATCTTTTTAGCATCATCAGGTCTTCCATATAATACTTTACCAGTATGTAACCAATAACCGAATTCTACATTTGTTGTAAATGCTGGCATATCTGGTAATGTTCTTGGGATCCAGAAAGCTATTACTGAAGCATTGGATAATGCGTCTCTTTCCCACTGTGCTTGATCTACATAATCTGCTTTGGGTTTCCATGTTGAATATTCTGGAACATATACTATTCCATCAAATCCTAGTTGTTCTATTATATTGCAAGCTTTAGTTCTCCAAGATATAACATTTTCACCCCTTGGAGTTGGGCCAGCTAAAAATATAGATTTCTGATTTTTTATAACTTCTTGATCAGAATAATTAATTGTCATAATTATCACCTACATAAATTATATCATAAAAAAAGACTAGTTTTACCTAGTCTTTAATTATTTATATTAGTTCTTCTTTGCTTTAATTGCAGCTTGTGCAGCAGCAAGTCTAGCAACTGGAACTCTAAATGGTGAGCAAGATACATAATCTAGTCCAACAGCATTATAGAATTCAATTGATTTAGGATCTCCACCAGTTTCACCACAAACTCCTAAATGAAGTTCAGGTCTAGTGCTTCTTCCTTTTTCAGCAGCCATTTTAATTAATTGACCAACACCAGTTTGATCAAGTGTCTTAAATGGATCTTCTTCATAAATTTTCTTTTCATAGTAAGCAGGTAAGAATTTACCAGCATCATCTCTTGAGAATCCAAATGTCATTTGAGTTAAGTCGTTAGTACCAAATGAGAAGAATTCAGCTTCTTTAGCAATTTCATCAGCAGTTAAAGCAGCTCTTGGAATTTCAATCATAGTACCAACTTGGTATTTCATTTCAACTCCAGCATTTTTAATTTCTTCATCAGCTGTAGCAACAACTACATCTTTAACATATTTTAACTCTTTAACTTCTCCAACAAGAGGAATCATAATTTCTGGAGTTATATTCCATTCTGGATGTTTCTTATTAACATTAATAGCAGCTCTAATAACAGCTTTAGTTTGCATCTTAGCTATTTCTGGATAAGTAACAGCTAAACGACATCCTCTATGACCCATCATTGGGTTAAATTCATGAAGTGCATCAATAATTTCTTTAATTCTTTCAACTGATTTACCTTGAGCATCAGCAAGTTTTTTAATATCAGCTTCTTCAGTTGGAACGAATTCATGTAGAGGTGGGTCTAAGTATCTAACTACCATTGAATCACCTTCAAGGGCTTCATACATATTTTCAAAGTCTGATTGTTGATAAGGTAAAATCTTATCAAGTGCAGCTTCTCTTTCTTCAACTGTATCTGCACAAATCATTTCTCTAAATGCAGCAATTCTATCTTCTTCGAAGAACATATGTTCTGTTCTACATAAACCAATACCTTGTGCTCCAAGTTCATGAGCTTTTTTAGCATCTCTTGGAGTATCAGCATTAGTTCTAACCTTTAATGTTCTGAATTTATCAGCCCATTCCATAACTCTGCCAAATTCACCTGAAATAGTAGCATCAACTGTAGGAACTAATCCTTCATAAATAACACCTGTAGTACCATCAATAGAAATTTCATCACCTTCATGGAATGTTTTACCAGCTAAAGTAAATTGTTTATTAGCTTCATCCATTGCGATATCTCCACAACCAGATACACAGCAAGTACCCATACCACGAGCAACTACTGCAGCATGACTTGTCATACCACCACGAACAGTCAAAATACCTTGAGAAGCTTTCATACCAGTAATATCTTCTGGTGAAGTTTCAAGTCTAACTAAAACGACTTTTTTACCATTTTCTTTCCATTTAACAGCATCTTCAGCACTAAATACGATTTGTCCACAAGCAGCTCCAGGAGATGCTCCTAAACCTTTACCAAGTACTGATGCATTTTTAAGTGCAGTAGCATCAAATTGTGGATGTAGTAATGTATCAAGGTTACGAGGATCAATCATAGCTACAGCTTCTTCTTCTGATCTCATTCCTTCATCTACTAAATCACAAGCAATTTTTAGTGCTGCTTTAGCAGTTCTTTTACCATTTCTTGTTTGAAGCATGTAAAGTTTACCATGTTCAACAGTAAATTCCATATCTTGCATATCTCTATAATGTTTTTCTAGAGTTTCACAAACTTCTTTAAATTGTTTAAATGCTTCTGGGAATTTTTCTTCCATTTCAGTTATATGCATTGGAGTTCTAACACCAGCAACAACGTCTTCACCTTGTGCATTAGTTAAGAATTCACCAAATAAACCTTTTTCACCTGTTGCAGGGTCACGAGTAAAGGCAACACCTGTACCACAGTCATCTCCCATATTACCGAATGCCATAGATTGAACATTTACAGCAGTTCCCCATGAATATGGAATATCATTATCTCTTCTATATACGTTAGCTCTAGGGTTATCCCAAGATCTAAATACAGCTTTAATAGCTCCCATTAATTGTTCTTTTGGATCAGTTGGGAACTCACTACCGATTTTAGCTTTATATTCAGCTTTAAACTCATTAGCTAATTCTTTTAAATCTTCAGCAGAAAGTTCAACATCTTGTTTAACTCCCTTAGCTTCTTTCATTTTATCAATTAATTCTTCAAAGTATTTCTTACCAACTTCCATAACTACGTCAGAATACATTTGAATAAATCTTCTATAACAATCCCATGCCCATCTAGGATTATTAGATTGTTTAGCAATTGATTCTACTACTTCTTCATTTAAACCTAAATTTAAAATAGTATCCATCATACCAGGCATTGATGCTCTAGCACCAGATCTTACTGAAACTAAAAGTGGATTTTCTACATCTCCAAATTTCTTTCCAGTAATTTCTTCCATCTTAACGATATATTCATTAATTTGTTCTTGGATTTCAGAGTTAATTTCTCTTCCATCTTCATAATACTTAGTACAAGCTTCAGTAGTGATAGTAAAACCTTGAGGTACTGGAAGACCAATATTAGTCATTTCAGCAAGGTTAGCACCTTTACCACCAAGAAGGTTTCTCATATCAGCATTACCTTCACTAAATAAGTATACATATTTAGTCATATTTTTATTCCTCCAATTTCACAAAAATTATTATAGCAAAGTGCCTATTTTAAGGCAATAAATAATAACTAATTTTACATAGATTTACACTATAAAAATGTAAAGATTTTATATTAATATTTGTCGAATAATAATATGTTTTAGGAGAGATGTTGAAATATATAAATAAATATCTATAATAACTTTCCGTGTTACCTACGTTGGTGGTGCCTGCTTTAACTTTTTTGCTTAGGATTTCGTAGTCCTGAAGAACCAGGGGGTTTTAAGTAAAGGAGGCATAGGCTATGAACAAAGACTTTTGTTTTTTAGTAATAATAATTATGTTAATTCTTGTTATCTTAAGATTAATATAAAAAAAGTCACCAGCCCTTAAGTGAGCCGGTGTCCGAAATCATAGTAGGCACTGCCCAACATGGGTAGCACTTACATATTAATTATATCAAACAATCTTAAAAAATATACAAAAAAACACATCATTTGATGTGTTTTTTTTAATTATTTTTCTTTTTAAATTTATTTACTGCAACTACAGTAGATAATCCTGCAAATGATAAGATAGCTAATCTAATATAAATATATACAGGATCACTTGTTTTTGGATTAACTAACTTAGAAATAACAGATTCTTCTTTTTCTGCAACTGTTAATGTTGTTTTAGCTGATCCATCAGCAAAATATGCAACAACATCATGTTTACCTGCAGATAAAGTGTTTAAATAATCTTTTGATATAGTTAGAATAGTGCTTCCAGATTTTTTATCTACATCTTTTATATCTTTACCATCAATAGTTAATTTTTTAAATTTAGATAATTCAGCATTAATTTTTAAAGTTAAATTATTAGATTCTCCTAAAGTAATTTTAGGATTAGCAGTATTATCGATAAATTCATAATCATTATCTATATAAAGTACAAATTGACCAGGTTTAGAAATATTTAATATAAATAATTCATTTTCTTCATCATAAGATGTTTCAATAACATCACCTATTTTAATATTTGCTTGATCAAAATAAGCTGCTTTTAAACCAGGATATTGATTATATACTTCTTTAGGCATATTTAATCTTAAAATAAATCCTTTAGTATAATTTGAATAATCAATATCATTTAAATGTGAATTTCTTAAATAAACATTCATAAATTGAGCAAATACTTTATATTCACCTAATTGTTCTATAATACCATTTTTAATAGCTAAGAATCCATCGTATTCTTCACTACCTTCAAATAATTGTAACATTGCATTAATTCCATCGATATCAAGCATATCAATATCTAATCTATCATGTTCATCAAAACCAATAGTAGTATCTTTAATTGTAATAGAGTGTCCATGATGATCAAAATCTTCAATTGTTGTAACTCTTCCCTCTTGAACTGCAAGTTCACAAGCAGGAATAGTAACATCTTCTTTTGTTGTATCGCCTGATCCATTTTGATCTGCAACAGTTACATCAAGTTTTGTTTCTTCATCAAATGTTAAAACAAAACTTGTAGAATAACTATTATTATTTAATTCAGTATTTTTTAAACCTTTTGTTTCATTAGGTTTTTTCGTAAGTAATACTTGTACATCATGAGCACTAACGCCTGTAAAATTACCAGATACATTAAGTGTACATGTGCTTTCATCAAAATCAGTATTAATAGTAGTAGCATATGCTTTTATTGGGAAAATAAATAATACTGTAAGAAGTAAGTATTTTATTTTTTTCATATTAATTCTCACCTCTTATTTCAAATGTTCTACCTTCACCAAGTCCATATGTAAGTTCTGGTATATTACCATTATCTAGTTCACCATTAATTAAGAATAACGCTATCTTTTTAATATGCATGTCACTAGCTTCTTCTTTACTAATTAAAACTATTTCATGCATTATAGTTCCTTCTATATTTCTAAAGAAATAAGTAACATCTTTAATTAGAGGCATATTATTTATACCTAATCTAACATAATCCTCATCAACAGTTACTGGATTTCCATCTTCGTCTTTTACATCTGCGCCTTCATATAATTCATTAAATTTATCTCTAGTAACAAATCCTTCATAATATACTTCACTATTTAAATCAAAATCTTTAGTTAATACTATTTCATCATTTTCATCATAAAATAGCGCTATAGCATGTGGATTAAATTCTGTGTTTCTTTCATAGACAGGATCATTTGTAGGTCCTACCTTTCTAAGAATTAATTCCCCATCATGTGAAGCATCATCTTCATAATACCAATCAATAACAGTTTGAGGTCCAGTAGTTTGCTGTTTTTCTTGTTCTTCTTCAGTTATATACATAAACTTAGGAATACCTCTATACTGCACTGAATAATATCTACCACTAGCACAGTTGTTGCCATTATTGCCTTCTTCACAGTTTCTACCTTGAGCATCAACTTCAGTAACCCAGTTATTAAATGCAAATCTATCAAGATTTATTTTAACTTTACCACCAAAGATATCTTCATTATTATTAGTAATATTAAACTCTATTGCTATTTTATCTTGATAATAAGAATCAATATTTATAAAGCCTTTTCCAGTCATATTATTATAGTAAACATTATATCCATAACCAGAACCAGTTATATCATCAAATGATTTAAGTGAACCCATATGTTGACTACCATCTTTAACTAAAGCTTTAGGAGTAAGTTTTTCTAAAGTAATTGTTCTAGTTCCATAGAAAGCTTCAATACTAGCCTCTTTTTTATTATTACTAAATGTTATTTGATCTTTATCATTAAGAGTATCAAAGAAGTTTTCAATATCTAAAGACACTTTAATTCCAGCTGTATTTGGAGCAAAAATATTCATTTTTGTATAACCAATAGTAAATGGTGCATTACCAACTTCTTCAAAACCTTTTGTAACTACTAAGTAGCAATAGTATCCATCAGCATTATCATTTTCAACACACATTTGATCATTAGCAATTAAAGTTCTTTCATCACCATGATCAGTAAATATAAATCCATCAGCCCATACCCATGGAGTATGTTCTTCAGTTATTTTATGATTTTTATATTCATTATACTCATCTTCATTAGTAAATTTAAATTTTACGGCACATCCTTTTTCCATACAATCTTCTGGTAAAATGATATCACCATCTCTATATGCATCAATTAAAGGAAGTTCGTTATCTAAATCATAATTACTTATGTCACCATAAGCATTTTCTGAAGTATCATTACTTGTATATTTAAAATAAGTTATATCAATAGGTTTCTTTTGCGTAAGATTATAAGTTACATTAACCGGATCTTCATCAGAAGCACCTTCTGGTATTAAAAACTGATATTCAGTTTTATCTGCTCTATAAGGATTATCTCTAAAGAATCCTCCAGATTCAGCTCCAGCTTCAAAACCAAGCATTAACGGGCCATCTACAGACATATGCGTTGCTTCAAAACTAGATACATAATATCCTGGTTCTACATCTAAAGTAACTTTACCTAAATAACCACTTGATGTATAACCTAAGTTTTCAACAGTTACATTTGTTTCTCTTACATCTTTCTCATGAGTTGTAGCAGCTGTTCCACCGTTTTTATGAATATCAATTATATCAAGAGTTTCATGATTATAAGTTAAAGCTTTAACAGTAAAATATGATAAAACAACAACTAAACTAAGTGAAACGAAAAACAATAATTTTCTCTTCATATACTATCCTACTTTCATATTTAAATTATAGCATGAAAAGTAATTATTAAAAAAGTTTTTTTTATATACATATTTACATTAAAAAAATAAAGTAAAAAATAATTATTTAATTATTTTTTTCTTTATTTCTTCTTGCTTTTAATTCTTTTCGTAATCCATGTATTCGAGAATTATGTACTACTAATCCATACTGATAATAATCCGCAAGTTCCTCAAGTGAAATCTTATTATACTTATAACTAACATCATCATACATATAATAAACGGCCTTACCCTTATCAAACACTTGAATTAAACATACATATACTTTATCCTGATCAACATTTAAATGACAATTAATAATTTTTATCTTACCTGAACCAGACTGTGAAACAGCGGAATAATTAAATTCAAAATAAGTAAAGATTTTCTCTAAGATATCTTTATGATACCACAGTCTATCAGTATAACTTAAGTTAGTAGGAGTAATAATATCTATATTATTTAAGATAATATCAAGTTTTAAAAATATATCATCAACACCACTAACAAGCGATTCTAAAACACTAATATATTCATCTGTATAATCATTATTATTAGATATATATCCAAGCTTAACATCAACTTTTCTTTGCTCATCTTTACTAATAACATAATCAGTTCCATATAACGATTTAACGCCAAAATTTGATGTAAAGAAATTTAGTTTAATGTTACGTATATCTTCTTGAAGATCAATAACAAATTTTCTACCATCTTTTAATGTAACTTGATTACATACATGAGGACAGTGTTTTCTCTTTTCAGATACATCTTCATATATTTTAATATCAATATCAAATTTTGATAAAACATATTCAAGTATATGTGAAACTGACTTACAAATAATAATCCCGTTTTCCATACATTCATTTAAATCATAAATGTTTCCTGCGTGATATCTATAAAAATTTTGTCTATATCTGCTATCACCAAAAGGAATAAATTTTGGATCAAATGAAAATCTATTACCCAAATCAAAATATACAAATTTTATAATTTCAAGTTCAGTTTTAAGATTTCGGATAAGAACTTCTTCCTTCATTTCTTCAACATACTTATTAAGATTATCCATATAGATATCACCTCCTTAAATACGAAAAAGTGTGATTATTATAAAACATTTTGTTAATAAATAAAACAGTTTTAAATAAAAAAAGTATCAATTAATGATACTTTTTATTCACTATAATCGCATGAAGAACAAGCAATTTTTTTACCCTTCTCCGTTAGGATATTTCCACACTCTGGGCATTTCCTATCAATGGGTTTATTCCATACAGCAAAATCACATTTAGGATAGTTTGAACATCCATAAAAGATTTTCCCTCTTCTTGTTCTTTTTTCAACAATATCTGAAGAACATTTAGGGCATTTACAAACCACATTAACTTCTCTTTCTTCTTGTTTAATATATTTACATTTTGGATAATTTGAGCAAGCTACAAATTCTCCAAATCTACCGTTTCTTATAACAAGTGGGCTTCCACAATTTGGACACATTTCTCCAGTTTCCTCTGCTTGTTTTTTCTCCATCTCATTAAATGCTTTATCTAAAAGTGGTTCAAAACCAGCATAGAAATCTTTTAAAACTTTAGTAGAATCTTTTTTATCTTCTGCTATTTCATCTAAATCTTTTTCCATATTAGCGGTATATTCAACATTTATTATTGAATTAAAGAATTCTTGAAGTTTATCGTTTGTTTCTATACCTATTTTAGTAGGAACAAATCTTTTTTCAACCAGTGATACATAACCTCTAGCTTTAATAGTTTGCATAATAGTTGCATAAGTAGAAGGCCTACCAATACCAAGTGCTTCTAGTTCTTTAATTAAAGTACTTTCAGTATATCTAGCAGGAGCTTTAGTGAAGTGTTGTTCTTTATTTATTTCATCACAAACTAAAGTTTTACTTTTATATGATTTAAAATCAGGTAAAGTATTATCTTCTTTTTCTTCAAATTCACCATAAACTTTTAAATAACCATCAAAAGTTGTAACAGATCCACTAGCTTTAAATAAATATCCATTATTATCTAAATTTACAGTAGTAGATAAATATTTAGAATCAGCCATTAGTGATGCTAAAGCTCTATAATAAATCATTTTATATACTTTATATTCATCAGGTGTTAAATATTCTTTAACATCTTCTGGTTTTCTATTAATAGATGTAGGTCTAATACCTTCATGAGCATCTTGAATATTTTCATTCTTTTTACCTGTTTTAACAGATCCTACATATTCAGAGCCATATTTACCTTTAATATAGCCAAATGTATCTTTAACAAATTCTGGAGATACTCTAACTGAATCTGTTCTCATGTATGTAATTAAACCGACAGTTTCATCACCTAAATCAATACCTTCATAAAGCTTTTGTGCTATACGCATTGTTTTAGATGAATCAAAACCATATTTATTATATATAGCCTGTTGCATAGTTGAAGTTCTGAATACTTCTTTACTCTTTCTATTTTTTTCTGTTTCATCAATAGAATCAATTTCAAAAGAATTAGAAAGTTTATCTAAAATTTCATTAGCTTCAACTTCATTTTTTATTTCAATATTTTTTCCATGATATTTTTCAAGTGTTGCTTCAAAAGAACCAAAATTAGAAGTAATAGTCCAGTACTCTTCTGGATTAAATGCTTCAATTTCTCTTTCTCTATCAACAATTATTTTAAGAGCTACACTTTGAACTCTACCAGCAGACTTACCACCTGTTTTAGATTGCATTAATTTAGATAATCTAAAACCAATAATTCTATCAAGAATTCTTCTTGTTTCCTGACTATGGACTAAATCCATATCTATTTTTCTAGGATTATCAATAGCTTCTTTAACAACATTTTTCGTAATTTCGTTAAAGACTACTCTTTCATATTTATCATTTGGTATTTTAAGTTCATCAAATAAATGCCAACTGATAGCTTCTCCTTCACGGTCTGGATCTGTTGCAAGATAGACCATATCAGCTTTATCAGTTAATTTTTTAAGGGCAGAAACATCCTTGTTTTTGCCCTTAATAATAATATATTTTGGAGCAAAGTTATTATCAATATCAACGCCTAGTCCAAACTTACCAGATGTTGCTAAATCTCTAATATGACCTTTACTTGATACTACTGTAAAATCACTACCTAAGTATTTTTCAATAGTTTTACTTTTAGCAGGTGATTCTACTATAACAACTTTATTCATAAAATATTCCTTTCTTAATTAGTAGCTACTGCAACGTTATCACCAGTAGTAGAAGATACTTCTACTACTTTATATTTAGATAACTGGTTATCTAAATATTTAAAGTAATTATTTCTTATTGCTAAACTACTCATCTTCATTTTATATGAAACCTTTTCATTTATAGCTTTAATTTCTTCATTAGTATAAGGTGTATCAGTATAGTTTTTAACAACACCATTTTGAGCATTATAATATGCTTTTTCATTTTTCCATGAGCCATCAGCAAATACAACCATAGATTCATAATTTGGATCTAGTAAATCATGACCCATATAAAGTCTTGGATCATAATTTAAATCAAATAGATTTGCTAGTGTTGGAACTATATTTATATATGATGTATAACTAGTAAATGTTTTTGGTTCCATCTTGCTATTATATATTACAAAAGGAACTCTTTCAATCTCATAATCATTTAAATCATAAGTAAGTACTTGTTTTATAGTATTTCTATTCATTCCATATGGATAGTGATCTCCATACATAACGATAACTGTATCATCTAAAATACCTTTTTCTTCTAAACCTTTAAGAAGTACTCCAAGTCCATCATCAGTAACTTTAATTTTAGATAAATATCTTTTCATTTCAGTTGAATAACCTAAATCAGAAAAATCTTTTAAATATTTATCACCTAATATAGATGATGCTGTATATGGTTGATGACCTGATACTGTTGTAAGCCATGTCATAAATGGTTTTGTATCATCAGTATTTGTAAGTATTTCTAAAGCTTTATTCATAAAGTCTTCATCAGAAGCCCAGTTAACATACTCTGTTTGATAAGGTATTTTAAGTTGATTTACCCCATAGTATGCTTCAGATCCCATATTTTTATGAATTGTAGATCTATAATAATATGCTTCTGTATAATCATGCATACTAGAAGTTCTATAACCATCATTTTTATATATATTAAATATACTCTCAAAGTATGTATTATATTTATAGTTATTAGCTGTACAGTTATTATTAATAGTATATAAAGACAGCATTCCACTCATTTCATTATTACCTGTAGCACATGCATTTCTTGGAGAAAAGTTATTTTCCCAATGCCATCCTTCAGAATACATTTTATAAAAATTAGGAAATAAATCTGGATTAATCATAATATCAGATACGGATTCCATCATTATAAAGATAACATTCTTACCTTTAAACATACCTGTATATTCATTTTTATTAGTAATTTCTTGACTAATAAAATAATTATTTAAAGTATTATAAGTATTATTTTTTTCATTTGCTATAACACTTTCCCATGCTGTATCATCTATTTTTCTAGTTAGATCAGAATCAGAGTTAGAACTCTTATTATTTCTCTTTTTATGGTTATAAGTAAGTTGTTCATCCATTGGAAATAAAGTTACCTTTATATCACCTAAAGCAAATACAGTTGTACCAAATTGTTGTATTGCTGTAGATGGAACAGATGGATTGACAAATAAATCAGTATTTTTAGTTAATTGTAAATCATTTTGCATAAATTTAAGTGTAAGCGTTAAATAATAAACTGATATAAATATTAATACAGAACCTAACATTAATAATGATTTTATATAAAATTTATATTTTTTTCCTTCTTTATCAATATTATTTCTATCATTATTATATATTTTCTTTTCAAATAATATTAAATAAGGAAGAATTAATATAAATGGAATAAAAGTTGTATAATATACAAGTTTTATGCTATGTAAGAAATCTTTAATATAATCAACTACAGCTCCAAGTTGACTAGATGTACCAAAAGACATATATACACCTAAAAAATTATTAAATCCAAGTTGTAAGTATGCATAAAAATTAGTTAAAAATATTAAAAGACCTATTAATACTCTTGCAACAATTTTATTACAAAATGAAAGTAAGTATCCAAATAAACCACTTAAAAATAAAGTAGATATAAATACTCTAAAAGTAGGATAACTAAATACAGGCATATGGGCACATGATCTAAAAATTATTTCACCAGAAAAAATGCCTAAAAAAAGAATGGCCATATATCTAAACCATGTAGTTTTTATAAATTCAGTTAGTCTACTTTTCACATAAATCACAACTTTCTTTTATAATTAAATCACGAACTGGGCCATATGTAAATCTATAATTTTTAAGTGGTCCATACTTTTTTAATGCTTCTAAGTGAGCTTTTGTTGGATATCCTTTATGATTTTTAAATCCATATAAAGGATACTTTTTATCTAGTTCAATCATCATTTTATCTCTAGTAACTTTAGCAATTACGCTTGCTGCAGCAATTGATAAAGAAAGAGCATCGCCATGAATTATAGCATCATGTGGTGTATCTGTAAAGAGTGGCATAGCATCAACTAATATATACTCTGGCTTTACACTTAAATTATCTATAGCTATCATCATAGCTTTTCTTGATGCTTCATAGATATTAATTTTATCTATTTCCTTTGCTGATACTTCACCTATACCAATAGCTATAGCATCTTTCATTATAATAGGATATAATTCTTCTCTTTTTTTCTCTGATAGTTTCTTAGAATCATTTAGACCTTCTAACTTATAATTTTTAGGAAGTATTACTGCAGCAGCAACAACAGGACCAACTAGTGGTCCTCTTCCTACTTCATCAACACCAGCTATTAAAGTGATGTTTTTCTTATATAATTTTTTTTCATAAACTAGTAAATCTATTTTCTCCATCTATCAAATGTTACTCCTTTAATAGCTTCTGATTTAATATCATTAATAATTTTATTACTAACTCTATCAAAATCAGCTTCACCATTTTTATATGCTCCTATTTGTTTTCCTATACTATTATATACTTCTAAGATATCTTCTGTGTTTGTAATTTTATATCTAGACTCTAGAATATCTGGATAATATTTTTCTAAAAATTTTAATATATGAACAGCAACAGAATCAATATCTATTACTTCTGTTCTAATTGATGATATTGCAGCTAAGTTTAAAGCTACTTCTTCTTCATCAAATTTAGGCCATAAAATACCAGGAGAATCTAAAAGTAGTACTCCAGCATTTGTTTTAAGCCAGTTTAAAGAAGTTGTAACTCCAGGTCTATTTCCTATATTAGCTACCTTTCTACCAACCATTTTATTAATTAACGTTGATTTACCTACATTTGGTATACCTATAACTAAACATCTAATTTCTTTTATCTTTAAACCTTTAGATATTCTTTTTTCTTGAATAGAAGAAGTAATATCACTTAGTTTTTCATAAATAACTTTATAGTCCTTATCATTAATACCACTAATAAGTGCTGTATTATAACCTTCATCTTCATAATACTTAATCCATTTATTAGTTTCATTAATATCACATAGATCTTTTTTTGTTAAAACCAAAAGTCTAGGTTTATTTTTAATTAGATTATCTATATCTCTCATTTTAGATGAGTATGGGCATCTTGCATCAATTAACTCTATAACAACATCTATTTGATCTTTCATTTCTTCAATTAGTCGTTTAGTTTTTTGCATATGTCCTGGATACCAGTTTATATTAGTTTTATTTTCGTTATTCATGTAAATCACCTACTTTTTTATTACTTCTTTTAGTCTATTTTTATATCTTATTGGAACAAGTTTTTTAACATTACCTTGTTCATCTACACTTACTTCTGGTATATATATACCTGTTTCAAGTTCTATATAATCTGCAATCAATCTTCTATGACAAAATTCATCTATTGGTTCATGACACAATAATATTATATCATTACCAAATTTCTCATTTAATATATAAAGTAACTCTTTAACATCTAAATCTTTTAGTCTTATATTATAATAACTTTTTATATATTCATCTTCTATTTGTTTTCTAAATTCTATATATTCTTTTAATTTAGAGACATCTTTTTTTAATTCTTCTAATACTTCTAATTTTTCAGCATAAGGTGTATAAGTAACTAGTTTAGGAGCTAATTTTTTATATGCTGGTCCAAAATATCCCCATGCATTACCACCATCACCAGTAACGGATACAGTATTACCACTTTTTACATGATAATAATTACCTGTTCCTAAAATTATTTTAGATAAATCACTCATATTTTCACCTCTTATATTAATGGCTTAACCGTCAATACCAAGTATCAAATACTATGCTATTTTTAAAACTTTTTTTGTTATTTTTATCATTATTTTATATATTTTTATCAAATTGTGTAACAAGTATATACTTGTTTTTTCCTTATTTTATAGGAGTTTGAATAAATCTTTGACTAAATCAATATCAACCAGTTTATATTGGTTTTGTCTAGCTCAACTTTTTCATTACTATTCATACGAATCACTCCCTTTTCTTTTTAAGAAAACTTCACTAATTAATTATATCATATTTTTTATGATTTTAGATATCATGGTTAATACAATAAACATTGTACAAATTTAAATAGTATTGTATAATAACCAACTATATGAGGTGATGGTTATGAAAAAAAAGAATATACCATATGCTCTTCTCACAACAAGAATAATATCATTCATTCCAATAATCCTAAGCACATTCAATGTGCTTTCAATAACATTACTTAGCCAAATATTACTAACAACTGTTATAATGACATCTGATATATTTGATGGAAAAATATCAAGAAAATATAACAATGAAAAAGATAAATTAAGATTTAGAATAATGGATACTATAACTGATAAAACCGGAATTTTTTTATGTCTTATAGGTTTATTAATTACAAAAAAAATTTCTCCGACATTTGCAACAACTATCATAGGTTATAATTCCATCCTTTTAACTGGTGGTGCAATTAATCTTGCTAAAACTAAAAATAAAGAAGAAAGAACTGTTCAAGGATTATCAATAAGCAGATTATTTACAGCCCTAACAGGAATATCAATCATACTTTTAAATAATGTATCCTTAAATTCTATTTTAAGTATATTATTAACAACTTCAATGGCATCACTTGGAGTAGCAAGCTTGTCTATACAGCTTAAAGATAAAATAAAGCAAAAGAATAATACTAATATTAATATAGAAAAAGATGATGACGAAAAAACAATCGATAAAAAAGAAGAAAACAAATTGCAAAACGAGATCAAAAAAAATAAAATATACAATTACAATATAGATAGTAAAGCTTTAGAAAAAGAATACGTAAGAAAAAGAACAAAATAACTATTTTAGTTATTTTGTTCTTTTTAATATCATTTATTAAAAAATGTAATTACTAAACACTTAGTTTTCCTTATCTTATAGGAGTTTGAATGAATCTTTGACTAAATCAATATCAACCAGTTTATATTAGTTTTATTTCCATTCATGAGAGTCAACTTCTTTATTTAATACTAGTTCTTTATATATTTCATCAATATATTTCTTTCTTTTTTCTAATTTATCAGGATGATGTGCTAATGCATCGCACTTTTGTATTTTTAATAACTTTAAACATAAATCATAATCATTTACGATTTGTTCATTACTAATTTGAGTATCATGGTGTTCAATTAGATAACAAACATATTTTATATAGTCATCATCAAATCCTAACCTTTTTAATATTATCTTTGACATATTAGCAGATACTACCGCATGATTTCTAAAATGTCTCACATCTTCATCTTGATATGAAAAAGGTTTACCTATATCATGAAGTAATAAACACAACCTTACATCAAAATCATTTTCAGATAAACTTAATGCTAATAAAGTGTGATTCCAAACATCTAAGTGATGATGTGGATGTTTATGTTCAAACCCAATCATATTTTTAATTTCTGGAATTATTTGTAATAAGTAGTCAATATTTTCATTAATGGATTCAACTACATTATCTGATAATAATATTTCATTTAAGTTCATATAAATTACCTCTTGTTTACACAGTTTTAACTAAATTATTACCAACCAGTTTATATTAGTTTTATTTACATTTATTTGGAGCAATTCCTTTTGTTTTTATTATTAAACTTCTTTACCCTTACATATCCATTTGGATAATATATACTTTTTAGTGTTTCAAATTGTCTCTTTTGAGAACAAGTGATTTGTTTTAATAATGTCTTCTTCTCATCAGGACTAATTATACCATCTTCTGATAATTCACATATTAAGTATCTATCCTCATCATAAGACCATGTTAAACTATCAATTAATTCTTCTTTCATTAAATCTAATTCGTTTTTATCCTTTTCCAATTGTTCAACTGACCTTTTTATATAAGAAAAGTATTCTAACAATGTATCTAACATTTCTCCATTTTCCCATGATAAAATAATACGATCAAAATCACCACACTGATCACAAATTGCCTCAATAATTTCTGGATCACAATTACTTATATAATGTCCACCCATATGGCTTTCAACTAAATATTCCATATTATATTCTCCATTCTCAATACTTTGACTATTATTATATTATTATAAAGATTTACTATAATATGATATACCAGAATATGTTCCATCACCATTAGGTCTTCTACCATTAATATATCCATCTTTTATAAAACCAGCTTTTTCAACTACTCTTATAGATCTTACATTCCTATCATCAATAGAACACTCCACCAAATGATATTTTACATCATTTAATAGGTGATCAGTTACTTTAGCTAAAGCTTCGGCAGCATATCCATTACCCCAGTAATCATACTTAAGAGTATAACCAACATTACAGTAATTAAATCTAGAATAAATGTTATTAACATTTATCTTTCCAATTGGAATATGTGTATCCTTTATTTCAATTACCCATGATTCATATGGATTATTATCAATATTATTGATAATGTTATTTATATATTTAGATGCATACTCTATAGATGTATCGGGATAATAATTAAATTCATTGACTTTTTTATCAGATATTAATTCATGAAATAAATTAATATCTGAACTATTAAATCTTCTTAGAATTAATCTTTCTGTTTCAAGCTCAGGAGTAAACATATATATATCACCTCATTAATTATTTTTTATTTAAATAATTTTTAGCTTCTTTTAATATATCTTCTAAATCATAAACTTTTAAAGAATAATATTCACTATTGTATAAAATATATACTTTATCTTTATCAAGTTTTACAAGACTTTTAATATGACCAACTTTATTATAGTCTTTATCAAATATATATGCATCAGACATATCTCCAAGATAGGTTCTACCTAATTTATCTTTACCAAAATAATGATAAACTGTATCAACATTTTCAATAGTTTTTAAAAGCTTTTTAGTTTTTACATCATATACAGAAATATCCTTATTAGTATAATTAACAAACATAACTTCTTTTTTATCATCATAAAAAATCTTTTCAACTAAACTTTTATTTTTAATACTATATTTATTTATAACTTCTTCAAATTTAGTTATATTTATTGAATCATCATTTACATAATCAACTTTAATATTTTCTTTTTTAATATCTTTATTAAATTTTTCTTCATAAAGAATCACTCTATTAGAGTTTTCCGGTATTAATAAGAATCCATGTGATGCTAAAGCAACTTTAGAATATCTATCTAAATTAAATTCAAACTTACCAAGTAAATTAATATTATCTTTTGCATCAGCATTATAAAAGTTAACATCACCATTAGCTAAGAATAATGTATAGATTTCCTTGCCTGCTGATGTATATATATCAATAATTTCTTTAGCTGCAGTAGTTGACTGAACAACATCTCCATCTTTTGAACTAATTAATTTAAAAGCATCATGATTAACAACAGCAATATGATCTATTTTTTCATCATAAGATGGAACAATAAATGTACCCCAATTATTATCAAATGTTTTCGTCCAGTTACTCTTACCATCAGTATAGTTATAAGAAGCAACTATCATATTAAATTTAGTACCTATTGCTTCATTAAGAAGAACATAAGCATTATTTTCTTTAGTAACTATACCTGATAAATAACCAGCAGCAAAAGTAATAGAACTAACTTCTTTACCAGTTTTAATATTAATAGTATGAACTGTTATATAATCTTCTTCACTAATACTAGGACTTTCTTTTATCGAAGAAGTAAAAACATAACTACTATCACTTGAAAAATATAATTCTTTCATAAACTTGTTATCAGTAGATAATTGAGTAATTAACTTATCATTTTCTAAATCATATAAATAAAAATTTTTATTTGTATCATAAGCTAGATATTTTCCAGTTGATTCACCTAAAACAGAATTAAAATATCTATCATCTTTTTTAATTTCTTTAATTAATTTTCCATTTTCTACATTAACAATATTAAGGTTATTTTTATCATTTATATAAACTAATTTTTCATTTCCTATAAATGAAAATGATTCTTCATTAAATGATTTATCACTTACTTTAAATATCTTTATAACTTTCATAGTTGCAGTGTCAAATAAAGTTAACTCTCCAGATTCATCATAAAGAGCGTCATATTTTTTATCTGATGTTGATTTTATATAATCAGCAACACCTTTAGTTTTAATTTCTGATATTGATTTATATGATGAACCAACATCATATAAACCAAGACTTTCAACAAGAGCATACTCAGCATCAGAAGTATAAGGCATTTTTACACCATCAAATTTAGTTAAAGCTTGATAAGAAGATTCGATAGCATCATATCTATCATCAATACTTAAATAATCAAGTGCTTTAGCTGATAAAGATAAAGCTTGATGCTCTCTTAATGTATTTTTTTGTTTATTTATTTTAAGAAACATTACAGATGTATATAAAGCAAATAAAAGACAAAAGCATGCAATAGCAGATGATAAAGCTATAATCCTTTTTTGTTTTCTTAACTTATGTCTTTGTCTTAGATCATCATAATCAATATTAAACATGGATGCAACAAGTCTTAATTTTTCTTCTTTTATTCTTTTTAAAACTTCAGACTTTGAATTACCCCTTACATCAGCTGCTAAAGGTTCAACAAGAATCTTTTCTTTTTTAACTTTACCATTTTTTTGTTTAACTTCTTTTTCATCATACAAAACTTCTTCAGGGAAAGATTCAGATGGTTCCCCTTCAACTAAAACACATAAAATATTTTTTCTTCCCCTAATTTTTTTAAAGGTTTGAATTTCTTTTTTACACCATAAAGAATCTTTAAGTCTAGGTGAGCATATAACAATTAAATATTTAGATTGATTTAAAGCATCAATAATAGGATCTTCTAAATTACTTGAAAGTGGTAATTCTTCTTGATCTCTAAATATTCTTTTAAAAGCTTTTCCTTCTACTCCAAGTTTAGTTTTAATACCTTTTGGTAAATCATAACTTTCTAAAATTCTATGCAAATTCTCGGCAACAAATTTATCTCGTTCACAGTGTCTGTAACTAATAAATGCATCATATTTATATTCTTTATTTTCCATATATCTCACCTCTATATAAATTATTAATAATTATCTTTTTCTAATTTTATCTAAAGCTTCTTTTTCAAAATCATCATAAGTATCAATCATATAATGAAACTTTGGATTTTGTGCAAGTAAGTCAGATCTTTTTAAATTAAATAATTTTTTAATAGATTCACTATCAAAAACATCTAAAACTCTATTAAGTTTTTCCTTATTTGCATCATGAAAAAATATGAGTTTTCTCGTTTGCTCTGCAAGAGTTGAATCTACATTATATTTATTTACAAATCTATCAAATATTTTAACTGATTCAACCCAGTGAAAAGGAAAATGCCCAAATCCATCAGAATCTTCGGTATACACACTGGGTTTAGCAACATCATGAAAAAGTGCGCTCAGTCTAAGGGGTAAATCTTTATCTACTTTATCTATAACATGAAGAATATGTTCATAAACATCATACACATGCCAAATATTATTTTGATTAAAACCTTTACAAGCTTTTAATTCAGGAATCATATCAAATATTTTATCTTCATGTTTTTTAATTAATTTACTAGGATTATCAGACAATAAAATCTCATATAATTGTTCTAAACTCATATATAACACCTAATGAAATTATAACACAAAAAAAGGTTCAAATATACATTTGAATCCTATTATTTTTTATCAATATTATTATATTTTTCTCCCCTACATATTAATTTATCACATGTAGCTAAAACACCTGGTAGAATTAATAAAACTAATAATAATGCACAGAATGTTCCTTGAGAAACTGTTTCACATATTTTAGCGGCTATGGCAGTTGCAAAATTAGAAACAATTAAAGTAACAATTATTAATATAGATGCTGAACTAACGATTGTTCTAATAGAACCATTATATGCATAAAGAATTGAATCTTTAACATTTTTAGTTAGTCTTCCTTCTCTATAATAAGATGTAAATACAATTGCATAATCAATTGTTGCTCCCATTAAAATAGCTTGAACAATTAATATTGCTATAAAGTATACACTTCCACCAGTAATTGATATATAACTCATTGTAATATATACAGCGCACTGAATCATTAAAACTAAAACAAATGGAATTATTAAATCTTTAAATGTAAATGCAACTACAATGAAGATAAAAATAATTGTTATTAAAGTAATCTTATTAAGTTCAGAGTTAAAAGTTTTATTTATCTCATATGCCATTGGTGAAACACCTACAATATAAATACCTTTTTCTTTACCTAACTTCTTATTAATATCTTTAACAAATTCATATGTTTCTTTTCCTTCCTGTTTATAAGTAGTATTTAAAACGGCTCTACTATATTTATCAGAAACAAAGATATTTTTTATATTAGATACTTTATTAAAACTAACAAGTAAACTTAATCTTTTCTCATTTGGAATAAAGTTCATTAAATAATCATTTTCTG
Source organism: uncultured Mycoplasmatota bacterium (assembly GCA_947302655.1). Taxonomy (GTDB): domain Bacteria; phylum Bacillota_I; class Bacilli_A; order RF39; family UBA660; genus RUG13160. Next base: position 251,890 of record CAMYVW010000002.1, on the reverse strand, counting down.
CAACAGTATCTTTAATAAACGCGAATATTTCTTCTGCGGTTAATGACCATTCATTATTATAATTTACATTTGCATTATAAAATAAATATAATAAATTTAATTCTTTTTCATCTACATTTAAAAGTTTAGATAATGTTTTAACATCAAGTTTATCATTTAAAGATACGCCATCTAAACTATTAATAATCTCCGATAAATCTACACTATAATTATTTTTAACATAACTACTTAAATAATCATTACTATTAATCGTTTTAAGAAGATCACTAATAGATAAATCATCATGAATCTGTCCATCAAATCTCATATAATAAACAAGTTTTACTAAACTCTCATCAATATCTATACTTGATGAAAAATTAGATGCAAGAGCTGTTAATTCATCAGCAGATAATTTTCTTTCCAAAAGCATATCATAAGAAAGAATTGCAGATACATTTTCATCATCCATTAAACTTGGTAAATAATTATTAACTTTATCACTATAACTATTTTCATATACTATAGCAATTTGGTTATTAGAACCAAATACCTGACCCACTTTATCTTGCTGAATATCAGTATAAAGGATTTGAACGCTACCCTTTAATAAGAATGCTAATAAAAATAAACCTATTATAGTAAATGTTAAAGCATGTTTATTTTTATAACTAAATTTACTTAGTTTTTTATTAAATTTAAACTTAAATGATTTTTTCTTTGTTGTTTTTAAGAATGTATCGAAAAATAATAGTAATGCAGGTAAACAAAAGAAAATACTTATTAAACTTAATAAAACTCCTTTTGCCAAAATAAATCCTAGATCTTTACCAATAGTAAAGCTCATAAATACTAAAGCTAGTAATCCAACAATAGTTGTAAATGAACTACTAGATATAGCTTTAAATGATTGGTAAAGTGCTTCTTTCATAGCTTCTATTTTATTACTATTTTTTTCTTTTTCTTGTTTAAATCTATTAGATAGCATGATTGAATAATCCATTGAAAGTGCTAGTTGTAATACTGCAACTATTGCATTAGTAATAGATGATACACTACTAAACATTATGTTAGTACCTTTATTAATAAATACAGCTATACCTATAGTTATTAAAAATAAGAATGGCTCAAACCAAGAATCGCTTAATATAATAAGTATTACTAACGCACAGCTTATTGCTAAGAAAACAATCCAAAGTTGTAAAAGTGGTTTATTTTCATCATAAATAGATCCACTCATAGCATCAACTTTAAAGTTATCTTTAACTCTCTCATATACATTTTTAGCAAGTTTAGAATCACTATAATCATCTACTGATAATTTATATAAAGTATAATCACCAATATTATATTCATTAGTATTATCATATCTAACAGAAGATACACCCTTTACTTTAGATAATCTTTCAAAAGTTTTTACCTTTTCCTTTTTAGTTAAACCTTTAAACATAACATCTAAATTTGATGTACTTAATTTATCAAATTCTTTATTCATTATGTCATTACCAATTTTTGTTTCACTACTTTTAGGTAAATATTTCATAATATCATCATTAATATTTACTTTAGTTTGTAAATATAAGCAAAGACCAGCAAGTAAAATAAAAATTATTAAAAAAGCATATCTAAATTTAACAATCAAATCAGTTATTTTTCTCATACTATTTATCTCCTTCACCTTTAATTATTTTATACATAATAATTTTAAAATGTAACTAATAAACTTTATATTACTAAAGCACCTTAGATATTCTAGTACAAAATAAAAAAAATCTCAATAGAATAAAAAATAAAGTTTACAATAGAAAAAGATATTAGATACTATCTAATATCTTTTTAATTTAAAATCTTTGCATGTACTGTTGGACTATTTTCATTTAGTGTCGCAAAATTGTAACCTCTTTTAGTAAGTTCTGCAAGTATTGGTTCTATCGCATTTGCTGTAGTTGGTTTATAATCATGAAATAATATAACACAGTGAGCAGAGCACTTATCTACTCTGTTAACTACATTACTTATAATTTTATCAGTAGATGCTCCCTTACCATCAGCATCACCACTACTTAAATTCCAGTCAAAATAAATATAACCTCTATTAGTCATTTCATTAGCTATTTCTGTAACTACACCAGTTTTATGACTTCTACTTACAGTATTACCAGATCCACCAGGAAATCTAAATATATTAGTATAAGACCCAGTTTGGTTTTTAACTATTTCATTCATTTGGTTAAAATCATCTAAATAAGCATCTAAACTATCATAAACACTCCACTTATGAGTTAAAGTATGAACTCCTATTTTATGACCCTTATTATATTCCTCAGCAATTAAATATTGATATCGAGGAAATTGATTTGTAACAAAGAATGTTGCTTTAACATTATACTTATCTAAAGCATTTAATACCTTAACTGTATTTGCTCCAGGTCCATCATCAAATGTTAAATATATTGTTTTAGGTGCGTAATGTTCAACAATTACTTTTCTAGTAATTGTTGCTTCACCTTCTACATCATAATTAATATAATATGTTCCTTCAACAGTTGTATCTACTGTTCCTGAAGTAATTATTTCTTTACCAATATTTTTTCCACATCCATCAGTATAACTTGCACCTTTTTCTTGATACTCAGTATTAATAATAACATGCATTGGATTAGCACCATTTATATAAAATTTATTTCCTGGTTTCTTACCATAATTAATGTTTACTTCTTTAGTTGAAGTATTACCACTTGAATCAGTTATAGAATATATTAATTTATCTTCTCCTTCTTCAACTGTAACATTAGAAGTAATATCTCCATCATAATTATCAATAGCACTATATACGATATTTTGTTTAATTTTTTTAGAACAAAAATCTCTATCTACTTCATCAACATTAATAGTAAGTTCAGGAGCTGTTTGATCAACAACTTCAATAGTCTTTTTAACTTTAATAGTTCTATAAGAATACTTAATTATATATTCGATTTCATAAGTTCCTAAAGTAGATGTATCAACTATACCAGTTTTAGTAACTTTATATTTTGATTTATCAATAGTTTTATCACCAAGTTTTAAAGTAACATCTTCATCAATATAGGGTGATAAAACATCTTGTTTTACAACTAAATCAACTTTGCCAGAAGAATCTTTATTTAAACTAGCAAATGTTGGTTTAACCTTATTAATTCGTACAATGTAAAAAATAGATATACTAATTAATATTAATATAATACTAATTAATGAAATTAAAACATACTTCTTTTTCATTTATACTACTACCCTTACTACTTTATAAACAAATTATAACATAAAAAAAGTAAAGTTAAATACTTTACTTTAATTATAATTAAATAATAATTTTTTCTGACTTATACTGCTTTATAATTACACCAAGTAAAACAGCTATTATCACAATTGTTGATATAAACATAACAATTAAATATAAGATATTTAAGCTTCCGTTCATTAAATCTTGGAATAATAAAACAAAGTTCAAACAAGGAACAAAAGAAAGTAATAATGAAGATTTTAAGCTTATCATAAATGCAAGCATTCCAGGAAATAAAGACAAGAAAGTAAACGGAGTTAAAGCACTTTGTGCTTCTTTAAATGTCTTACATTTACTTGCAACAGCTATGCATACACCAGCAATAAGAAGTGAGTATAAAGTTATTACACTAAAAATAAACATAAATGTTTTAAACGGAAGAACTAAATTAATTCCCTCGTATATTTTAAACATATTACCTGATAGTATTAATGAAAAATAATAAAAAATTAAACTTAATATGCCAGTAATAAAGTTAGAAATAAATACACTTAAAAATTTACCTAATATAATATCCTTACTTTTAATAGGAAAAGTAATTAAAGTTTCCAACGTGCCTCTTTCTTTTTCACCAGCTGTTGCATCTGTTGCAGGATATGTAGAAGAAACAGTTATTGCCATTATAATAAATAAGAATCCATACGTAAAAATATAGTTTTGAAAATAATTATCTTTTTCTTTTATATTTTCTTCAACATTAATAATATTTATTAATTTATTTGCATTAATATTATTTTCATTTAAATATTTAACTTGTAAATATTCTTTATATTTATGAAAATAATTGTTAACTAAATCAACAGCAAAAGTAGTGTTTTCTCCTGTGGTTCCATTAAGTATATATGTATCAGCAATTTTAGTAACGTACAAATTAATCAAACCATCTTCGTAATCTTTTTTTAGTTCATTTTCATCTTTATATATAACCTCAATATTTAGTTCCTTAGCAATATTTAATTCCGCTTCGCTTAACTCATAACAAAAACCAATCTTATTATAAGTTTTAATATCTTTATTAGCTTCCATATTAAATAGAGCTGACATTCCAATGATTATTAAAGGTATCATAAAAGGAATAATAAGCATCATAGATAAAGACTTTTTATCTCGAAAAACATCTTTTAATTCTTTTTTTAAAATAATTAATAAACTATTCATTCTTAACACCTCCAATTATACTAAAGAAAGCGTCCCTTAAATTGGTAGTTTTAGTATCTTTTTTAATTCTATCTGGTGTGCCTTCTTTTACCAAAACGCCTTTATTAATCATTAAAACATAATCACATATATTTTCAGCTTCTTCCATATAGTGTGTTGAATAAAGAATGGTTTTTCCTCTTTTTTTCTCTTCTTTAATAAAATCAAGTATTATTTGACTAGATATGATATCAAGACCACTAGTAGCTTCATCTAAAATATAATATTTAGGATCATGAATTAAGCATCTTGCTATATTAACTCTTTGTGTTTGACCAGTAGATAAAGATGATATTCTATTATATAAAAACGAATCCATTTCCAACTTTTTAGATATTTCCTCTATTCTCTTTTTAATTTGAGTCTTTTGTACTCCATAAACTTCAGCACACATTTTCAGAAGTTCATATGCAGATACTGTGTTATATATTTTAGTATTTCCCGATAAATACGCCAAATTTCTTTTAATTTCGATCTCATTATCTTTAAAAATTAATGAATCATAATCAACAGTACCTTCAGTTGGTTCAATAATTCCCGCAACAATTCTAAGTAACGTTGTTTTACCGGCCCCGTTAGGTCCTAAAACACCAAGAATCATTCCTTCATTTGCAGTAAAACTTATTCCGTTATTTGCATAAATCTCGATCTTTTTGTTATTCTTTTCAAGCTTAATGAATTTCTTTTTAATATTCTTTACTGTAAGCATATATTAACACCCTTTCAATATAATCATCCTGATAATTATATCACAAAGTAAAAAAGTAGACATCTATGATATCTACTTTACCTTACCAAATCTTTTAAAAGGAAATAGTATAAAACTTGTAGTTCCTTTAATATCTTTCTTCTTAAATGTACCAAACATTCTACTATCAGCAGATATTGATCTATTATCACCCATTACAAAGTATTCACCTTGCGGTACCTTTAGTTTAACAAAATCAGCTGTTTCACCATATCCATATTTATCATTAATCTTTTTATCATTAATATAGATATCACCATCTTTTACTTCAAAAGTTTCACCAGGAAGTGCAATTACTCTTTTAATTAAAACATCATCAACATCTTTACTTTTGATAACAACAATATCAAATCTATCAATCTTTGCTGTTTTATTTAAAATCATAATGTCACCATTTTTTAAATTAGGATTCATTGATGGACCACTAACTCTAATTGGTGTAAATAAAAACGTTCTAATTAATACAACAACAGCAACAATTATTAAATAAGGGTAAATATCTTTTAGAAACTTTTTCACAATAATCAAATCTCCTTTTAAGTAAAAAAATTAAGGTTAAACCTTAATTTCTTTCTTTAACTTTATATTCTTTAGTCATTTTCTTAATAAAGTTTAACTTAGCACGACGTACGCTACCTTTTTTAATAACAGTAATTTTATCGATTGTAGGTGCATTAACAGGGAAGATTCTTTCAACACCAACACCACTAGATTTCTTTCTAACAGTAAATGTTTCAGATACTCCACCATTTTTCTTTCCTATTACTAGGCCTTCAAATGATTGAATTCTTTCTTTCTTTCCTTCTTTAACCCATACATCAACACGAACTGTGTCACCAACTTGAAACTTAGGAACGTCTTTTTTAATGTGCTTTTCATTGATTCTATCAACTAAATTAGCCATAAAAATATCCTTTCTATAAATATATATTAACCTGCAATCATTATCATACTTAATTAATTGATAGGCGGATTACATTTTTTGGGTCAAAAAGATTATAACATAAGTAAATATAAAGTACAAGTACTTATTTATAAATGAAAAACATCATCAAATGATGATGTTTTTTATCTATTAATTCCTCTAAAGTCCATATTCATAAATTGTTCTTTAAACAATCTTTGTTCTATATATTTCTTTTTAACTTCAGAATCAATATAATCAAGTTGTTTTAAAAATTTCTTTTGTTTAGTTAAACTTAAATACTTATTATATTTATCTATTAAAGTAGCTCTAAGTTTACTTGATTCATCAAGCACAGCAGGATATCCTGTATCCCCAGGAAAGGCATCATTAAATAATAAATATACCATTTTTAAAAGATTTCTATATTTTCTAATATACTTTTGTTCTAAAATACCATCAATCATTTTAGGATTATATAAAACAAATTTATTAATATCTATTATATCGTTGCTTCGTCTATATGCAGGATTAAATATATATGGCTTTTGTTTTGCATAAGTTACAACAGCATTAAATCTCTTTTTATTACGATATATTTTATAATTCATGATATTCACCTCTATTTTAATAGATCAGGTCTTTTATTTTTTGTTTTTTCTTTTTTTTGTTCTTCTCTCCACTTATTAATAAGTTCATGATTACCACTTATTAAAACATCAGGAACCTTTAAACCTCGATATTCACTAGGTTTAGTATAAGTTGGATAATCTAAAAGATTATCATTAAAACTTTCAGATTCCAAACTATCCTTTGTAATAACACCATCAATAAGTCTTACAACAGAATCTATAATAGCACTAGCCGCGATTTCTCCTCCAGTTAAAATATAATCACCGATAGATATTTCCTCATCAACTAGCGTTTTAATTCTTTCATCAAAACCTTCATAGTGTCCACAAAGAAGTATTATATGTTTTTTTAAAGATAAGGATTTGGCTATTTTTTGATTATAAGTATTTCCTTCTGGAGTTAGCATTATAACATATGAATCAGGTGTTTTAATTTCATCTAAACAATTAAAAATTGGTTCACATCTAAGTACCATACCAGCTCCACCACCATAAGGAGTATCATCGACTTGCTTATTATTAAGTGGTGAATAATCACGAAAATTAATTAAATTTATTTCAACTTTTCCAGATGATATTGCTCTTTTAATAATTGATTCATTAATAAATCCTTCAATAGATTCAGGAAAAAGTGTTAAAACGTCAATTTTCATAATATCAAATCCCCTACGTTTTTAGTATAAACTTTTTTGTTTTTTAAATCAATATTTATAACGTATTCTGAAACGTTAGGAAGATAAAAATTAGATTCTCCTTCAACAAAGAAGGTTGCATATGAATTATTTACTTCATAATCAGAAATAGTTCCATAAACTTTATCATCACATACAATTTCAAAACCAATTAGATCATCATATACATATTCATCACTACTTAAAACTGCATCTCTATCAATATATACTTTCTTCTTAAGCAAGAATAAAACATCATTAATATTATTAAAACCTTTAAGTAAAACTAAATAATTCTTTTTATGAAATCGAACAGATTCGATTTCATAAGAATTATTTAAATCATCAAAATATAATATATTACCTTCTTTAAATACTTTATCTTGCACTTCTATATCAGAAGAAATTTTTATTTCTCCTTTTATACCATGAGTTCCAACAACTCTACCAACATAAAGCTTATTCATTAATATCACCTAATTCATGCATAATAATACTTGCAGCAACCCCTACATTTAAACTTTCACATTTATTATTTTGCCCTATGTGAACATAATCTAAATCCATATTTCTTATTTCATTAGATATTCCATTACCTTCATTACCTACAATAATTCCGTGTTTAGGTATATTATTTATTTTTTTAACATTAATACCTCTATTCATATCAGCAATATAGTATTTATAATCATTATGTTCATTAATAAAATCTAATAAATTAGATTTTATAAAATTAACATTAAATATCATACCTTCAGTAGATCTAAGTACTTTACTATTATAAATATCTACCGAATTATCACCTAAAACAACATTATAATTAAATGCAACAGCACTTCTTATAATAGTTCCTAAGTTACCTGGATCTTGAAGACTATCTAACATAATTACATTATTATTTACATCTTTATTTTCAATATAATTACATATACCAATAATATTAGTACTTGATACTTGCTCAGATATCTTATCCATAACTTCTTTAGTTACATACACTGTTTTAATATCATCATATTTTACTAAATTGTTTTCTAAAGTAATTATTTCTTTTAAATAACCGCTTTTATAAGCTTCACCAATTAAATGATCACCTTCAACAATAAATGTTTTCGATTCATCACGATACTTTTTTTGATGAAGTTTATTAACTTCTTTAATATAATCATTATTTACTGATGTAATTACCATTATATTGCCTCCTTCATTGTTTTTCTAAGTTCCTTATAATTAGGAATATACCTTGATACATGTTCCCAGAATTTAGCACTATGATTTCCTTCATAAAAGTGACATAGTTCATGAACTATAACATAATCAAGTTCTTCTCTTGTTCTTTTAATAAGTTCACTATTAAGAGTTACGATTTTATTAGTTCTATTACACACGCCCCATCTGGTTTTCATAAATCTAATTCTTAAAGCAAACTCTGGAATACCTTGAAACATGGGTTTAATTAAATCAACTTCATTAGTGAAATATTCTTTTATATATTTTTTTATATAAGAATTTAAAGATTTTTCATCTTTAGCATAAACAAAATCATCATCAAAAGATACTCCTTTATAAGATTCATCAAAGACTCTTATATATCTTTTACCTTTAAAACAAAAATACTCATCGGATTCTTCATTTTTAATTGTTTTTTTATGCATTTTAGATAGAGAATTATAATTTTCTTCAATAAATTTAATTATTGTTTTATCTGAGGTTAAATATGGACAAGTAACATAAAGTGTATTTACGTCTTTAAAGCGAAAATACATGTTTCGATTACGTTTTTTTTCAATAACAATATTAACATCTATGCCATTAAACTTAATCTCCATATTTATGCCTCCTAAAAATAATTATACCATATAAAAAAAGGTATTAAAAATACCTTTTACTTATATATTTTTTATATTAATATTACTATCAACAAGTTTTAGTACTTCTGTATCAACTTTTTTATAATTAAATATATCTTTAATTATCTTATCATTTTCTTCAAGTAAAACAGCATATACTAAAAAATCATTCCATAAAATAACTTCATCTTTCTGACTTTTAGATAAATTACTAAAATCATGAATAAAGTTTTTCATTCCAACTATTTGCTCTACTAATACTTTACCTTCACTAGTTCTTTCATATTTATCATTGGCATCAACTAAGAAATAAGTAATTTTTCTTGCTCTTAAATAAAAAGGCATAGAAAATAAAGCAAATAATGCAATAACAGCAAATGTACCAACAATACATACTGGAATTGATTCAACATATATATCATATGTTAATTTTCTAAAATCTTTATCAGTTTTTATCATATCAACAATAACATCTTGATCTTTAATATCTTTCGTTAGTTCTTCATATGTATTCATTTTATCCATTAATTTTTGACCAACAGGTGTAACTAGATATCCACCACCTATTATTCCTGATAAAAATAAAACACCAACCCATTTCATAACTGTTGTTATAGAATCAGTAAAACCATACCATTTCTTTCGACCTTTTTCTTTAATAAATCCGTCTTCTACAGCTTCTTTTTCTGAAATATTTTTCCATTCTTTAACACTTACAGCATTTAAATTATTATTTAGAAGTAAACTATATAAAAGTTTGTCACTTTCTTTTAAATTATCAGTATTTGCATCTTTTCTAATAATCATCTTCTTTTTATTATCAAATGATATTAATTTTTTATTATATAAATTTAAAATAGATGCAGCTAAATCCTTTTTTGTTTCGATTTCTAAATCAGTTAATAAACTAATTTCAGAAGGTGTAATATTATTAAATCTATCTCTAAAATAATCTATATTATCTATTACTTCATATTTAGTATTATGTTTTAATATTCTTTTTTTAGGTATTCTGTAAGCTAAATAAATAGCAAGTATTAAGAAGTTTTTAACAATAATATATAAAATAAATAACCATATTAAATAAAGAAATAATAATATAGATATAAAAGAACTATTTCCTATTGCTTTAAAAGCTTGAAATCCTTCTTTAAAAAAACTATAGTTTTTTAAGCATCTAAATATACAAATAGCTACAACTAATATATCTAGCATTAAAAGTATTTTTTCTTTTTTTGTTTTTATTCTCTTAGTTTTCAACTCATATCACCACTTTATATATTTATTTTAACATATAAAAAAAGGTATATAAATACCTTTAATTATTTTGTTCTACTTGGATAAACATCATGACCATTAAATGTTTTATGTTTATCAAGACTTCTAACACATACATCTATAATATTATAAATATATGTTTGTGAAAAACTAGCACTTAAACTTACATTAGGTTTAATATTATTATCAATAAAAGTTTGTGGTGTTACATCAAGTGTTTTTCCTTGATATATAGCGTAGAAATAAGAATTTCTGTCATATAAATCATATTGAAAATCAACTGACCAATTATTATCTTCATTAATATCTTCAATATACTCTAAATCATGTACACTATAAAAATTTTCATCAATATTAAAAAATAATGACTCTATATTGTAATTATTATTATCATTATTATGTCTAATAAGAAAATTTAATGTCGTATTATAAGGATTAGAATCAAGCCCATTATATCTATAAGCCATTGCAGGTACACTTACTGTAATAGTTCCATTAGATACATTCTTTTTAACTTGTTTTCCAAGTGGAGCTAAATTTACATTACTTAAAATAGCTGAATATTTTTTCTTATCAGTTTCATCTATATTGTAAGCATAAAAAAGCTTTTTAAAAACATCATTATTCATAATTAAAACCTCACTTAAAATTAAAATTATGACACTTATTATATACAAAACTAAATATAATGCAAGAAAAAAAGGTATTATTCATACCTTTTATTTATAACTAGAAACCTCCACGGCCTCCGCCTCCACCACCGAAGCCTCCGCCAAAGGATCCGCCTCCACCGAAGCCTCCTCCAGAAGAATGTGATGAATAAGCATTAGCTCTTGATGCAGCATACTGTCTTCTACCATCACTTACAGCTCTATTTACAGTATGTCTTAAAGAGTCATACATATATAAATGTGTAAATGTTGTATTTGTATACGTACTATCAAGTTCAGATACTTCTTTTATTTTTACATTCATAACTTTTTGAACTTTATCAGCAAGTCCAAACATAGTTGCATAAACTAAATATCTTTCCCAAAGCTTGATTTCAGGTAATTCTTTAACTTCAAATGTTCCAAAATCATTTAAAAAGTTCTTAAATGCATTCCATTTTTTAACATGTAGTGCACCTTTTTCATTATATGCTTTAATAGTGCATACATAGATAAATAGTGCAATTGATAATATAAATGGTAAGTAAATTGTAAATAAATCCACACCTCTTGATGAACCAGTAGACATAATTATAAGAGATATAAAGAAATATATTACAGCTGCAAGATAAGCTCCTGCTTTGCTCTTAAAGAAGTTTTGTTTAGCACCTATACCTTTTACCTTATTATTCCACTTTGTATAAGATGTATTAAATTTAGAACCTGTCTTAGTTGATGCTGCGTAATTCTTAATATCTTTAGTAGTTACTTCATCATCTTTACCAACCCTATCAAATAAGAACTCTACTAAATATAAATTTGATTCATCTAAATCATCCCTAGATAGAAGTTTAAACTTATACTCCTTCTTTTTACCATTATTTTTTCCATCATGAAGTTCTTCAACTTCAATCTTTTTAAGGTATACTAAATTCATAATAGCCGCTGAAAAAGCATTAGGTGTTAAACTTTTATGATATAAATAATCAATTACTTCAACATTATAATCATCAATAAATTCTCTATAATATTTTGCGTAGAAATTAGTTTTTGGTTTCATGGCATATAGAAAATATATTATTATAAATAAAATAGGACATGTAATTAAAAGAACATAAGAAATGGTTTTATATATATTATATATTCTTTTTAAATGAGCTCTTTCCTCATTAGCAAGATATGCTCTTTCCTTTTCAACTTCTAATATATTTTTAAGTCCTTCTCCATAAAAATGGTCTAATCCAGATTTATCTTTAATTGAATTCTTACTAAATGTTGTTCTGATATCAAATAGATCATCTGGTGTTATTTTATCAGCATGAACTTCAAAACCAATTAATTCACCATTTTGTTCAAGATATTGTATGGTACTTGATAAAATATCATGAGTCCAAATTCTAAATACATCTTCATTATCAGGTTCTGGTAAATAAACTCTAACAGAAACATCAGTTTGATTTTGTCTTACTGGATCAGTATCAAATATCTGCCAGTAAAGTTCAGCAACATCATCATGAATAACTACTGGTTTATCTAGTGTATATTCATATAAAAATACTACTGAATCACTATGAACAAGATAAAAAATTTTATAACTATCTTCATCCAAACTTGAATCTAAAGTATATACAAACTCATCACCAGAAGTTGCATAATCTGTTTCTTCAAATTCTTTAAAACCATCAAGATTATTAAATGTATCAAATGATATTTTACTTAGTTTTTTTGCTGATATTTTAACATCTTTATAACCATCAAAATTATAAATAGCATTATTTGCATAATCAGTATCACTATAGCTTGTAAATGTATTACCAAATGCAAGATTTAAATATACTCCATTAAGTGATCCACTATAACGAATTAACTCTTGAACTTTAACATCACCATTATCTAGAATATGAACATTAAAATAATCTTGCTTAATATCAAAATTAACATTATTAACTGCTCTTCCAGCATAAACTGCTAGAGGCAAAATAAAAAAAGAAAGAATCGCAAATAAAATACGTTTCATAATATATCCTCCTTCTTTAAAAAAAAGCTTACTTTTAAGTAAGCTTAAAATTTAACTTCAACGTTTTGTCTTTCAGCTTCAGTAGCTTGGAAGAAAGCTTCCTTCTTGAATCCAAATAAACCTGCAATAATGTTTGTTGGAACAACTTCAACTTTATTATTGTATTGAAGTACAGTGTCATTATAGAATTGACGAGCATATGCAATCTTTTCTTCAGTTTCTTTTAAATCAGCTTGCATTTGCATAAAGTTAGAATTAGCTTTTAAATCAGGATAACTTTCAGTTAGAGCAAATAATTTAGATATTGCTTGAGTAAGTTCTCCATTAGCTTCCATTTGTCCTTCAGGTGTAGTAGCACTTAAATAAGTATTTCTAGCTTTTACTACATTCTCTAAAGTTTCACTTTCATGTTTAGTATAACCTTTAACAGTTTCTACTAAGTTAGGTATTAAATCGAATCTTCTTTTAAGTTGAACATCGATTTGAGCCCATTGATCTCTAACCCTATTTCTAAGTCTTACAAGTCCGTTATAAGCTCCTACTACCCATAAAATAATAAAGCCTACAACACCAATTATGATCCATCCCCATACTGGCATAAAATCACTCTCCTTATTTCTAATATGTCTATAATATATCATATTTTACTTAATTTTTCAATATACATAAACTATACAAAAAAAAGAACTAAACTTGCATTAGTTCTTCTTCTTTTTCTTTAATTTTATCTTCTATAATCTTATTATATTTATTTGTAAGTTCTTGAATATCTTCTAAATATAATTTTTCTTCATCTTCTGGAAGTTCTAACTTTTTAAGATCATTGTTAGCATCTTGTCTAACATTTCTAACAGCTACTTTTCCTTCTTCACCAATTTGTTTAGCTTGTTTAACATATTCTCTTCTTCTATCTTCATTAAGTTCTGGAATAGTTAAAATAATCATTTCACCATTATTAGTTGGTGTAATACCTAAATTTGCTTCATTAATAGCTCTTTCAATTTCTTTTAAAGCAGATTTATCAAAAGGTTTAATAAATAATTGTCTTGCTTCTGGAACAGTAATATTTGCAAGAGATTGAATTGGAGTTGGCACTCCATAATACTCTGCTTGAATTCCATTAAGCATAGCTGGGTTTGCTCTACCAGCTCTAATATTTAAAAGTCTTGAATCCATTGTATCAACGGCTTTCATCATTTTAAGTTCTACATCATTTATATCCATATATATCACTCCTTAATTAAGTTCTATAGTATCATTATAACTTTCTTGATTTGTTTTTACAATAACACTTATCATAAGTTTTCCTGCTTTATTAAAATATATGGCAGCATTTTCTAAACTAATACTATTAAGTGTATCTTCAACATTAATTAAACTATTTTCCCCAAACTCTTCTTGATCTGATGCAAGTTTAGTGGAAATTTTATTTTTAACATCATCTATACTCATACTATAGAAACCTAAAATAGTTTCATTAGATAATTGTTTACCATTGGCTAAATTAAAATTATATGTTTTAACACTTTTTATTTGGCTTCCAGTATAGCAGTTAAATTCACCATCAGTAATAACTATACTTAAATATTTACTAGATTCATATGAAGCATAATTTCTTTCTTTTGTAAAAAATATATCTCCATCTTTATAAAGAATTTCTTTTGAAGTATCAACTTCACTTTCACTAATTTTTTTAACTGAAGATCTAATTTCATCGTTTTCTTTTTTTAATAATTCTTTTAAAGTATCAGTTCCTTGAATATTTATTATAATATCTTTATGTACAATATCTGGATCTTCACATATTGTTACTTCATTATCATAATAAACAAAATCTTTATCGGAATTTACTTTTATCTTATTAAGTTCAGATTTATGAATTTGTTTTTTTTGCGAATCACTTGTTAGATATTTAGTTGCAAAAAAACCTCCAACAACTAAAATAAAAACAAAAATAACAAATAAAATACTACCAATAAAATCTCTTCTTCTTTCCAAATTTCTATTCATTAGATTTAAACTCCTCAAATGTATTAATTAAATATTCTCTTTTTAAATCAAGTTCTTCTTGTGATAATTTTCTGTTATGAGAATCTTTTCCTCTTTTTAAAGCAAGATCATCATCAAAACCGTAAACAAAGCCATCTTTAATAGTAATTAAAGTAGGTGCATAAAAATCTTGATTACCAAAATCATCTGTCATTAAATAATCAGAAAATTTAGATAAGATTTTTTGATAAGTTGCATTTTTCTCTTTTTTATCAATTTTAAAATCATAATATAAAATTTCATCTATCTCATAATTTCTTGCAATTTCATTAATAAGCTGTGCATAGCTATCACATAAATCGCTATCTTTAAAGCATGCATAAATAATCATTGTAGGATCATTTGAATTAAGTTTTGACAAAAGCTTAGAGTGATTAATTTCTTCAAAAACATATGCGCTTCCAAAATATTTATCAACCGAATTATTATTAGAGTTTTTCTTCCTTGATTCACTAGTTTTACCTAAAGTACCAAAATAAATAAATAATGCAATAAATACACAAAAAATTAATAACTTTATATATTTTTTCATAGCTACCACCTATACAAATAATTATACACTCTAAAAATAAGTTTATAAAGAAATTAAAAGACACTTTACTAATAAAGTGTCTATATTATTTATTAATTATTAGTTAGTACCATTAACTTGATTCATTACTTCTTCAGCAAAGTTTTCTTCTCTTTTTTGCATTCCTTCACCAACTTCATAACGAACCATTGATTTAATTGTACCTTTATTATTTTTTACATAAGTTTCAACATCGATGTCACCGTCTTTAATAAAAGCTTGTTTAGTTAAACAAATTTCTTTATAGAATTTATTAATTCTACCAGCAACCATCTTTTCAGCTATTTCAGCAGGTTTACCTTCATTCATAGCTTGTTCTTTTAAAACTTTCTTTTCTTCTTCAACTTCTTCAGCTGGAACATCTTCAGTAAATACATATTTAGGTTTCATAGCAGCAGCTTGCATTGCAACATCTTTAGCAACTTCTTCAGAAGCTCCTTCAGTAACAACAACTACAGCAATTTTTCCACCCATATGTAAATATGCTCCAAAGAAATCAGCATCAGTTTTTTCAATAACTTCAAATCTTCTGAAAGATAACTTTTCACCAATCTTTGCAACTTTTGCAACGATTAAATCTTGAACAGTCCCTTCACTAGATCTAAGTGCTAAAGCTTCGTCCATAGTTTTAGCATCACTATTTAAAATAGCATTACCAATTTCATCGATCATAGCTTTAAATTCTTCATTTTTAGAAACGAAGTCTGTTTCAGAATTAACTTCTAAAATAACAGCTTTATTTCCTTCAACATAAATATTTGCTAAACCTTCAGCAGCAATTCTAGATTCCTTCTTAGCAGATTTAGAAATACCTTTTTCACGAAGCCAATTAGCAGCTTCATCCATATTGCCATTACATTCACTAAGAGCTTTTTTGCAATCCATCATTCCAGCTCCAGTAGCTTCACGTAATTCTTTAACCATACTAGCAGTTATTTCCATAATAAGTAATTCTCCTTTATTATCCTAAAGCTTTTACAAGCTCATCTTTTTTCATTGTTGAGTAACCTTTTAAACCTTTTTCTTTAGCGATAGCTTTAAGTTCAGTTAAAGTTTTAGAAGATAAATCTTCTTTAGCTTCTTTCTTAGCAGGAGCTTTTTTAGCAGGTTTTTCTTCTTTTACTTCTTCTTTTTTAGCAGTAGTTTTTTTAGCAGGTTTTTCTTCCTTAACTTCTTCTACTACTTCTTCTTTAGCAGCTTTTACAACTTTTTTAGTTGCTTTTTCTTCTTTAACTTCTTCTTTTAATTCATCTCTTTGAGATTTAACTTTAGTTTCATCTTCAGTTACATAATCAACAATTTCAAGTCCACGTGATTCACAAATAGCATTTGCTAAAACTCCTAAAATAACTTTTACTGATCTAACAGCATCGTCATTACCAGGAATTACATAATCAACGTCATCTGGATCACAGTTTGTATCAACAATACCAAATACAGGTATATTTAATTTTCTTGCTTCATGGATAGCGTTAGCTTCCTTCTTAGGATCAACAATAATTATTGCTTGGGGAAGTTTAACCATTTCACGAATACCACCTAAAACTCTATCAAGTTTATCATGTTCTTTTCTAAGACCGATAACTTCTTTTTTAGGAAGTAAATCAAATTTACCGTCTTCTTCCATTTTTTCAATTTGTTCCATTCTTTTTACACGACTTCTGATAGTTCTGAAGTTTGTAAGAGTACCACCTAACCATCTTTCAGTTACATAATAAGAATTAGATCTTATTGCTTCTTCCTTAGCTACTTCACTAGCTTGTTTTTTAGTACCAACAAATAAGAAGTTTCCTCCGTTATCTGCAATACTTTTGATTTCTGCATAAGCTTCTTCGATTAAAGCTTGTGTCTTTTGTAAATCGATAATATAAATATCATCTCTAGAAGTATAAATATACTCCTTCATTTTAGGGTTCCATCTTTTAGTTTGATGACCGAAATGAACCCCAGCTTCTAATAAATAACTCATAGAAACTACAGCCATAAATTTCATCCTCCTTCGTTTTTTTCCGCTTAATGGATCTACTCATCTATAACACCTATAAAGGCACTCGATATAAATAATCCCCATTAATGTGTATTTTTTCCTTTTCTTTAAGGCTAGTAGTATTTTATCAAATAATATGCTTAAATACAAGGGAAAATACACGATTTTATAATAAAAAAAATGGTGATTTAATCACCATCTATTTCATCATGAAATGAATACCTACATCCACAGTAGTTTTGTCTGTATAAACCGTATTCTTTAGAATAATTAATACTTTTTAAATAGCCATCTTCCTTCTTAAAATCACTATATAAAAATTTTATTCCATATAAAGATTCTAAACTCTCACCAATTTTATTTATAACTTGACTATTTTTATGAGGACTTACTGTAAGTGTTGTAGCAAAATAATCATAACCAAGTTCTTTGGCTTTAATGCATGTATATTCCATTCTTTTTTTAATGCAAACAGCACATCTTGCTCCACCTTCTTTTTCATCTTTTAAAGGGTGAAGATCAATCATAAATTCTTCATTATTATAATCAGCATCTATAAAAGTAACAGGAAATTCTCCTTTAAACTCTGATATAAACCTTTGCTGTTCCTTTTTTCTTTTTTCATACTCTTCTTCAGGTTCAATATTTGGATTGTAATAAAGAACATCTACATAAAAATATTTACTTAAAATATTAATAACTGTTGTAGAGCATGGCCCACAGCAACTATGTAGTAATAGTTTGGGAGTGTAATCTAATGAAGAAATAATATTTTTCATCTTAATATTATAATTCTCATTCATTAGGTGTAACCTCTTCTACTTGTTTAGCTCCATACATTTTAAACATCACATTTCCACTATTAGAATCAAAATAAAATGTACCTTTAACACCATCTGGAACCATATCATAATTTTTAAAGTAATCATTAAATTTCTTAATATTTACAGGATTTATATAAGCACTATTTCCGTCATTCATTCGAAGTAAGAATCTATCAGGATCTATCATTTTTTCATTTATAATGTCAGGAGAATATTCTATTTCGCTTATTTGTAAAATAACGTCATAATCAATTTCATTAAATTTTTCTATTAATTTATTATATATATCACTTGGAACACTATTTATTAGTGTTGGAAGTTGTAAAGATAAATCATTATCTACAGTTTTTTTATTAAGAAGAACAACTTTATTAATTGATTTATCATAAAAAACTGGTTTACTTTCATTTACTGTAATCGTTATCTTACCAGTAATACTTTTCTTGATTTTGACATCATCAATATATTCATTCTTAAGTAGTTTCTTTTTAGTTTTTCTTCTACTAATTCTCATAAGTGGTGGATAGTTTTTAATTCCTGCAGTTTCAATAATAGTAGCATCTGATAAATATTTATTACCTTTAATATAAATATTTTTAATTGGAAGTTGCCACAAATAATATAAAAATGATAAAAACAAGTAAACAAAAAGAATTAGCACTATTAATGCTGGTTTATTAATTTTATGTTTACTCTGTTTTTTCATAATACTATCTCCAATCTATAAGTTCTTGTTCAATAATTAAATCTACACCTGTTTTATTTAAAACTTCATCATGAACTAGTTTAATTAATTTTTTAACATCATCACCTGATGCATTATCGTAATTAATAATAAAATTAGCATGTTTTGTTGAAACCATTGCTCCACCAACAGTTTTACCTTTAAGACCACATTCTTCGATTAAACGACCTGCATAATCATTTTCAGGATTTCTAAAAACACTACCAGCATTAGGATAATCAAGTGGTTGAGATTCAAGCCTTCTTTCCATTCTGTTTCTCATTAAACTTAGTGATTCATCAGAATTACCTTTTTCAAGTCTTAAAGTTGCACCAAGAACAATAATATTCCTCTGGCCTTTTAATGATGTATATCTATAACTATATTTAATATCAGATTTTTTTAATTCCTTAATAACACCATTATCAAGTACTCTAACTGAAATAATAAAATCAAAAATTTCTGATAAATATGCTCCGGCATTACCAACAACGGCTCCGCCTAAAGTACCAGGTATTCCAGATGCCCACTCTAAACCTTTTAAACAGTTATTTACTGTTTCATTAACAAGTTTAGGCAGCATAACTCCAGCTCCAACATATACTTCATCATCATCAATATCAATATTATTAAATTCATTAAGTTTAATAATAACACCATTAAAATCATTCTTTGGAAGGACAACATTAGATCCGTTTCCTAAAACATAATAATTAATATCATTATCATTTAAATAATTAATTAAATTTAAAAGATTTTCTTCATCTTTAACTTCAATTAAATATTTAGTAGTTGATGATACTTTATAAGTATTATACTTTTTTAAATCAACATTTTCTTTAAGTTTTCCATATTTTTCAAGTTCATTATTCATCTAGTAACTTCCTAACTTCATTTATAAATACCTCTTCAGTATCTACAGTTGCAATATTTTTTAAATTCTTTTTTATATCATTAGCATTTTTTAATACTTCATCTATTTTTTCAAATATTATTTCTTGAGAAATATTCTTCTCTTCAATTAATAAAGCAGCTTTTTTATTAACTAAATCAAGAGCATTATAATACTGATGATTATTAGCTACATAAGGAGATGGAATAAAAATAGTTGGTACATTAAGAGCAATAACTTCACTCATTGTACTTGCACCAGATCTAGATATTAAAACATCCGTGTCTTTTAAAAGCCCTGGTAAATTATTAAAAAAAGGAACTACTTTTACATTTTCTGGAAGCTTTAACCCTTCGATAAAACTATCGTAATGTTTAGCTCCAGTTATATATAAGAATTGATAATCTTTATCTTTTAAATTCATTAATACATTTTTAAAAGCTCTATTGATAGATTCACTACCTAAACTACCTGCAACAGCAATTACAAGAGGTTTTTTATCATCAAATCCTATTTCAGATTTTTTTATTTTTTTCATTTCTAGAGCTCTTTTAGCACAAGGATTACCCATTAAAAAAGCTTTACCATTGGTATCTTTAAAATCTTTAAGTGAGTTTTCAAACGAAACACCAATTAAAGATGCCTTTTTACCAAGAGATACATTAGTTTTTCCAGCAAAACTATTTTGTTCATGAATAAAAGTTTTAATACCTAATTTTTGGGCAACTTTAAGAACCGGAAAAGTAACATATCCTCCTGCACCAACAACTAAATCAGGTTTAAACTCTTTCATTATCTTACGGCATTTTTTAAATGCCTTATTTATTAAATAAACATTTTGAAAATTTTTAAAAACTTTAGTTTTATTAAATCCATATATCTTAATAGTTTCATATTTAATTCCCATTTTAGGAATAATGTCCTTTTCCATACGATTATGAGTACCAATATATAAAACATCTAAGTTTTTATCAATTTTCTTTAACAAGTCAATTATTGCAAGTGCAGGATAAATATGACCTCCTGTACCACCAGCTGAAACAATAACTTTCATAATAAAGGATTCCTCCTATTTCTATTAAATTATACTATAAAATCTATTAATAATGTGAAGTTTTAAAAAACTTTACAATATTAATTACATTAAAAAAAATACTAAAATACATGATTTTAAAACCATTTTAACTACTTTTAGTTTCAGATATATTTAATATTATTCCAATACTTAATATTGAAACTACTAAACTTGAACCCCCATAACTTAAAAAAGGAAGTGTTACCCCAGTAACAGGTACTAAACCAACTACAACAGAAAGATTCATAACTGTTTGAATAGCAAGAGAAGAACCAATTCCAATAACTAAAAACTTCTTAAATAAATTACTTTCTTTCATACTAATAACAAAAATATTATAAAAAAGAATAATAAATAATATAATAATAAATCCAGCAATTAAAAAACCTAGTTCCTCACATAAAATAGCAAATATAAAATCTGTTTGTGGTTCTGGTAAATAAAAATATTTTTGCCTTGATGAAAATAATCCATGGCCAAAAAGTCCACCAGGACCAATAGCATATAAAGATTGAATTATTTGATATCCTGAACCAAGAGGATCTTTCCATGGATTAATAAAAGATATTATTCTTGCCATTCTATAAGGTGCAATAATAATTATAATAGTTATCCCAACTAAACCTATAACACCCAAAATGCCAAAGAACTTATATTTTAATCCTGAAGAAAAAAGCATCGCTACAATTGTTAAAACTATAATCATAGAACTACCAAAATCTGGTTCTAACATTATAAGTAAAACGATTAAACCAACAATTAAAATGACCGGTAATAGATTTGCTTTAACTTTATTTATTTTATTATGATATTTTTCTAAATATTTAGATAAAAAAATAATTAATACTATTTTAGATAATTCACTTGGTTGAAAACCAAGTGGACCTAAACTAAACCATGACCTTGAACCATTTCTTACTACACCTATTCCTGGAATTGTTACTAATACAAGTAAAACTATAGATACAAATAAAAAGAGATTTGCTTTTCTTTTAAAAAAATTAATATCAATATTTTTAATAAATTTATAAATGATAATAGCACCAAATAAAAATATACTTTGATAAATTAAATAATGAAATTTATTATTAAACTTATACTCTGCCCATACATAACTTGATGAATAAATCATAAGTAGCCCAAAACATATAAGAAAAAATGATGATAGCTTAATATAAAAAGATGCTTTTTTCAAAAGTACTCACCTAATAAATATTACTATTTATTAATGAAGTTTATGAAAAAAGCATCTATAAAAAATGTCGAATATATAGAAGTTTTGATAAGGTTTGTCGATGATATTGAAATAAAAAAAATAACGGTTATAATAGCTTTCCGTTAATTAGTTGGTGGTGCCTGCTTTGCTAAACAAACTTGGACTCGTAATCCTGATTAACCAGGGGGTTTATAAAGCAAGGGAGGCAGTAGATATGAAAAGAGAAACAACTCTTCTAGTAATAATAATCTTATTAATTGTAGTTATTTTACGATTAATATTGGAAACCGGCACCAGCTTTAAACAAGTGTGGTGCCGAAACAATAAGTAGGTACTACCCAACTGGGTAACACTTACATTTTTATTATATCTATAGATAAAAAAATATCAATAAAAAAAGATGTACTTTGAAATGTCAGATATTTTAATAAACCTTTTTTCATTCAATAGTTCATTTTCAAATAATCTATTTCCTTCTGTTTATATCTTTTAAATAAATATTAAAATATCTGACATTTGAGGGTACATCAATATTATAACCAAACTCCGTATGTTATTGCGGCCATAGCAAGTAGTAAACCTATAGTCCAAAACATTTTTACTATATCAGTTTCAAGCCAACCCAATACTTCAAAGTGATGATGAAGTGGTGCTCTTAAAAATACTTTTCGATGAAATTTTCTAATAGCTATAATTTGAATAAGTGAAGATAATGTTTCAGCTATAAAGATTCCACCTATTAAAGCAAGAGAAATTTCATGTCTGGTGATAATAGCAATAGTAGCTAGTGCTCCACCAAGAGCAAGTGATCCTAAATCACCCATAAATACTTTAGCTGGATGGGTATTAAATACTAAGAATCCAAGTAAACTTCCTACTAAACAAAATGAGAAAACTCCAACTTCTTGGTATCCTTCCATCCATGTTGTATTCCAAGCAATTATTCCAAAAGCTAAAAATGATATTGCCGATAAACCACCTGCAAGTCCATCAAGTCCATCAGTTATATTAACTGCATTTGATGAACCGACAAGCATAAATAATATAAATAGACCAAATGCCCAACCCATAGGAATTTCTAAATGTAAAAATGAAATAGCAAGTGTTGGTTCTCCACCGTTTTTCATAAATATATAGAAAAATACTAGAGCTATTAACATTTGTAATAAAAACTTAGTACTTATTGATAAACCATCATTATTTTTTTTCTTAATCTTTAAATAGTCATCAATACCACCTAATATAGCGTAAGATACAAAAACAAATATAAGTACTAAAAGATTATGACTATAAACTATACTTCCTCTTAAGTACAAGAAAAGCATTGCAAGTAATGTTGGAATAATAAATATAAATCCTCCCATTGTTGGAGTTCCTTGCTTTGCAATATGTCTTTCTCCAACAGTATGACTTACTTGTTGACCTATTTTTTTCTTTTTTAAAAGAGGAATTATGATAAGTCCTGCAATAATTGATAAACCAAACCCAAGCATCATTGCTAAGGCAGCTTTAGCTAAAATAAGCATATTACACCTCTTCCTTATTTATTTTAGTATACAATAAATATATAAATAAATCTTAAAGGATTAATTGATTTTTACAAAGTTTTACATTAGTTAAGATAAAGCATTATATATCCATTTTCTTTAGTCATTGTACTTCCTTTAGGTGTCTGCTTAAAAATAGTTTCCCCATTACCAACATATTTTATTTGAAAACCTCTTAGCTTATTTTTAGCTTCTTTTATATTTAATCCAGTAACATCAGGAACCATAACGTATTTTTCATCAAGCCATAAATACTCTTTTGGAATTACTTCTTTACTTTCTTTAATATTTAGTATTTTAGCAGCACTTTTAAAAACATTTTTAGCTATAGGTGCAGATACAGTTCCACCATATTGAACTGTATTGTGAGGATGATCTACTGCTACATAAACAACAATTTCAGGATCATCTGCTGGCATAAATCCTATAAATGATAAAATATAATTTCCTTGCATATATATACCTTTATCAACTTTTTGGGCTGTTCCTGTTTTACCACCAATTCGATAGTTTTCTAAATAAGCATTATGACCAGTTCCAAGAGCTACGACAGTTTCTAAAGCATACCTTGTAAGTTTACTTGTTTCTTCACTTATAACTTTCTTCTCAAAATGTTTTTTATTTTCTAAAACTAATTCATGAGAATATGGATCTTCAACTCCTTTTACTATATAAGGAGTATATAAATTACCTCCGTTAATTACTGCACTTACGGCTTTTACCTGCTGAACTGGAGTAACAGAAATACCTTGACCAAAAGCTGTTGTTGCAAGTTCTACTTCTCCCATTTTCTCATCAGAAAATAAAATTCCTTTTCCTTCACCATTTAAATCAATTCCAGTTTTTTTACCAAAACCAAACTCTTTTATATAATGCATTAATTTATCTTTTCCTAGTCTTTGCCCTAAAGATACAAATCCGGGGTTACAAGAATTTTGAATTACTTCTAAAAAAGTTTGAAAACCATGACCTTCATGTTTCCAACAATGTAGTGTTGATCCAGCAACCTTAACACTACCTGTATCATAAAAAGTATCTTCAAAAATATTAACAACTTTTTCTTCAATTGCTGATGCATACGTAATAATTTTAAAAGTAGAACCTGGTTCATAAGTCATCCAAATAGGTAAATTTCTATTTATAGTTTCCATATCATATTTTTTGTAATTATTACTATCAAAATTAGGTCTTGATGCCATGGCTAAAACCTCTCCGGTTTTAGGATTCATTGCAAGAATCATAGCATGTTCAGGATTATATTTCGATACAGCTATATCAAGTTCATTTTCTATAGCAAGTTGTAAATCTAAATCAATTGTTAAAAGAACGTTCATACCATTATATGGTTCATGATAAGATTCATTTAATTTTAACCTTTTACCCTTACCATCTGATAAATATTTAATGGCGCCATCAGTTCCCATTAAATATTTATCATAGTAGGATTCTATACCTGATAATCCCTGGTTATCAATTCCAACATAACCAAGCACATGAGATAAGACATTTTTAAAAGGATAGTATCTTTTACCTTCCTTTAAAAGATATACCCCATCCATATTTAAATTATTAATCTTATCAGCAACTTCATAAGAAAGACTTCTTCCTTCAGGATGAATTCTTTCAATCGATGTATTTTTGGAAACATGTTTATACATGTCTTCATAACTAGTTTCCAAAATACTTGAAAGTTCTTTAGCTGCATACTCTTTATCCTTTATTTGCCTTGGAACAACAATTAAAGATGTCGTTGTAATGTTTCCTGCCAAAAGTTTGCCATTTCGATCAAGAATTAATCCTCTATCAGCCATTATTGGTAAATCTCTATTCCACAAATCACTTGCAAGGGTATTTATTTTTTTATAATCAATAAACTGAATATAAAATAGTTTAACTATAACTGCAACCAACAAAGCAGATACTAATAATATAAATGCTTTAGTTCTTTTATAAATATTTTCATAGTTCATATTAATGTATATGAGTTAATATAAAAAAAAATTAAAAAACTAAGGATTACTCCCTAGTATGAATAAGATTTACAAGTATAAATACAATATTGAGTAGATAAAGCGCAACCAAGATATAAGAACTAAAGTTAATGTATCTAATACCAAAATCTAGTTTATAAGCATCAGGTTTAGCATATATATTTGTAATTATTGTTTTATCATATAAACTTCGAAGAAGTACTAGTAATGTTGAAACTAAGCTTATTGATACTAAAACAAAATACCACATCTTTTTAGTTGAAAACTTTTTAACTATAATATCTACAATATTAATTATAAAAATTATTACAAAAAGAATCACTGCAAATTTTGAAATAAAGTCAACTTCATTACGGCAAGAAAGATCAAATAATTTATACTTATCACTTGCTTTTATGAAAAAAACAACAACTAAGAAAAATAAACAAAACTTAAAAGTTTGTAATATTTTATTCATAACATCCAGCTCCTTTCATAATATCTTGAATAATAGCATTATCAGTATAGATTGAATTATTTATATATACATCAAAATCCCATAAATAATAATCAAAATTATTTATGTCCCATCCATAATCAGAATGTTTTAAAGATATAATTGAATCATATGTATAGGCAATAAATGTATCGAATTCTTTAAATGGTGAATGTTCGTCAAAATAAACATTCCTTTTATTATCACTATATTTTTTGTATAAATCATAATATATATATGTGTCGACCTGATCAAGCTTCTTAATCTTTTTAATCATTTTATAAAAATCAATAAGTTTAATATGTTTTTGTTTATTTCCTAAAGTATAAAACGGATTAATAGAATAATAATGTATTCTCGATTCCAGATATGAAAGCAAATGCTCATATTCCTCTTCTGTAAGTTTACCTTTACTGTTTTTTAAAATATTATATTTATTCGTTAAATCATCAAGTAAGTCTTTATATGGTGTAGGATCATTATCGGAATAAATATATGTAAATAGTTCTGCTTTTTGATTCATATTTAAATAATGTTTAATATTGAAAGTCAAAAGAATTAAAAAGATAATAACTGCAAAAATAACAATTACTTTATTTATAATACTTATTATCCTGTTAGCAAAAAAGTTTTTTGATTCTCGTAAAGACGTTTTGATATAATCGTCTGCTTCAGTAACCTTAATTACTTCATTTTCAATTTCTCTTCCTTTTAATAGTTCAAGTACAGATACATCAAGTTCATTTGCTAAAACTTCTAAAATTGATACATCCGGACACCCAAGTCCTCTTTCCCATCTTGATACGGCTTTATCTGTCACGCCAATCCTTTTTGCTAAATCATTTTGTGTTAAGTTTTTTGTTTTCCTTTTTAACGATATGAATTCGCCTATTTTATCGTAATTCATAAACTTCCTCCAATCTTATATTTTGATTATACAAACAGTAGTACAAATTTGTAAATCTATTCTTCATTTACAAAAGAAAAAGCACTACATTTTAGTGCTTTTTCTTGTATTTATTAATCGATATAAAATAAGTAGCAATATAATAATTATAATTATATAAGAATTATATTCAATAAATGAATGTCCCTCTTTTATAAGAAATTCTTTTGCTATTATATTTGATTTAACATTTGTAATAATCGTCTTATCAAAAAGTATTCTAAAGAAAACTATGTTTATAGGTACTAAGCCAATAATTGAAACTAAATTGTACTTCAAAGAATTAATAACTTTAAACTTCTTGAAAAATAAATCGAATATATTCATTACAAATAGTAAAAATAAAGCTATTAGCATTATAACAATGTTCAAAGTAAACTGAATTCCAGTTTCGCTTGGTTTATATTGAATATAAAACTTATAAACAAATATTGAAAATAATATAACTAAAATAATGAGCAATATATATCTTATATATTTAAACACCTTATTCATTTATACCACCTGCCTTTATTAAATCTTCAACTAATAAATTATATAACTTTAATCTATCTGTTTTTGCCGATAGCATCGCATCACACGCGTATGAAAGAGTATAATCCGGATTGTAACTAAAAGAAATTATCGGTATTAGAGAATTGGTTGACTGAAGACTAAGATATTGTTGATTTTCATTTCGATAATAATTTATAAATGAATTTGATGCAAGCTGTTCTCTATACATATTAGCAATAATAGCATAAGAAATGTAATCAGTATACATACCATGATTTATAAATGCATTCCTAAAATCCATTATAATTCCTCCTGGAAAATCAGTTGAGGAAATATCTTCCAAGTAATAAACCATGATATCATTAGTAGAATATTTTTCTTTTTTGTCGAGTTTTAATACAAAGTGATTCTCGCTATATTTAGCCAAGCCTTCTAAATCGTGAATAATGTTTATTTGTTCTTCATTAGTCAATATTCCTCTATTATCTTTTAAAATTTCAATGTTATTTTTTAAACGTTCAAGTTCCTTAGCGTTTTTTTCTATGTAAAACATATCAATATCAATTACTTCACCAGATGATGACTTATAATAGTTATAATAAGATAAAATGGTAAATATTATAGAAATAAACACTACTAAAGAAAAAATTACCTTTGAAAACAAATTTAAAATATTACTCTTGGTAACTTCCTTAGAAACCTTAAATGTCTCTTTTATATAATCATCAGCTTCAGTAACTTTAATCACTTCGTTTTCGATTTCTCTACCTTTTAAAAGTTCAAGAATAGAAACATCAAGTTCATTTGCTAACACTTCTAAAATAGATACATCAGGACAACCTAAACCTCTTTCCCATTTTGATACAGCTTTGTCAGTTACACCAAGCTTTTTTGCAAGTTCGTTTTGTGTTAAATTCTTTTCCTTTCTTTTTAGAGCTATAAACTCACCTATTTTTTCATAGTTCATAATCTTTTCTCCTATCCTTATGATTTGATTATATAAACAAATAAATAATAAGTAAATCGACTCTTGGTTTAGTTAACAAAAAAATATCAACTATCGTTGATATTTTATTTATCATAATCATCCAAAAATGATTTGTACTCCCCATCTTTTTTTGTTCCAAGAACACATTCTAAATTAACATTATCCATAGCTTTAAAAATATTACGATCAATTTCTAGAGATTTCTTTCTAAGCTCTGAAATTAATTTTTTCATTTCTTTTCTTTTGCTTGCTTCTTCATCTATTTCACATTTTTCCGTAAACTTACAAGCACAGTTTAAAAACTTAAGTTCATTATAGTTTCTCCAAGAAATAATATCAGCTTCTTTTATATAACACATAGGTCTAATTAATTCTAAACCTGCAAAATTTTCTGAATGCAGTTTAGGCATCATTGTTTTAATTTCAGCGCCATAAAAAAGTGATAGTAATGTGGTTTCAATAATATCATCAAAATGATGACCTAAAACGATTTTATTACATCCAAGTTCCTGAGCTTTGTTATATAGATGTCCTCTTCTCATCCTTGCACATAAATAACAAGGTGCCTTTGATGGAACACTATATACAACATCAAATATATCAGTTGCAAACATCTCAATTGGAATATTTAATAATTTAGAATTACTTATAATTAAATCCTTATTCTCTTTTTTATATCCAGGATTCATTACAACGAATTTGGCATCAAAATGAACTTTACCATGTTTTTTTAATTCTTGAATACATTTAGCAAGTAAAAATGAATCTTTTCCACCACTCATACAAACCATTAACTTGTCATTTTCATTAATAAGTTTAAAGTCTCTGACAGCTTTAGTAAATTTACACCAAATTTCTTTACGAAATTTTTTTATAATACTTCTTTCAACTTCTTCGTATTTTTCCATATGACTTCACCACATATCTAAACTTCGATATTAATTTTATATATAAATCATAAAAAGTGCAAGAAAAAAGCTCTTTTATTAAAAAGAGTTTTTATTTATCACCTAACTTATATGAAACAAATATACCGGCAATTAAAACAAATACACCTACTACAATTTCAGGAGGAATTAATTTAACATCTTCTGTTGCAAATAAACTAATTGGAATTGCAAAAATTGATGCATATATAAATCCAAGAACACCATAATAAGTGATTGTTTCATGTTTTTTAAAGAGATATTCAAATAGTTTTGCAATTGCAACAATACCAAATACTATACCTAGACCAAACACTAAAATAATTACTACATTATGAGCTACATTATCAAAATGTACTAAAGATTTAATTGTTTTAATTACTGGTCTATAGTAACCAACAAGCATTAAAACTAGTGATCCACTAACTCCAGGGATAACCATTGTACCAGCAGCTAAAATACCAACTAAGAATAAAAGAATAAATCCTAGTAAAGTCATATGAGCAAAACTAACAGCAAGTCCACCATCAAAAATAAATTCTGCACATGCCATAAAGATTACTAAACTAAATGTTAAAGCAAATACAATTATATTAAATATCATTTTTGAATCAGTTTTACCTTTAACTTTTCTTGTTAAAAGTGGAATTCCACCAATAACAAGACCTACAAAAAATAAACTAGTTGCAAGTGGGAAATGATTAAATGAATAATCAATAACATTACTCATAGTTGCAATACTTACTAACATACCAATTGCAATAGGTACAATAAACTTTAAGTTCTTTTTTAAATTAGAAAATAAATGACTTAAAGCTCCAATAAATTCTTCATATATACCAAGAATTATTGCAAGTGTTCCTCCACTAACTCCAGGGATAATATTAGCTATTCCCATAATAAATCCTTTAATAAATAAAATAAAATTCTTTTTCATAATATCAATACTCCTTTTTATAAAAACTACTTACTAAACTGTGAATTATATAAATTAGTATAAAAACCATTCTTCTTTATTAATTCATCATGAGAACCTTTTTCAACAATTTCTCCATCATTAACAACTAAAATTACATCAGCATTTTTAATAGTTGAAAGTCTATGAGCAATTATAAAACTTGTTCTTCCTTCCATAAGCTTATCCATAGCTTTTTGAATTAATATCTCTGTTCTTGTATCAACGCTACTAGTTGCTTCATCTAAAATTAAAATTTTAGGGTTAGCTAGTATTGCTCTTGCTATAGTAAGAAGTTGCTTTTGACCACCAGATACATTATTAGTTTCTTCATTAATAATCATATCATAAGAATCAGGTTGTGTTTGAATAAAGTGATGTACATAAGCATCTTTTGAAGCTTGAATAATTTCTTCATCTGTTGAATCTAAATTACCATATCTTAAGTTTTCTTTAATGGTTCCATTAAAAAGCCAAGTATCTTGTAAAACCATACCAAATATACTTCTTAAATCACTTCTTTTATAAGATGTGATATCTTTACCATCTATCTTTATAGATCCACCATTAAGATCATAAAATCTCATTAATAATTTAACTAAAGTTGTTTTACCAGCTCCTGTTGGACCAACAATTGCTATTTTCTGACCACTTTTAACATCTAAATTAAAATCTTTAATGATTTCTTTATCACTCTTATAACCAAACTTAACATGTTCAAAAGATACATTTCCAACAATGTTATTTGGAAGTTTTAAAGTTCCATCATCAACTTCTTCTTCAGCATGAAGAAAGTTAAATATTCTTTCTGAAGATGCAATCATTGATTGAATCATATTAGCTATTTGAGCTACTTCACCAAGTGGTCTAACATACTGCCTTCCGTAAGAAATAAATGATTGAATATTACCAACTGTGATTCTTCCAATTATAGCAAAGTAACCACCTACGATAGCAATTAAAGCATAACCAATATTTCCAATAAAATTCATAATTGGTGGCATTAAACCTGATAAGAATTGGCTTTTCCAAGATGCTTCATATAAAACATCATTATTTTTTGAAAAATTACTTATCATTTTATCTTGAGCATTAAATACTTTAACTACTGACTGTGCTCCATACATTTCTTCAATGTTACCATTAACATTAGCTAAATAATCTTGTTGAGCCTTAAAGTATTTTTGACTTTTATTAGTAATTTTACCAACTACACCTAAACATAAAGGAAGTATTAAAAGAGCAATAAGTGTCATAACAACATCTATAGAAAACATCATAATTATTATTCCAATAACAGATACAACCGATGTTATTAACTGGGTTGCTACTTGATTAAAACTTTGAGTTAGATTATCTACATCATTAGTTATAATTGAAAGCACATTTCCTGTTGTAGTATCATCAAAATACTTCATAGGTAATTTTTTTATCTTTGCTATAAGTTTTTTTCTTAGTTCATATCCACACTTTTGTGAAACATGATTCATTATAAATCCCATTAGAAGTGAAAACACTAAACTAATAGCATATAAAATAATTAAAAACGTTAAAATTGAACCAATCTTTTTAAAATTAATTCCACCTGTTCCATTAATTTTATTTACTACACCAGTAAATACTTCCGTAGTTGCATTACCAAGAATTTTTGGACCTACTATTGCAAATACAGTTGAACCAACAGCAAATAAAATTACTATTAAAATTAATTTATAGTATGGCCTCATAAAATTAAGTAAATCTTTTACAGCTTTTTTAGGATTAGTTGCTTTATCAAAACTAGGTTTTTTACCTTTCATGACAACTCCTCCTTACTTAATTGAGAAAAGGCAATTTCCTTATATACGTCACAAGTTTTCATAAGTTCACTATGTGTACCTTTTCCCACTACTTTACCATTATCAAGCACAATAATTTGATCAGCGTCTAAAATAGTACTTATTCGTTGTGCAACAATAAATGTTGTAGCATCTTTTATGTTTTTTCTAATGCTTTTTCTTAAATTAGCATCAGTTTTATAATCAACTGCAGAAAAAGAATCATCAAATATTAATATTTTAGGATTAAAAGCAAGAGCTCTTGCAATAGCAAGTCTTTGCTTTTGCCCACCAGATACATTAGTACCACCTTCAGATATTGCTTCATGATACTTATTAGTTTTTCTTTCAATAAATTCACTGGCCTGAGCTATCTTAGCAGCTTTTTTCATATCTTCATCAGATACTTTTTCCTTAGATAGTTTTATATTAGATGAAATATCACCAGTAAATAAATATCCTTTTTGAGGAACATAACCGATATTTCTTCTTAAATCCTCTTGGGTTAGATCTCTAATATCAATATCATTAATTGTAATTGAACCATTAGTAACATCAAAAAATCTTGGTATTAAATTAACCAAAGTGGATTTACCACAACCAGTTGATCCAATAATAGCAGTTACAGTTCCAGGTTTAGCTTCAAAAGTTATATTTTCAATAACATTTTCTTTAGCATCATGATACATAAATGATACATCATTAAATTTAACGGTTAGTTTAGTTCTATCTTTAATTTTTTTAGGGTTAACAGGATCCAAGATAGAAGATTCTTTATTTAATACTTCAGCAATTCTTTTAAAAGATACGATTGCTCTAGGTAAAATAATTGAAACCATAGAAAATAGTAAGAAAGATATAATAATTTGCATTGAATACGTAATAAATGCCATTAAATCTCCAACTTGAAGATTTCCTGCATTAACACTTTTAGCACCAAACCAAACTATCATAACAGCAACAGCATTCATAACAAATGCCATAAATGGCATCATAAATACCATAATTTTATTAACAAATAAATTAATCTTTGTTAAATCTTTATTAGCTTTATCAAATCTCTTTTCTTCATACTTTTCATTAGAAAAGGCTCTAATTACGGGAAGACCTGTTAATATTTCTCTTGAAACTAAATTAACTTTATCAATTACTTTTTGTATAAGTTTAAACTTAGGGAAAGCTATTGTAAAAAGTGTAATAATAAGAACTAACATAGTTAATATTGCAAGTCCAATAATCCATGATAAACTACTTCCTGATACTTTACTTAAAGCTCCTAAACCTAAAATAGGCGCAAATATTACAATTCTAAGTAAAACAATTAAAAACATTTGCACTTGCTGAACATCATTTGTTGTTCTAGTAATAAGTGAAGCAGTTGAAAACTCTTCATACTCTTTATTAGAAAAACTCATAATTTTTGATACAAGTTTTTTTCTTAAATCATGACTAAACTTTGATCCTATTTTACTAGATAAAAATGAAACAGTAATGGCAATAATCATTACTACAAAAGATATTACAAGCATTTTAAATCCAGATGAATATAAATAGTTAAGTTGTCTACTTTTTGTATTAAGACCTATTAATTTATATTCATTAAAAATGCTTTGTATATTTGTTTGACTTATGATTCCTTCAGGAACATCTTTTATTGAGCCCTTCATCATATCAATAAGTTCATTTAATTTGTTATCATCAAGATTAAACATTATGTTATATGCATCATCTAAACTAATATTTTGATTAGATGATAGAGTTTGAGATATCATACTACCATTAGTGCTATCAAAAATATTTTTTAAAAAGATAGCATCACTAAGTAGTTTTTCTAAATCATTATAGTTAGTATTTTTATTTAACTTATAAATATCATCTGTTTCTAAAAGAGGATATTTTTTAATATTATTTTTACTCTTTTCGATTAAATAATAACTAGATAAAATCTTTTTATCATTATTAGTAAAAAGTAATAGTCTATCAAAACTCTTCTTAGATATTTCTTTATATACAGCTTTTTCTATACCATTTTGTTGTATACCTGTATTAACAATATTTGCTGTATAATCAGGTAACTTAAGTTCAAGCCTTGCTTGAACATAAAGAAGTGCTACAACAACAATTATAAATATTATTAGAGGTCTAAATAATTTAAATATATGTTTCATTTGTTTGTACCTTCCATATTTCTCAAATAATTATATAATAAATTATATTTA
The DNA here is from genome assembly GCA_947302655.1 of uncultured Mycoplasmatota bacterium. GTDB lineage: Bacteria > Bacillota_I > Bacilli_A > RF39 > UBA660 > RUG13160. Next base: position 216,948 of record CAMYVW010000002.1, on the reverse strand, counting down.
TTATCAAATTAAAAAAGTATCTAAATATTGCTATTTAGATACCTTTAGCTCTTAAATATGGATTAAGTTTTTCAATAACTAAAATGTCAGCAGGAAGCCAGTCTAGTGTGTTTAGTTCTTCTTTACTAAGCCATTTATAATTATCATGAACAAACTCGTATCGATCATGAAAAACTTTATTAACATCTTCTTCAATCATGTTACATAAAAATGTGTGCATAATTAAGTGAAATGTAGGATAGTCATATTCAATCGTACATATCTCATCTAAAATATTAATATGAACCTTTAACTCTTCATATATTTCTCTTTTTAGTGATTCATCATATGTTTCCCCTTCTTCAATTTTACCACCAGGGAATTCCCACTTTCCTTTAAAAGAACCATATCCCCTTTGAGTTGATAAAAATAAACCATCTCTTTCAATTACAGCTGCACATACTTCAATAATTTTCATAAATATCACGTCACCTTTTTTGTAATTAAATTATATCAAGACATAAATAAAAAAGAATAATATTATAAAATTATAAAAGATATAACCTTTTGTTATATCTTTGTTATTTAATATTATAGTTAATGTATTCTTCAACAAATCTTTTAGGTGCAGTTGATAATAATTTTTTATTATAAACAATAACTATATCAACACCAGGTAATTCTTCATCAAAATTAAATATTGATAAATCACCTTTTTTTACATCATTTTTAATAACATCATAAATAACATATCCGACACCTAAGTCCTGTTTAATAAATGATTCAATCATCTCTGATGTATGGATATTTAAAACATTTTCAACCAAGATATTATTTTTATCAAAAAGTTCATCTAAAGCTTTTCTATTTGATGTACCAGGTATAGGTAAAATTAAAGGAACATTTTTTAAATCTTTTAATTTTTTAACCTTTGATGGATCAAAAGCTTTGGTATTATTTTTATAAGCAAAGCAATATTTAACGTTTGTAATCTTATCACATGTTAATTCATCATTGTCTATATCAACAGGTGCCATATCAAATATTAAATCAACTTTATGTGAATCTAGTAAATCAAGTAAATATCTTGTACCACCAGTTACAACTGTAACTTCAATATTAGGATATTTTTTATGAAACTCTATAACTTTATCAAATAAATAAAATGCTCCGATATTTGATGGCATTCCAATGGAAAGCTTACCTCTTTTTAAATCTTCGGTTTCAATCATTATTCTTTCAGCAGTTATTAAATTACTATAGGATTTTTCAACATAATATAAAAGTTCTTCACCTTTTGGTGTAAGAATAACACCATCTTTTTTTCTATAAAATAACTGCGTACCAAGTTCTTCTTCGAGATTTTTAATAGATTTACTTATTGCAGGTTGAGAAGTAAAAGAGTTTTGAGCAGCTTTTGAAATACTTCCACATTTAGCAACATCATAAAATGTTTTATATAAATTTAAATTTACATTACTTTTATACATAAAACACCACTTCCAAACTTTTACTTATAATACTATTAGTTTATAAATAAAACAAGTATTATATTTTTCTTGATTTATAATTTTTATCTCTATTTTCTACATAATATAAAGCACATTCACTAACAACACTTGGATCAACAAAAACTTGAGATCCAGCATCATTATAAGATGCTATTAAAGATATACCATTTCCTTTAAATACCGGTTCAATATAATCTTTATATCTATCTAAAGAAAATTTAACTAAATTTTCTATTAATTTATCATCATATCCTTGATATGTATAACCATCGATTAATTCCATATATATACTTATTATGTAATCAGTATAATCATTATAAAAACTTACATTACTCATCTGTAACGAAAGAGTTGTATCTAAAGTATTTATTAAATCTGAAGATATATTACGATTAATACTATCTGATGCTCTTTTTATAGCAGTAACTCCTTCTTTAGAAAAATCATTAATATTTAAACCACACATCGCTAAATATGAAATAAAAGCATAAGATAAAAAACCATATCCAGATTTATAACAATTTATTTTATTACCTGATGCTATACCTGCAATAATTTCTGTATAACCTTCATCAAGAGCAGATCCATAGTAAGAAACCTGAACTATATTTCCTTCATTATCAAAAATAGCAATAGGAATCCTTGGAGTACAATAAACATTATATTCATCTATATAAGCTGTAGTAGAACCATGACCAAGTATTTCATGGCATAAAACTTTTTTATAAACATCTTCACTAGAGTAATTCTTTGATAGATATATTTGATGTTTTTCAGGAACAAATCTTGCTTCTTCATTGATTGATTTATCTGATAAATCTAAGTCTTCATAATAAGATATAGATAAGTTATAAATATTATAATAAAGAAGATCCAAATTTATATTAACCTTTTTAGTTTTCAAATTATCTAAACCTTCAATTAATACTTTCTTCGTAAAATCATCTAAGGGTTTAGTATTAATTAAATCTTTAATATCATTAAGTGTAACATTTCTTTTAATTAAATAATTAGACGCTTCACTAGGATTAATAAATTTATTATAACTAAATAAAGGAACAAATTCAGACGGACTTGATACTTTATTATAATCTAAAGTATTTTTATTTAATGATTTAACAATAAAAGCATTGCTATTATTATCAAATATATCAAGTTCCATTCCATCAAATGAAAAATCATTCGGAAGAGTTTGAACGTCTTCAACATGAAACATATTATTATTATCATCATTAACAATTTTCTTTTTAGTGCACGCTGCACTTGAAAGCATAATTGATGTCGCGAGAGCTAGTGGTATAACTTTATTATTTTTAAATCTAACTTTTAAATTATCTAAAGAAAAATTATCAAGTGAATAAATATAATTAGAACCAGCGTTTAAATTACGTAGTTTTAAATAGTCCATAAAATATGGGTATTCATAATCATCATTTACTTTTTCAAAAAAATAACGAAAACCATCATTACGTACAAAAGAGCCAAATACTTTATCATCAAAATATAGATCTGCTACAAAATTCCATTTCATAATAATATTCCTACTTTTCCAAAATAATAGTTACAGGTCCATCATTTAAAAGTTCAACTTTCATATCAGCACCAAATTTACCAGTTTCAACATGTATGCCCTTTTTTAAGCATTCACTACAAAAATATTCATATAAAGGTTCAGCTAAATCTGGTTTAGCAGCATTTATAAAAGAAGGTCTATTACCTGCAGATGTATCAGCGTATAAAGTAAACTGAGAAATAATTAAAAGATCTCCACCAACTTTATTTATATCATAATTCATCTTATCATTTTCATCATCAAAAACACGAAGTTTAAGAAGTTTATCAATTAAATAATCGGCTGTTTCTTTAGTATCAGTATGTGTTACTCCGAGTAAAACCATAAAACCTTTTTCAATCTTACCTATAACTTCACCATCAACTTTAACACTAGCATTTTTTACTCTTTGTACAACAAGTTTCATTTGTAATCACCAAAAAAATTATAATATAAATCCATAAAAAAAGAAAGCACTAGGCTTCTTCTACTACGGCTTTCTTTTTCTTTTTATTTATTGTTACAATTATAACTGTAGCTGTTGCTACAAGTATAACGGCTCCACCTGCACATATTAAGATAATTTCTTTTAAAGATAATTTTTTATCCTCTACTTTAGGTTTTTTAGGAGTAGGAACATCTTTAGCATCTTCCATTGTTCCATCTTGAACGTATGCATCCATATAATTATGGCTATCATCCCATTCAATATCAAAAGCATCATAACCATCTTCTAAAACCCATCCACTATTATCTTTATAAGTAACATATTTTGCAGACATAAAGTTTGCATTTTGAACATATTTAATTGTTATTTCAGCACCCTTAGGTATAGTAGTTACAACTGTATTAGATTCTAAATCTTTATAAATTTTTACATCATCTGTTGTTGTAACATCTTTAGTACCAAAGAATTCTGAACCAGTTAAATATCCATTTAGCTTAACATAAACACCATCTTCTTTAACATAGTATTCTTTAGTCCATGGATCAAGTTCATAAGATTCTTCATAAACTTTATCAGTTTTTGAATCGAGTAATTTTTCTTTATTTAATAAACCAATAGTTCCGTTTGATGCATCAACATATCCTTGAACATCATCAGTTACAACATATACCCAAGTTCCATTATCTAAATAATATGTTGATCTAATATCAGTATTTTCTTTAAGTTCTCCTATAGAAGAATAAGAATGATTTGGTCCGTTATAGATTTTAACATCTTTAAATACTCTAGCTTTGTATAGTTTTTCATCTTTATTTGGTTTAACTAAAGTATCTTCATCAACTAGTTTTACATCTGATAGTTTTACATATCTTGGTTCAAGATTAATGTTAAACATACCATATAAAGTTCCATTAATTGTTTCTTCACTATAGATTTCTATAGTTTCTTCATATTCAATAGTACCTTTCTTTTTTAAGTCCCAATCATAATATGTAGCTCCATCCTTTGATTTAGGTGTAGCTTTATATTCTTTGATTGCAGGTGCTCCCATATCTGCTTTAACAGATAGTGGAATAATAAGTAATAAAGTAAATACAAATAATAATAATTTTTTCATAAATTAATTACTCTCCTTTTCTATATTTATATTTTTTACTTTTTCTTTCTTCTTTTTATTAATTAATATAAGTATAACAATACCTGTTGATACAACAACAATACCACCAAGTGCACAAAGAAGTATTATTGTTCTAAGTGACATAGAATCTTTAGAACCATCATCATCTATATCAGGTGCCGGTAAATCACTTGGATCTGAATCATCAATATTTGAATCATCAATATTTGGATCATCAATATTTGGATTATCAATGTCAGTATCTTTGTTAGGATCTTTTAACAAATTGATAATATCTTTATCATTTTTAATTTGCTCGTAATCAGTTACATCTAATACCTTAGCTGTTCCATCTTTATAGAAATATTCAGAACTTATATATTTGATAAAATTATCAGGAATATTGTACTCAAAATCATAGTTAGAACAGCCAGATTTGTCCCAACCAGTTCTTCCGTTATAGGAAACTAGGCATCCAGGTTCTTTAGAAATACGAAATCCTATAATTGTTACTTCAGAACCTTTAGGAACCGTTAAGACCTTTTCCCCTAAATCTATATCAACAACATTACCATTAGAATCAAGTTCATGTCGATATATATCATCATATAATTCAATATCATGAATTACTTTTGCAGAAATACCCGTTTTATTAGGAATATAGGTTGTGGACACAGGTATTTGAACATAATTAGAACCATCTTTTACCATATAACTATTTGACCAAGAATCTAGAATATATATATAATCGGTATATTTTTTCATAGAAGGTATTAATGCTACAGCATCAATATTAACTAGATATCCAGCTGCACCATCAGCAATATCTGCATATCCTTCTATACCATTACTAACCACATAAACCCACGTGCCATCATATAGTTCACCAGACAACTTAATTTCAGTATTTTTATTAATAATACCAATTTGCTCATATGTAGAACTAGGACCTAAATAGACCTTTAAATCAAAAAATGTTCTTCCCTTATATAAGTCAGTATCAGCAAAAATATCATTTTTATTTTTTTCATCAGCTAGTTTAAAATCTGACAAATTAATCAATGAACATTTGCCAAGATTAAACACATCCGCATAACTTGTACCGTCAATTTTTCTTTCATAATAATAATAAACATTTTCGCCATAATTAATAGTGCCTACTTTTTCTCCAACAGTGCCTTCTTTAGTATCATTATAACAAGGTGCTCCAGATGGAGATTTAGGTGTAACAACAATACCTCTAATCATTGGTGCTCCCATATCAGCTTTAACAGATAGTGGTATAACAAGCAAAACACCAATAACAAAATAAAATAGTTTTTTCATTTATTATTCCCTTCTTATTTATAATAATTTATTTATAATTTCACCTATACCAAATGAAGATAAATTAAGTATAAGAGAAACTAAAAGCCAATTTAATTTTTTATAACTAAGTACAAACTTATATATAATTGCTTCTGTAAATAAAACTAGTATTTCTAATATAAATAATGATATATGTCTTGCATTTAAACTAACATATATATTAAGTGTAAGTGGAATTATAGTAACAAAAGGATTAGTAATAATATTAACTAAAATAACATTTGCTAAATCTTTCTTCTTTCTAATTCCTATAATAAGAGCAACTATAAACTCAATTATAACCGTAAAAATTAGTGATCTAATAATATAATATGGTATTTTATTTACGAGCATCTTTAATCTCCTTAATACCCAAATATATTATTAATAAAATCATTAATAATGATAAAACTACTCCAGAGAAAAATAGCCAGAAATATTTTTTGATAAAGAAAAACTTAAAGATTACTTTCATATTATTTCTCCTTTATTATAATAACACTAAATGCATAAGAACACAATAGTGACAAAATTGATATCATTATGATATTAACAACTATTGAAGGAATACTTACAAAAAATATTGGAGCTGTTCCTAAAAATAAACCAACGGTTGTAAAACCAAAAGCAAGACCTGGTTTTTTCTTAAGTACAGATACTAATAAAGCAAGGGTAATAGCCATTGTCATACTAAACATCATTACACCAATAAGTGATACTATCATTAAGTTATCACCAAAAGCTAAAAATGGTATTGCTAAAATGGTAGATAATATACCCACCTTTCTTACTCCATATAAATCAGATAATATACCACCTAATGCTTTACCTATTCCCATGAAAGAAAAAAGTAATACTGTTTGAAATGTTGTTTTATTCCAAGAAGTTGGAATACCATACCCCATATATCCTCTAACAATAACTATTAATGTAGCAATAGCCATAATTACGTATGGTGATATATTAGGATTAGCACAGTTATATTTAGTTTCTTTAATTTTAAAATCATCATATGTTCTTGCTAAGATAATAAAAGGTATCATTGTTAAAATTAAGAAGAAAATAAAGTATGGTGGTAACGTAGTTTTTGCTAAAAGTTTACCAGTTATAACGCCAAATGAACCACCAGCAACAAATATTGCAGGAGATGATAACTTACCACCTGAAGTTCTAAGAGTAACTTCTGCACCTGATACATGTAAACATGCATTACCTAAACAAAGTATAAATAAAGATACAAATATATTTAAACCGGTAAATAAATATACTACATATGATAAAAGTAATAAAAACACTCCTAACATATCTATTTTTAACTTAGGGAATTTATCATTTATATACCCTATTAATCCTTGTGGTACAAATGCAAATGAATCATATAAAAATGGTATTACCCATACAATTAAACTTCCATTTGTAACTCTACTTAAATAATAAAAACATGTAACTTCAACAATAAAATGTATGTAAAAATATAAGTAGCCTGGTTGAACATCTTTACTTAATAATAAATTTTTCTTTTTCATAATTTTACTTCCTTTCAAGAATAACTACTGATTCAATATGATGAGAAAAACTAAACATATCTACAATATCAAAACTTTTAATACTATATTTTGTTTTAAGTTCTTCTAAATCCCTTACTAAAGTAATTGGATTACAAGAAACATATATAAGTTTTTCAGGAAATTTATCTAGAATAAATGATTTTGTTTTATTATCTAAACCTGCTCTGGGTGGATCAACAATAACAGCATTAAAATCATTATTAATCTTATCTATTGATTTGGATACATCACCTAAAATAAAATTGGCATTTTCAATTTTATTAAGCCTTGAATTAAATAAAGCATTTTCGATTGCATTAGGTATAATTTCTATACCAAGCACTAAATTTACTTTATTTGCAATCGAAAGTCCCAGTGTACCTACACCACAATATAAATCTAAAACATCATCGTTTTTATCAACGTTTTTAGATATTATATCTACAATAGTAGCTGCTGGTGCATTATTAACTTGAAAGAAAGAATTATATGAAACTTTAAATAAAGTTTCATTAATCTTATCTATAAAATAATTATCATTTAAAACTGTTTTATCATTTAAAATAACACCAGCAATTTTATGATCTTCTTTCAGTTCATTAAAGTCATATTTTATTTCATCTTCAGTTGAAATAACAATTAATAGTTCATCATTATAATTACATCTAATAGTTATAAGGCCATTTTTAATACCTATTTTATAAATATCTTTTATAAAATCATTAATTGCATCTTTAGCAATTAAGCAATTATCAATTTCAACTAAATGGTTGGTTTTTTCTTGATAAAAACCAACTTTAGAATTAACTATCTTTAAAGAAATTTTATTTCGATAATTATAATGGTTAATATTTTCATGAACAATAATATCTTTATCAAATAAATTATTTTTTTTAAGAAGTTGTTTAATAGAGTTTTCTTTTAAGTTTAATGATTCATCATAAGTAAAGTTTCTTAAATGGCATCCGCCACAGTCATAAAAATATGGGCAATCAATTTTACTATTATCATCAGTTATACGGCCTCTATAATAGTTGCTTTTTTCTTCTGTTATTTCAGCTTCAACAACATCACCTATTTTTGTTTTTGGAATAAAAATAATTTTTCCACCAACATATCCTATACCTTCAAGTTGATTACTATATCTTTCAATCTTTACCTTAACCATATTAGCTTACCTCTACCATAATTATACTAAACTTTATAAAAGTATACTAGATAAAAAGATGATAATAATATATTTGGTGATATATGTGGTTAATAAAATAACTGGAATCTATAAAGGTAATCCAGATTTAATAATTAAAAAAATAAATAATACTTACACTATTATTTATTTTGAATCTATATGTTCTTCAGATAAAATTAATGAATTTATTAATAAATCCATAATTTATAAAAATAAAATTACTGCACCACATATGTTAAAAATAACAATAAAAGAAACAGAAAAATATTTAAATAATGCTTTTGCATTAATAATTAAAAATAATACTGATATCTATGCTGCCGAAGTTAAAGCTGATTTATATAGAAGTATAGATTCACCAGAAACAGAGCCATCAATTAATGGACCTAAAGATGCTCTAACAGAAAACATCCAACTTAACTTAGGCCTTATAAAGAGAAGAATTAAAACCAAGAATTTAAAAATAATTAATAAAACTATTGGAAAATATACTAACACCCTAGTTCAAACACTATATATAGAAAATAATCAAAATAAAAATGAAATAGATTATATATTAAAAAAACTAGATAATATTAAATTACTTGATGTTTTAGACTCAAGTAATATATCAAACTCTTTACAAAAAGAAATGAAATCTATTTTTCCAACAATAATAACAAGTGAAAGACCTGATGTTATATCTAGTGCCATAATCGAAGGTAAAATAGTAATATTAGTTGATAATAGTCCCTTTGCTTTAATAATGCCTGCATACTTTACTGATTTTATAAATCCTCTAATTGATAAATATAGTAAAGAAGGTCCAACAAACTTTATAAAAATAATTAGATATATATGTCTTATTATAACTTTAGTTGAACCAGCTTTTTATATTGCAACAATTAACTATAATCAAGAAACTATACCAACAAGTTTATTAATAAATTTTATGACACAACGTGAAGGTGTACCATTTCCTTCCGTTGTTGAAGCTATATTAATGTTAATAATATATGAAATATTAAGAGAAAGTGATATTAGATTTCCATCTAAATATGGAACAGCTATATCTATACTTGGAGCATTAATACTGGGTGATGCAGCTGTTAAAGCAGGAATAGTAAGTCCTATTATGATAATAACTATAGCCATATGTTTTATATCATCACTTGTATTTACTAATCCTGAATTTAGTAATGCTCTAAGATTATATAGATTTTTATTTTTATTTGGAGCAACAATACTTGGTCTATATGGAATTATATTAGTACTCTTCTACTTACTAATAAATCTATGCAGTACTTACTCAATAAATAAACCTTATACAATTCCAATAGCACCTTTTAAAAGAAAATATTTTTTTAAATATATATGGAGAAAAAGTAAAAAATGAAAAAAATATTTACATTAGTAATATGTTTATTTTTATTAACAGGTTGTTTTAACTATGTTGAAATAAATAATATCGTTTTAGTTAGTGGTATTGGAATTAATTATATTAATAACGAATATAAAATAAGTTTTGAACTTTTAGATCACAGTAAAGGAAAATCTGAAAGTAATGTAGAAAGTGGAATACTAAAAATTGGACAAGGAAAAACTATTCCTGAGGCATTTGATGATATTTCGTTAAAACTAGAAAAAGAACCATATCTTGCACATTTAAAGGTTGTTGTCATAAGTGAAGAAATTGCAAAAAAGCATATGAATGACTTATTTGATTTCTTTTTAAGAAATAACGATATCAGAAATATATTCACAGTTGTTATTTCAAAAAATGCATCACCTGAAGAAGTTTTATCAAAAACTAACGAATATTACAAAGTATCAAGTGAAAGAATTAAAAGTCTACTCGATAATAACATCTATTCAAACTATATTTCTAAAAACAAATATTTTAAAAATATAGCTAGTAACTTTTTAAGTGGTAAGAAAAATATTACCTTATCAACGATAATTATCGATAATGATGAATTAAAACTTGGTAATATTGGCGTATTTAATAAAAACAAATTAGTTGATTACTTAAGTAATGATGAGGCCTTAATTCTATCATTAATAGATAATAAAAAAACATTATCTGATTTTAAATACGAATGTGAAAAAGATAAATATATAATAATTCGAGCATACAAAAGTAACACTAATTTTAAAATTAAAGAAAACATATTTAAAATTAAAAATAATATTAATGCTGAAATAATAGAAAATTCTTGTAATTATAATCTTGAAAATATTAAATTGCAAAAAGAATTAGAAAAGACTTTTGAAAAAATAATTAATGATAAAGTTTATGACTTAATAAGTCATTTAAAAATTATAAATAGTGACATTCTTGGAATAAATAACAAATATTACATTAATTTCAAAAAGAATAAGAAAGACTATTTTAAAAATACAAATTACAAAATCGAAACCAATATTAATATAAATAAAAAAGGATTAATATTCGAGGTGAAAAATGATAAGTAAAAAAGAAAAACTTTCTTTAGTATATTTTATATCTAATAGTTTTTTTCTTGCATCAGGATATTCAATAATATTTAAACTAAGTGGAAAAGATTCCTGGATATCAATGTTTATTGGTATGTTAATTGGTTTATCCTTAATATATATGTTTAATAAAACATGTTTTAATAAAAACAGAAATTACATACTAAATGAAAAGATAAATAAATTAAAAAAAACTTTAATAAGTATATTTTTTATATTTATAATCTTTTCTAATATTTTGATTGTAAGAATATTTGCTACTTCATTCTTCTTAACAAAAACTCCAGGTCTATTTATAACTATCCCCTTTTTATTTCTTGCTTACTTAAATTCAAAAAAAGGAATTAAAACAATAAGTAAAATATCAGAAATACTAATGCCAATATCTATGTTTGTTATCTTAATAACAATAATAACAACTCTTAAAGATGGATCAATCAGTTCTTTTTTGCCTGTTTTATCATCAAGTAAAAAAAATATTTTATTAGCAAGTTTTTACTTTGCAATATTTACAGCAATGCCACAATTACTACTATTTGATATAAAAATTGATGAAAAAGAACATGTGAAATATTATATTCAATCTTCTCTTATATCAATTTTAATTGGAATTGCAACTATATATGTACTTGGTCCATACTTAATTAAAATATTTAGATTTCCCGAATACATGGTACTAAAACAAATTAAATTATTTAACTTTATTGAAAAAGTAGAAAATCTTATAGGCTTAATATGGTTTTTTAATCTATTTATATGTTCTTCCATATCTATATATAATTTGGAAAAAATAAATAAAAATAAGACTTATTTGATTATTATAATAATTTTATATATTATTGAGTTTGTAACTAATAATTACGAATACGCTACTATTATTTATAAATACCTACCAATAATTTTACTTATACTAGGTATAGTATTTTTTATAACAATATATTCAATAACAAGAAAAATAAAAAAAGTAGCGAAAGCCACTTAATTATATCCATCTCGCTATATAAACATTTCTTGTTGTGTATTCTTCATAATTATTAAATATAGAAACAATACTTTCAACAATAATTTTTAGGATGTTAGCACATCCTTTTTTAATTTTTACTTTTAAAATTGATTCTTTAAGATTTTTTCTAAATTCATAATCATCGATATATCTAGCTAGAGCATTATCAATTTCTTTTACTAACTTAGTTTCTTCAATATTAGCTAAATCAATATTAAAAATATAATCTTGATAAATATTAATTAGTTTATTTGTAATATTATCGTCTTGATCAATGTCATAGTTAACTATTTTATAAAAGTTAGGACAATAATTTAAAACCATTTTACTATTCATCTATGACACCTACCTTGACTATAACTTAATAATACTACCTTACCTTTAAGATGTCAAAATATTTTATAATATTTTCATAAAAAAATATGATATACTTACCTTAAGGTAGTGGTAAGTGGTGACAAAGAAAAAATATCGATTAAAAAAAGATGTATTTTTATATATTGCTGTTGTTATTGTTGCTATAGTTCTAGTAAATAAAGGCATTAATGCCTATAAAACTTATAAGTATCACCAAACAACAGAATATAAATTAATTACAGTTGGTTACTCAAAAAAAGATATAAAAATTCTTTCAAAAAATCTAAATGATAAAGAGCTTTTAAAGCTAACAAAAGAAAAGAAAAATGATAAACTTGTAAATTTAATGAGTAATAAATTATATCTTCATAAACATTATCAAGATTATCTTGATTATATAGATATCTTCCCTAGTAAAACCATAGATGAAGTTATTAAAACAATTAACTTACATTTAAATTATGCTTTTTATGAAGATACTAAACCAACAGATTTATCAAAAGAATATTTAATTATTGTTAACAAATATAATTACCTCGATGAAAGTTTTTCTCCAGAAGATCTTGTGACTATATCAACTAAATATTCTTGGGGAAGTCCAGGAACCCACACAATTCGAAAAGAAGTATTTGATGCTTTTTTAAAAATGCATGAAGATGCAAATCAAAATGGTATATATTTAATGATTAATTCAAGTTATAGAGACTTTAATTCACAAACAATTGTATATAATAATTATTTAAAAAATCATGGTGAAGCATATGCAGATAAATATGCTGCAAGACCTGGTTATTCAGAACATCAAACAGGTTTAGCTCTTGATATATTTAGTATAGATGGTGCTCTAAGAAATACCTTTAAAGATACTCCAGCCTACGCCTGGCTTAAAGATAATTCTTATAAATATGGTTTTATAATTAGATATCCAGAAGGTAAAGAAGATATTACAGGTTTTTCATTTGAACCATGGCACTATAGATATGTTGGTATCGATGCTGCCAAGTATATATATGAAAAAGACATAACATTAGAAGAATACTATGTATATAATATAGATAAATAAAAAATAAGATCACAATTATAAATTGTGATCTTTTATTTTATTTAAATAGTCTTAATATATCTTGCCATGTAATAAGTACCATTAAAACTAAAAGCAAAATAAATCCAATGGTATGAATTGTATTTTCAATTTTACTATTAATTGGTTTTCTTCTAACCTTCTCAATAAGCATAAAGAATGCTCTTCCTCCATCAAAGGCAGGAAATGGTAAAATATTTATAAATCCAACATTAATACTTAAGAATGCCGTTATATAAATTAAATACTGTATACCAGCAGATAAACCACTATTTACGACTTGATATACGCCAACAGGTCCAGATAGATTTTTTAATGAAAGTTTTCCAGTAAATAAACTTGCTACTGTAAGCCACATAGTTTCAATAACACTTACAAACTTAGAAAAAGCAAATTTAATACTACTTATAAATCCTTTATTTACCTTTTGTTTAACTGTAAAACCAAAAACATATCGATCCATTTTTAATTCTTTATCATAAATCTTTTTAGGTTTAACGCTATAAGTATCATACTTACCATTTTTATGTTTAACTTTAATATCATATGTATTATCTTTATCTTTTAAAACAAGAAGAATTTGAGCTTTGTCCCAAGTTGATGCTTTTTTTCCATTTATAGAAACAATAACATCATTTTTTCTTATACCTGCTTTATACATTGGATAATTTTTTTCTACACTTGTAATAATAGGTTTATTTGAAGGTCCACCCCATATTAAAGCATACATAAAAAGAAGTACTAATGCTAAAATAAAATTATTAATTACTCCAGCAATAATGATAATAATTCTTTGATGCCAAGGTTTATTACACATAAACTTCTCTTTAGGTATCTTTTCATCATCTTCATAAACTTCACCAGCCATTTGAACAAATCCGCCAATAGGTAAAGCTCTAATGCGATACTTAATTTTGTCTTTTCCTTCATGAGTAAATAAAACTGGTCCCATACCTATTGAAAACTCATAGATATGAACACCAAATTTTTTTGCCCAAATAAAATGACCAAATTCATGAACTAATACTATAACACCAAGAATAAGGATAAATACTAAAATAGAAATCAGTGTCAAAATTATGTCCTCCTAACAATTGATTAAATATATGAAATAAATATTAAATAAGTAATAACAACAAAACATAAACTATCCAAGCGATCTAAAATACCACCATGTCCAGGCATTATGTTTGAAAAATCTTTAATTTTGTTCTCTCTTTTAATCTTACTAAAGAATAAATCACCAAACTGACCTATTACACTTAAAATAAGTGTGATAATTATAAGTTTATAAGAAAACTTACCAACATATGTAACATAGTAAACAATTGGAACTACTGTACCAATAATACTTCCACCAATACATCCTTCTATAGTTTTCTTAGGACTTATAATTGGTGCTACCTTATGTTTACCAATAATCATACCAGTAAACATTGCAAAAGCATCTGTCATTGTACATATTAAAATTAAATAAACTAGTAAATGTACTGATAATGATCTAACTAAAATAAAACTATTAAAGACCATTCCTAAAAAAATAACTATACCAGCTAAATATAGAGCTTCACGAGTAGTATACTTATTATCTTTGTAGAAAAGTGTCGGAATAAGGATAGATATTAAAGAAATTGCTATAGCTCTATAAGAAAGTCCAAAAATAACTGCATATCCATCAAATTCAGAAAATACTAATAATATTAAATCAATTAGACCAATTGCTTTAATTATGTTAGGAATCTCAACAGAATTCTCTTTTAAATCAAGTAATTCCTTATATGCTAGTATTGCTAAAAGCCCTACAACAAAGGAATAATACTTCCCACCTAAAATAATAACTGGAACTACAATAGCAAGCGCAACAATTGCCGATAAAATTCTTTTTTTCATTTTTTAATACCTCCTATTACCATTAAAAAGTATACTATAATTTTATTAAAATAGTCAATTAAATAGGACAATATTATTTAGTATAATTTTCTAAATATGTAATTGCATCATCTAAATTAGAAACTGAAACTATATTAAGTTTTAGTTTATATTTTTTAACAACCTTTTTTGCTTCACTATAATTGTCTTTAGGAACAAAGAATATATCAACTTTTTTATTTGCTCCAAGTAATTTGTATTTAATTCCATCTATTTGCCCTACATTACCATCTTCATCAATAGTACCTGTTCCAGCAACAGATAGTTTACCTATAAGATTTTTTTTCGATAAATTGTCATAAAGGGCTAACGCTGTCATAAATCCAGCACTAGGTCCTGATTCATTACTATTATTTACAAAAACTATTTTTACATCTGAATCAATAATAAAATCCCTTAAAACAATAACTCCTATTACTTTTCTTCCCCTATAAAAATGTATTTTAGCTTTTACATTAGTACTTTTCTTATTACGAATAATTGATAAATTAACATAATTATTTGATGCACTATTTATACAATTAGTTAAATCATCATATGATTTAACATCTGCATCATCACATTTAGTAATAAGATCATTTGTTTTTAAAGGGGTTTTAAACTCACTATGACTAGCGTAAACATAGAGTTTTTCTTCTGACACATTATAAGGAATATTAAGTTTATCAAAAACATGTTTGATTGCAAAGTTATGTGATTGATTCATTAATATTTTTTCATAATCTAATACTTCACTATAACTTACATCCTCATCCGGTTGATATTCAGATAACTTTACTACATCCCATTTTGGAATTATTAAACCTAACGCAACAGATACAACATTACCGGTATTAACTTTTACATATGAACTATTATAATCACCTTTGATATTTTCATTATTAATTTTAACCTGACTATTAAGTGAAGTTATGCCTCCAGGTCTTTCAACAATATATGGTAGTTTTATATTTAAAACTAATACTAAAAGAATTAAAAATAACAAAAAATTATGATTTTCTTTAATATATTTTTTTACTTTAACATATAATTTATTAAACATTTTATCACCAATTATATTATATCATTAGGACTAAAATATGAAAAAGATTATCATTCAATTTATAATTATGTTTACAATCATAATTATTCTCTTTTACATAAATGATAGATTAAAAAAAGATATCTATGAAACAAGTATATATTTTGTTAAAAATATTCTTCCTTCACTATATCCCATCATGTTTATTAGTTTATATTTAAAACATAATGTTTTAAATAAATATAATAATAAGATATCTTGTTTTATATTAAGTATTATAACATTTTCACCTAGTAATGCTTTATTAACAAACAGCGAAAATATGATTGTATCATCATCAATTATAAATCCTTTTTACTCATATTTTATTATTAAAAATATATTAAATAAAGTATTAGCTTTAAAAATAGTTCTAACAAATATAATAATAAATATTACCATTACGTTTACCATTATAATTAAAACCAATAACAATCAAAACTTAAATAATAAAATAATTATAACTAACCTTATAAAAAACGTAACAGAAAATATTATTAATATATATGGTATTACAATATTTTTTTGTATTATAAAAAATATATTACTATTTATAAATATACCTAAACATTTAATTATATTAATTGATGTAATTAATGGATTTAAATTAATTAATGAAATTAATACATTTAAAGTACCATTATTAATATTTCTAAATAGTTTTACAGGTCTTTCAATGATATTTCAAATCAAAAGTATAAATAAAAATATTACCAATAAAGTATTTGTTAAAAAATTTATATTATCAATAATTATTATGTTAATTACTATGTTTATGATTAAGTTATAAAAAACATACTAACTTTTTTAGTTAGTATGTTTTTAATTACTTCTTAAATATTTAACATTGTATGTTGCGTCATCTATATCCTCAGTAGTATCAACATAACTAGATGGTTCTTGTTTTCCAGTAATACTTCCTTGAAGAATATTACCTATACTTTTTAAAATACCATCATAGAAATATAAAGTATAAGTTCCAGAATTTTTGATAGCATTTCCATTACCTATAATAAGTGGAGAGTTTGCTGCAATTACTCCGTCTTGAGTACCAATAACCATAGTACCACCGGCATTTTCAATGGCATTTTGACCAGTAGAAATTACAGTACCGCTTTGAAGATATACTGTTCCATTTTCAAGATTATGAAGAGCAGCACGTTCTGAAGAAGATGCAGATAAATATGAATCACCAGATATTGTAGTAGTACCTGTTTTATTATAAAGTGCTTGCCTTGTATTAGTAGCTATAATAGATAAATCTGTAATTTGTAAAGTTCCAGTAGGGTCATTATTTACAGCACCAGCAGTACCATTTGAAGTAAGAATACCATTTTTAATTTCAAGTGTACCACCATTTTCAAAAATACTCTTTTTATCATTTTTATTACTAACAGTATGACCTTGTAAATCAAGAATAATATTTCTTGATGAACCAATAATTAGATATTCAGATGTATCCGCATGAACTATAATTGTAGTTTGATCAGAATTATTAATTGATGAATAAGCAGTACTAATTGATGAAAAGAATGTTCCATTAATTTCAGCAACATTTGATGCCCAGTGAGCATAGAATGTTGAAGTTCCCCTTATAACTTCATTTTTATCAATTTTTCTTCCACCATCTTGTAAAGTGTACCAACCATCAAATACGACACCTGACTTAGTTGGTTTAGGAAGATCACCAACTCTTTGACCTTTTGTAACATGCCTTTGACCATCAGATACACTTCCACCATTTGCATTAAATGTAACTATAACATCATTTTGTTCATCAACCATTGTATTTTGATCAACAATATTTGTTATACCACCATATTTAACAGAACCAAACTGATGCATACATTTATCATTAGAACAAACACCATCTTTACCATTATCATAGAATTCAAAAATAATATAATAACCATTTCCATTTCGTACATATGGAAGTTGTTTAAAATAAAGTTTAGCTTGTTTATTTAAACCATTATAATAATTACACTGTGCACCAACGCCATTATTCATGGCACACTCATCAATATACGATAAATCGTATGTTGAAATATATATTCTATATATTTGATTATTTATAAAAAATTGTTGGCAATTAGCTTTAGCAGCTAAATTCTTATTAAAAATATCATTATTACATGTAAAAACTCTTAATTTTGATGTAACTCTATTTCCATTTTCGTACGCAGTTAAAAGTTCAGAAAAATTAATATAGTTTCCTGGATTATTTTCTGTGGTACTAGCATCTTTAATTATTTCTTCAAAAATTAAAGTTAAATAATTAGTTCGATAAACATATAAAGGATCATCAAAATATGCTTTTCGATGTTCTTTAATTAAAATATTATTAAATAAAGAATAAATAACTAAAAGAGCTGTAGATAAAATTACTACAGTAACCATAGTTTCAACAAAAACGAAACCATTTCTCTTTTTCATATTAATCAAATCCTTTCTTTTATATTTTTTTAAGAAGCCGCAGTAAGAGTAATAGTCGCAGGTGTAGTATGATCTATTTGTGTAATGGAAATACCTTCAGATGTATTAGTCATTAAATAAGGTAATGGTATAACGGCTCCACTTGTTGTAGGCATCTTCTTAGGTGTAACTAAAGTTTGAAGCTTATCATCACCAATTAAAATAGATAAGTAGCTATTACTTGAAATAATGACTTTAGAAAAATCAAATGAACCAATATTTAAATTTTTAAGTCCAAAGCAATTAGCAAACATTCCTGTAAAATCTGTAACACTGCTTGTATCAAAGTTAGATAAGTTTAAGTTTATGAAACTAATATTATTTGCAAACATGTATCTCATTGTAGTTACATGGGAAGTATCAAAGTTTTCCCCAAAAATAATAGTCTTCAATTTAGCAGTGTGCTCACCAACAATTCCATAACCTGGCATATCAAACATATATGACATGTTTGTAACGTTAGATGTATCAAAATTTGATAAATCAATTGTTGTTAATTCAACATCCCTTCGAAATAAACTGGACATATTTATTACCTGTGATGAATCAAAATAAGATAAATCAATTGATGTAAGTGCATGAAGCTCACCAAACATAAAGAATGCATAATTATTCATTGTTAAAACAGGAGCAGCACTATATATTTTTATTGCACCATTACTAAACCATGCATATATAGGATTAGGTGAACTTGATGTTGAAACAATGTTAGATTCATTAGGTTCAATATCAAGAGTATTAGACCTTTCAATGCTTGTAATATAATAATCATAACACTCATAGTGAGCTTCATTTGTCATATCATCATTAGAACAATCTAAAGTTGGATCAGCAAGTTTTCTAATTTTTCTATTAAACTCCGGTCCACTTATAAGTTGTGCATGAAGTTCACCAAAATCTCCATCTGGAAAACCATTTTTATCAACCCAAAATATTTCAATATCATCAATTGAAGTTGATTTCAAACCTTTTTTCTCTGTTTTAAATACTATTTTTTTATAATCATATCCATAATAATTACCTTCAGTTAAAGTAAAAACAGGATTATACCAAGCTGAACTATCTTTCATAGGATACTTAGATACTGCACCATCAAAAGTAAATTTAATATAACTATTTTCTACTTCAACAACTAATGTTTTATCAGTACATAAATTTAATGTAATAATTGCTTTAGAAGAATTTGATCCAGTAGTAGAAAAAGAGCATACAGCATTTTCAGCAATAATAGTTCCTATTTCACCCATAGCTTGATTTCTGCTTGCTTGATTAGCTCTAATATAACCAACAGCTTTTTCATCTTGACGAATTAAAGATATAAGTCTAAATAAGAAAAGTATGACAACAGAAATAAGTGCAACACATATTAAAAGTTCAAGTAAAGTAAAACCCTTTTTATTCTTCATATGAATTACTTCCTTTCTGTACATACTCTTCTACTATGGAAAAATTATAACATAAGATTACCTATTTATCAATTTGTTAAACACAAAAAAATTACGTTAAAATTAACGTAATATAAATAAACTGAATATAGTATATTAGGTGTTGAAATATGTATAAAAGACCAAATTATTTTTTTACTATATTAATATTATTTTCCTTAGCTGTATTAATATTTTATCAAATAATTATAACTTTTTTTATACCACTAAGATTTAATGTATTTATACTTTTTCTTGAGTTATGCCTCTTCTTTTTCTTCATTATTAGAATAATATGGCCTCACTAATTCTTCTGTTTTATTAATATAATTACATAAATTATATATGCTTTGAAGATTAGTAAAATTATCACTATTAAAAATTATTTCATCAGGAATTGTAATTAAAACAAAAAATAATTTAAGTTCATCATCATTATAATTAAAATGATATAAATAATTATTAAGAACTTCACTAAAATTTAAATTATTATATTCCTTTTTATATAGCTTATATAAATCAATAACTGGAGTATCAAATCTCGATTTATCAAAACTAATTAAATAATCATTATTAGATTTTAAATAATGTTCTAGTTTCAAATTATTATGAATCAATGCAACCCTTTGATTCTTTTTATTTGATATTAGCATATACCATTTTTCAAGTTCATTTTTACTAAATAATATTGCATTATTAATCTTACTATAATTATCAAGAAACATTATTTCATGAGGTTTATGATACTTTATAGGAAATAACTCATCATATAAATTACTATAGTACTCCTTAATATAATCACAGTTATTTACTAAAGTATTATATATATCATCATAAGTATTTTGATCCACATCTTTATTATAAGATGTTTTAGCATGAAGAAGGGCTACAACTCTTGCTAAATCATTTCCTTTTTGCTGAATTGGTATATTATCTTCATATACATATGGATAAATATCATAACTTTTTCTATCACTATCTATAATTGGTATATAATTATCAAAACCTCTAGAGTTTAAATAACTGTACCTTTCATAAATTAAATCATTTTTAGGTTTGATAACAATATCCCTATCATGACATTTTAATATTTTTACATTACCTTTTATAGTGTATTTATAAGGTTTATAAATCTGATTTATAACTTCTAAATCATTATTCTGTTTCATTATTTATAGGAATAATTAGTTTATCTCCAATATTAATATTTGTAATATCATTAATTTCTACTAATTCATCTTTGTCAATTCTATATTCTTTAGAAATTGATTCAATAGTGTCATTTAGTTTTACCATATGTATATGGTATGTAATATAATCTTCTTCTAAATTATTTGATGAAATTAAATTGGCACTATTATCTTCTCTTTCACTATCTAAAGAGTTATTACTATCATTAATATCATTTATCTTTTCATCATCAAATAATAAATTATTTATATCACTCTTACTAGATAAAACATTTAATTCATCACTTTTTAACAACTCTTCTTTATCAACTCTTTCAAAAATATCTGTATTAAAATTATTATTTTTATCTGCTTCTACATGAAAAGATATCATAATATTTAAAATTTCATCATCAAGAATATCATATTTAAAATCATATATTTCATATTTTAAAGTATCAAGATCAATTTCATTTTCAAGATCAACAGAAAAAGGAATAACAAAACTAAAAGGAACTGTATCAACATTAATATCTAAGTTCTTATAATCTCCCGAAATAATAAAATCACCAAGTAGTTCTTTTTCATTAATACTTACATCTTGTTCAAGAGAAATACTACATATTTCAGCTATCTTAGTTTTAAATGGTAAATCTTTAGAAAAAGGAATAGTTATATTCAAAAATAATCATCTCCTAATTAAAAAATATGATAATAAGTTAGAAATATGACATAAAAAAATTAGAGAATCATTTCTCTAATTTTTAAATAAATCATTATATATTTCTTTGTAATCTGAAACTAAAACAATTTCTAGTTTATTTTTAATTAAAACAGGTATATCGTCTAAATCTGCTTCATTTGTTTTTGGAATATATACTTTTTTGATTTTATTGTTATAAGCTCCAATTAACTTTTCTTTTAATCCACCTACTTTAAGTATATTACCAGATAAAGTTATTTCCCCTGTCATAGCAATATTTCTTGGTACTTCTTTGTTTTTAAATAAACTAAGAAGTACTGTTACAGCAGATAAACCAGCACTTGGTCCATCTTTAGGTGATGCACCATCTAAAAAATGAATATGAATGTTTTGATTTAACATTTCTTCTGTTAAATTAAAATCTTTTAAATGGCTATAAATGTAAGAATTAACAACACTTATACTTTCAATCATTGAACTACCAAGCATTCCAGTTATTTCACTTTCTTTATTTGATATACAAGCTTCAACTGGAAGAACTTCACCACCACATGATGTATACGCTAAACAGTTACAACAACCAACATACCAATTTGAATAATCTAAATGTTCATATTTTGGTTTACCTAAATATTTTAAAATTAAATCAGAGGAAATACTAATTGGATATGATTCATTATCAATTAGAACTTTCCTATATAATGTTTCAAGAGTTCTTTCTAAATCTCTAACACCTGATTCTTTTGTATAACTATTAATTATTTGTTTTAATTCTTTATCATTTATTAATACATTATTCTTTTTAATATTATATAAATCATGTATTCGTGGAATAATATGTTTTTTTGCTATATTTGATTTATCAAATTCGGTATAACTATTAATCTCAATGATTTCTAATCTATCTCTAAGTTCATTAGGAATATTATTGATATCATTTGCAGTTAATATAAAGAAAGTTTTTGATAAATCATATGGTTCATCTAAATAGTTATCAACGAAATCCTTATTTTGATTAATATCTAAAATATCTAAAAGAGTTGATGCAGGATCACCTTTAAAATCTTTTACCATTTTATCTACTTCATCAATCAAAATAACTGGATTATTACTTTGACATTTTTTAAAAGCATTAATTATCTTTCCAGGAGCAGAACCAACATAAGTTTTTCTGTGACCAGTTAATTCAGCGCTATCATTTAAACCACCAACACTAATTTTAGTAAACTTTCTATTAATAGCATCAGCAATTGAATGAGCAAAAGTTGACTTTCCAACACCTGGTGGACCAACTAAGCATAAAATAGGTGTATTTATTTCCGGATTTATTTTTTTTAGATATAAAAATTCAATTACTCTCTTTTTTATATCATCTAGTCCATAGTGAGTTTTATTTAATCTTTTTTCAACTGTTTTAACATCAAGTTCATCATCAGTATATATATTCCAAGGTAAATCAAGTAACAAATCAATATAGTTTTTAATCATTGAAGATTCAGGGCTTATATCAGAAACCATTTCATACTTTTTAGTCTCTTTTAAAATACGATTATATATTCTTTCAGGAAATTGTCGATTATCAATTTCTTTATAGATATTTTCGATATCAACTTCTTTTCCTGATTTTTCACCTAATTCTTCTTTAATTAGTTTTACTTTTTCTTTTAAATAAAATTCTTTTTGAGCATCATCAAGTTTTACTTTTAACTCTTCATCTATCTGATTTTCAAGAGCAATAATTTCAAGTTCTACTAAAATATCTTCAATTAAAATCTTAGCTCTTTTATTAGAATTAATTTCTTGCATTAAATCTAGTTTTTTTGAAAACGTAAGTGGTAAGAAAGAAGATATTGTATCAGTAAGTAAATCTAAATCATTTATATGAGTTACTTTAGATAAAATACTATTAGAAATAGACGGATTTGATTTAATAAATTTTCTAAGAAGTGATATAAGTTTTCTTTTAGCTGCTTCTTTTTCTTTCTTGTTTAATTTAGGAAGTTCAATATCTTGAACCTTGCTAAGTAAAACATCACGGTTTTTATCCATATTAAAATACTTATTAACAGCTACTCTTTTAATACCCTTTAAAACAACTCTATCATTTTTATTTGGAAGTGTTATAGATGATATAACATCAGCAACAACACCAACTTTAGGTAAATCACTAACATCAGGTTCTTCTTCTTTTTGATTCTTAGGACAGATAATAAGCACCTTAGATGCATAAGATTCTTTAGAAATACTGATGGTTTTTTTACTATATTCATTATTTATTTCAAGTTTTATTTCTTGTTCTGGAAGGGTAATAAGTCCCTTTAAAAGTACAACCGGAAGATTATATTTCAAAGGGATCACCTCCAAACAAAATAATTGTTTTTTATTATATATAGAGATAGTTTCTTTGTCTACGATTTTTACACTTTTTTGACAAAAAAATAAAAGCCAATTTTTGGCTTTTATTTCATTCCTCTATTCATTTGTTGCATAACTTGATTAATTTGTTTTTTATTTGGCTTTCTTCCCATGCTGCTCATCATTACTTCAATCATTTTTTCATTAATAGGTGGATTCTTTTTTAAGTATTTTTCCATCATTTTTTTTGCTAGAACAAAACCAACAATTAAACCTAATACTAATCCTCCAATTAAATATAATATATTACTTAACATGTTTTATTCTCTCCTTTTATAAAATACATTTTACTATATTTTTAAAAATTAATAAATATTAATTTTTCTTTTTCATAGATCTTTGTCTAAACTTATCTATCCTACTAAGTGTTGGAACAGCTTCATTTATCTTATCATCTTCTATATGTTTACTAGCAACCATATCGGTTATATCAAAATATTCCATATCACCAGGAAGCTGAACCGGATACATAGATAATATGTGATCAGAATTATTGGTGCAAGCAGCAACTATAATGTAATTACATACCACATGGTTTTTTAAAAAAATTCCAATGTTATCACATTTAAACATTTTCACAAAAGCAAATTTTTGATTATATGTTCTAGGCTTATCAAAATTTGCTTTTACGGTCTCAAGAACTTTCTCTGGTTCTTTAAAAAACTCAAATCCATGCTTTCCATTAATATGGTGCAGTGGATTAGTAACTAAGCTAGTTCCAAAGCTCACATCAGAGCCGCTTAATATAGTAGCATCATCAAGTATTTTAGTTAGTACAGATCTTCTAAAAGCCTTTTCAAAGCATGGCTCAGTTATGTGCTCTAATATTGCAAATAACTTGTGATACTTTTCTGAATAGAAATATGTTTCAGCAAGAAGATATGAAAATATTTCTTCCAAATGTTTAGCGTCCCTTTGTTTATCGCGATTATTACGTAAATATAATAAACACTTTTTACATATTCTTTCTGCATCTTCAAATCTGGATATAGCTATTAAAGCTGATAAATAACGGACACAAACAAACGGATACTTAATTAATCTATCCTCACCCTCATAGCTGTTTCTTTCAACATCTTCAATAACTCTATTAAAATAATTTTCTCTTAATAAGTGATCCAGGTTTTTTCCCTTCATAATAACACCCCAAACAATTAAGTTTACATATAATAGCAAAACATTTGATATTTGTCCATATGCTGTTCATCTAAAAATAATCACAAACTACTTAGACTTTGATGCTTGTCTTTTATTAAATCTTTCTCTTTGTCTTGAACCAAATTCTTTCTTCTCTGCAGCATTAAATGATTCCATTTTATTATTATACTCATCTGTTATGTCAGAATAAGTTAAATCTCCAGGATATTGTATTGGATAAATAGTAATAATGGAATCAGGACAATCAGTTTTTGATACAGCAAGTAAATAATTATACATTACATGACTTGGTCCAATAGCAACGCCATCACATTTAAAGGCTTTAATAATGTGGTAACCACTATAAAATTTTTGAGCCTTAGAAAAATTCTCACTAACAATAGATAAAACCTTTTCAGAGTCAACAAAATATGAATCACCATGTTTTTTTTCAATATGATTTAATAGTGCTTTACTATTAGTTTCGAATAGATTAATACCTTTTTGATCATAAAGAATAGTTGGTAAAACATTAAGATATAAACCCTTACTTAAATACCGTTTATTTGATATCTTTTGAAATAATTCATTAGAAAAATATCTATGGTAATCACCTTTTCGAAAGTAAATATAGGATAACACGTCATAAAAATTACCAATATCTTTTTCACAGCCTTCATATTTTTCAATACATTTTTGGCAGTGTTCTAAAGATTCATCAAACCTTCCAATCATATATAAAGAAAGAACATAATAAAAATTATATGTTGAATTCTTAAAATCAATTTTTCTACCATGGAATATTCTTTCACCAGTAATATCCAAAACATGTTTATAAAAATGTTGCTTAACAAGTAAATCTAAATTTGAACGGCCCATATATATAATTTAACTCCTTCAATTAAATAGTTCTAAGTATAATACCATATTTAGTTTTTAGTGTCTATATAGTATCAAGCCAGAAATAGTCACAGTTATCAAAATCACATGCAAATAAATAATGATCTTTTTTTAAAAACCTAAAAAAATCTGGATTTGAAACATTTGATTCAAGTTTTAAAAAAGCACTTCCAACTCTTAAATGACTTTCCTCATTTCGATATTTATTATAATAAGTATGATCATTTTTAAACTTATAATAAAAATCACTATCGCCATAACTTTTAAATAGAAACTTATTATACTTATCTTTTTTAATAGGTAATGCAACTTGTTCATATAAATTAATACCTAAAGATAAATTACTAGAGTTTAAACTCTTAATCTTTTTAAAAGTATTATATAGCTGATATGTATCATTCTTAGTTAAAAGCGCAATACTTTTATCAATATTAAAAATATGAAATGTTCTCATAAAAAATCACCATCTAAATTATATTAGATGGTGATTAATAACAATGTCGAATTTAGTTATTACGAATAATTTTTTCTACTCTTGATTTAATTGATTTAAAATCAACTAACATCTTTTCTGCTACATCGTTTTTACTTCCACTATAACCAAAGTCATTTATACCTATAATAAATTTATCACTTGTATACTTTTGATAATTATTAGTAGTACTTAACTCTATAGCAATTTTTAAGACATTATTAGGAAGTAATTCTTTTTTATATTCATCACTTTGTTTATCAAATAGCTCTTGTGAAACCATACTAACAACTCTAGTGTGCATTCCAAGAGAATCAAGTTCATCAGATACTTTCATGGCTATCTCAAGTTCAGAACCACTTGCAACTAAAACAGCATCAAGTTGTTTTTTCTCTTTTTTAACCATATAAGCACCATTTTTTACTTGTTCAGCTTTAGAACCTGAAAGTTTAGATAACTCTTTTCTTGCAACAACCACTATATTAGTACCTTTATTTTTCACTATATAATCCCAAGAACCTAAAAGCTCATTAATATCACAAGGTCTAAATAATGTGATATTAGGAATTGACCTAAGAGCAATTAATTGTTCAATTGGTTCATGAGTAGGTCCATCTTCACCTATTAAAATAGAATCATGTGTAAATACATAATTTACATTTAAATTTTGCATTGCACTCATTCTAATAGCTGGTTTAACATAATCACTAAATGTTAAAAATGTACTTCCAAAAACATTTAGATTGCAAAGCGCCATACCATTTAAAATACCACCCATAGCATGCTCTCTTACTCCAAATGGAATGTTACGATCTAGTGTTTTATCTTTTGACATAAAATCTTCATTAAAAATATATGTTTTTGTACTAGAAGATAAATCTGCAGATCCGCCTAAAAAAAACGGTGTTTTTCTTGCAATAATATTCATAACTTTTTGATTAGTATCTCTTAAGTCTTCAGTATAATCATCACTTACTTCAAAGTTGGCAACATCAAAATCAACACTTAAAGTACCTTTCTCGATATTATTAAATATTTGTTTAATCATTCTATTAGCATTACAAATAATGGTTTTTTCATTAGCCCATTCATCATAAACACTTTTACATCTTTGTTCTATTTTCTTTTGCATGAATTTTAAAATATCAACAGGAACAACAAAAGGATCTTCTTTAATATCAAGAATACTTCTAAGAGATGAAATATCATCCTTATCTAATGGTTTTCCATGAACTTTATTTGTATTTTGTAATTTAGATCCTTCACCTATTATTGATTCAATATAAATAAATGAGGGTTTATTAGATCTTTTAGCTTTTTTAATAGCTTTTTCTATTAAATCAGGATCACTTTCAATCATTTGAATAGAAAAACCTAAAGCTTCCATACGATCAACAACATTTTCTGTAAAAGTTAATGATGTTGGTCCATCTAAACTAATTCCATTAGCATCATATAAAACAATAAGTTTATTTAAGTTTTGTGTACCGGCAAATGATAAGGCTTCATATGAAATACCTTCCATTAAATCTCCATCGCCACAAAGTACATAAGTATAATAATCAACTAAAGCTTTATCTGGATAATATTTAAGAGTAAGTTCTCGATAATATCTTTCTGCTAGCGCCATACCAACAGCATTAGCAACACCTTGACCTAAAGGTCCAGTTGATGCATCAACACCTGGTGTTGTTCCATATTCTGGATGACCTGGTGTAAGGGAATTAATTCTTCTAAAGTTTTTTAAATCACTAATAGTCAAATCATAACCACTCATATATAAAGTACTATATAAAAGTGCAGAACCATGACCAGCAGACATAACAAAACGATCACGATTAAACCAATTAGGTTCACGTGGATTAATCATTAAACATTTTGCATAAAGTGTATACAAAATATTTGCTGCTCCTAAAACAATTCCTGGATGACCACTATGAGCCTTATCTATCATATCAATGCCTAACATTTTTATAGCATTTATACAACTTTGATCATTTACCTTCACTATTCTCACATCCCTTTTTAGCAATAACATCTAAATATAATTTCTCAATATTATCACTAAATTTTTCTTTAGAATAATTAATAGAACATTCCAAAGCATTATCTTTTAGTTTTTTATGTAGAGCTTTTTTATCAAGTATTTTAAAAATATATTTTATGTATTCTTTTTTATTTGTATATGTATAACCATTAAAGTCATTAATAATTACACCATCTAAGCACTTATCGTATCTACATACAAGTGGAGTTCCACATGCTAGTGCTTCAATATAAGTTATTCCCTGTGTTTCACTTGTAGATGCACAAACAAATATATCACCAAGTTGATAATATTTATAAGTTTCTTGAGGAGGAATCATACCTAAAAATCTAACATATTTTTCCATTTTAAGTTTCTTAACTTTTTGTTCGATATTCTTTTTATATGGTCCATCTCCACCAATTAATAAAACAATGTTTTTATCTTTTTCAACTAAATCAGGTAAGAACTCAATAATTTCATCAAGGTTCTTTTCTTTAGCAACACGACCAATAGAAACTAATATTTTTGATTTATTATTAAGTTTTAATTGTGACTTGATTTTAGATCTTTCAACCATAGATAGTTTCTTTTTAAATCTATCAAGATCAATACCAGTTGGTATTATATGAATAG
Source organism: uncultured Mycoplasmatota bacterium (assembly GCA_947302655.1). GTDB lineage: Bacteria > Bacillota_I > Bacilli_A > RF39 > UBA660 > RUG13160. The sequence continues at coordinate 186,996 of CAMYVW010000002.1, read as the reverse complement.
GTTTTTCAATACCATAACTTTCGAGTAAATCTTTAATCTTATTAGTTGGAGCTATAATAGCATCTGAATCACGATATGATTTTTTAACAAATTTTCTTGCTAGTACTCTTCCAATTTTTTTGCTTGGAATTACATAAGTTGTGTAATCTTCATAAAGAGTATGACTAGTATTTATATAAGGGCAATTGCAAAGCTTAGCAATCTTTTTAGAAACATGTCCTATAGAAAACTCGGTTTGAATATGAATAATATCTGGATGCCATTTAACTATATCATCTATTATTTTATCTTTAAATTTTAAAGTTTGTCTTGCATCAGGATAGAAAGGAACTGAAAAAGAACCAATTAAATAATCTGTTTTAACCATTTTAGATTCAGAATTACTTGAAAGAGTTAAAACTCTAACATCATGTCCTTTTTTTCTAAGTTCATCTCTTAAAGTGATTACAGAGCAAGATACTCCATTAATCTGGTTTTCGTATGTATCGGATGTTAGCAAAATCTTCATGGCAAATCTCCCATCTATAATCTAAAATAATTATACAACATTTATAAAATTATTTATAGAAAAAATTTACACAAAACCATGAACATTTGTTTGACTTTTCACTAACATGGTGTTAATATAAAGTGCATTCGAGGGAAGCATTATGAAAGAAATCAAATTAACAAAAAAACAAGAACTTGTTTTAAACTATATAAAAGAATACACTGCAACGCATGGATTTCCACCAGCAGTTAGAGAAATAGCAAAAGGTGTTGGTCTAAATAGTCCATCTTCAGTTCATTCACACATTAAAAGATTAGAAAGAAATGGTTTTATTAAAAAAACTAATTCCAAGTTTAGAACGCTAGAAGTTGTTGGAATAAACGAATTTAAAACTGATGAAACTAAAGCTATAAAACTACCACTTTATTCATGTGTTCCCTATAAGAAAACTAATAGTACTTTTGACTTCCCTGCATCAAGAATGCCAAAAAATGTTGAAGTTATTGCTATTAAACTAAACATAAATATTTCAGATACCCTTTTAAAGAATGATATATTAATAGTATCAAAAGAAAAATCATATAATAAATTTGATGAACTTCTTTTAATTAATAAAGAAACAATTACAGTTAAAACACTTATTAATAAATCTGATGCATTAAATGAAGATATAATTGGAAAAATTGTTGAAGTATCAAGAATGTATTAAAAAAAGTAATTAGAAAATCTAATTACTTTTTTTATTATAAATATACAAATAATAAATAACTTAAAAATCCTACTAATAGTATTAAACAAATAGTTCCATTTATAGAAGCAGTTTTATTTTTCTTACCAGGAACTCCAATTGCCATAGTAGTAAATAAACCTGCAACAAGCCCTCCAATATGTGCAAAAATATCAATACCTGGAACTAATATACCTATAAGTAAATTTATAATTACAACAGGAATTATATCAGTTTTAAGTGAATTACCTAGCACTAACCTATAATTGTATGCAAAATAAATGTAAGAACCTAAAAGACCAAATATTGCTCCAGATGCACCTACACTAACTGCATTTGAAAGCACAGCACTAAGTAAACTTCCAACAAGGCCGCTAACAATAAATACTATAGTAAACTTTAGTTTACCTAAATATGATTCTAGCTGATAACCTAAAATTTTAAGAGCATACATATTAAATAATAAATGAATAAATGATGCATGAATAAATATACATGAAAATAATCTATACCATTCTCCACCTTGAACAAAAGATTTATAATTAGCACCATAATCAAGTAAATTTAAAGCTGTTAAATCACCTTTTGTTTTGGTACATATGTATATAAAATAAAAAATACATATTGCCATTAAAACCTTAGTTACAATAATTTGTTTAGGTTTAAAAATATCTTCATATACTTTATTTTTCTTTTCTGTTTTAATATTAACATCCTCAGTTTTATGAATAAGTTCATCAAGATCAATTTCTTCTGTTTTTAAATTAGTTTTAATCTTCTTAAAAGCAGACGTAAGTATTTTATTATCAGGAATATTTTTTAAAGAATCAATTGTAATAATATCCATATTTTTAATATCTCTATCAGGTAACTTATTAACATCTAAAAATATATTTAATATGTTCATGGACATAGAAAATGTTCTTTTCTTAATTTGTTTTAAAACACCTTTTGTTTTTAAAATGTCATAATTAAATTGTTCTTCATTATGAATATGATTAGAGTTGATTCTAACAACGCGATATGGGCCATCTAAGTTTTCAAGCCATATTTCGTCTTTAGCACCTTTAACTATTATAGGTGTATAATTTTCTTCAGTAATAAAATAGTGTACAAGTGACATTACTATTTCATCTTTATCACTCATAATTAGACCCATATTAAACTCTCCTTACAGAATAATATTATATTATAAATCATATATTTAGTAAAGAGGAGCCAATATGAGACTAACTATATATACCGTATATATTTTATTATTCTTATTACTAAATATATTCCAAATAAAAAAGTTAAATAAAATAAATAATGATATCTTGTTTGATTACACATCTATAATAACTTTATTTGTTGGTTTATTAATGTTTTATTTCAAATATAATTCTATTTCACTTTCTCTTCTAACAATATTTATAATGATATTTATTATTTATATTTATATGAAAGATACTAAAATAAAAATAATAAAAACCATTTTAAAATGGTTTTTATTATTAAATACATATATTTTTTTATATGGAACTTTAAGATACTTCTTCTAAATTATCAATAAAATCTTGAAATTCTTTTGGAAGTGGTGCACTAAAATGAAGATGATCACCTGTTATAGGATGAATAAAATCTACTTCACTTGAATGTAAGAACTGGCCAAAAGGCGTTGCATCACTTTGAGAATATACTGGATCATTATAAACAGGATAACCAATATAAGCTGTATGAACACGTATTTGATGTGTTCTACCAGTATCCAAAACTAAACTAACAAGAGTATATTTATTATATCTTTTAATTACTTTTAAATGTGTAACTGCTTTTTTGCTATTATCAGCAGTCACACACATTTTTAAACGATTATTTTTATCTCTTCCAATTGGAGCATCTATAGTTGCACTTTGATGAGGAAATACACCTTTTAAAAGAGCTATATAAGTTCTTTTTACTTTTTTATTTTTAAAATCTTCAGCAAGAAGCTCATGACATTTGTTTGTTTTTGCAACAAGCATAACTCCACTTGTATCTTTATCTATACGGTGAACAATTCCAGGTCTTTCTTCTCCACCTATATCACTTAAACTTTTATTATGATACATAAGTGCATTAACAAGAGTATGATTTTGATTTCCATTTCCAGGATGAACAACTAAACCACTAGGTTTATTTATAACCATTAGATCATTATCTTCATATAAAATTTCAAAAGGAATGTCTTCAGGCATAATATCGCTCTCAATTTTAAATGATTCATCAATATCAATTTCATCATCGATTAAAACTTTATAACTAGGTTTAATAGTATTACCATTTACTTTAACATAACCCGCTTTTATCATCTTAGATAATAGTTCTCTAGAATAATCTGTATTTAAAGAAAGATATTTATCTATTCTTTCTCCTTCAGTAGTACTTTTAATCATCATACTTCATTTTTCCTCTAATCATTAAAATAAATAAAAGTATTGCGCCTACTACTATTGCTATATCAGCAATATTAAATATAGCAAAATCCCATTTATAAAACTTCAATGATATAAAATCTCTTACATGACGTAAGAATATTCTGTCATATAAATTACCAAAAATTCCACCAATGATAAGACCATATGATATAGTTGTAGTTTTAGTTAACTTTAAATTTTTTAATGTATATAAAATATATAATAAAATAAGTATTGATATTAAAATAAGAATTAAATTGTTATTACTAAAAAAGGAAAAAGCTGCACCAGTATTTTTTACAGGAACTAAAGCAAAAAAGTTAGGTATTAATACTTTACTAGTGCCATACTCAACATGGTTAAAAACTAAATATTTAGATAATATATCTAACCCAAAAATAAATAATATAATAAAAACAATTCTCTTCTTCATTTCATCCACCATGTTAATTATAACATAAATTATATATTAATTAAAATAACGTCATCACCTATTTTACTAATTTCTTTAAACATAATATTATATTGGTTAGATGAATTAAATAGTTTCTTAAAAAATCTTCTTTTTTCAATTAGTATATTAACTATTTTTCCTTCAGAATCGATTTCTACATCTGCAATTCTTCCAAGATTCTTTCCGTCATTTATATTAACAACATCTTTAGTTTGTAAATCACCCAAAAACATAACTACCTCCATAATTAATTATATTAATCAATTAATTTTTTAACCCTTTGAATTGCACTTTTTTCAATCCGAGATACCTGAGCTTGACTAATATTATATTCTTTTGCAAGTTCCATTTGTGTTTTGCCAACAATATATCTATTAACTAATACTTCCTTTTCTCTTTCTTTTAACTTAGAAAGAGCATCGTATAAAGATATTAAATCTTCTTTATTAAAATTACTTTCTTTTAGATCAGCAAGCTGATCTAAAAGATATATAGCTTCTCCAGAATCTTGATAAATTGGTTCATAAATACTAATTGTAGGGCTTAAAGACTCAAGAGCATAAGACACCATGTATTCACTAATATCAAGTGATTTAGCAATTATATAATTAGATGGTTCACTTCCATTATGTTTGATATAATCTTCTTTAAAAGCTAAAATATCATAGGATAATTCCTTAATACTTCTACTTACTCTAAATGGAGTATTATCACGAATAAATCTTCTTATTTCTCCATTAATTAAAGTAACAGCGTATGTTGAAAACATAAGATTATATGATAGATCAAAATTATCAATTGCTTTAATTAAACCGATAACTCCAACCTGAAATAAATCATCAATATTATGTTTCCCATTATTAAATTTTTTAATTAAACTTAAAACAAGTTTTAAATTACCTTCAACTAATCTATCTTTAGCTTCTTTATCTCCAGACTGATATTTTTTAAACAATTCAATCATTTCTTCTTGTTTTAAAACCTTTATATTATTTGTATCATAATTATTAATCTCTACCTTATAATTTTTCATATAAAAAGCCTTTCCTTTTTATATAATGGAAAGACCTTATAAAAAATATTCATTAATCCATAGATACTTTAAGTTTATTTATAACTTTCTTTTCAATTCTTGATATATATGACTGACTTATTCCAAGTAAATCAGCAACTTCTTTTTGTGTATATTCTTTTGTATTAAATAAACCATATCTCATAATCATTATTTGTTTATCTCTTTCATCCAAAAGATTAATCTCTTCCTTTAGTTTAATTCTATCAAATCTATTTATTATTTCATCAGGTACAATATTATCATCTGTTCCTAAAATATCTTCAAGATGTAGTTCATTACCTTCAGAATCATAGTTAAGAGCATCTTCAAAACTTATTTCACCTTTTCTATTCTTATTCTTTCTAATATACATAAGTATTTCATTTGCAATACATCTTGATGCATACGTTGCAAGTTTAATATTTTTATCAACTTTATAAGTATTAATTCCTTTTATTAAACCAATAGAACCAATACTAACCAAATCTTCTATATCATAACCAGTTGTTTCATACTTCTTTGCAATAAAAACAACTAATCTTAAATTATGCTCTATTAATTTCTCTTTTGCTTTTTCATCACCATTTTGAAATAAAAGGAAGTATTTAATTTCATCTTCTTTAGATAAAGGTGGAGGAAGCTTATCAGTACTACCTAAAAAGAAACATTTATTAAAAAGTTTTCTAAATAAATTTATTATATGTTTAATCATTTTATTTTATCTCCTATATATCCTGAAATTACGGCATCTACTCCATCAAAAAAATTATTATTTTCCCATAAACCTATTAGACAATTATTAATTATATGATTATTAATAACTAATAGTGATGGTTTAAAACATTCAATTAATAAACTATTATTAATCATTTTACATGGAACTAAAATAGGACTTTTATTTTTTATATCTCCATCAAGAACTTTTCTATTTATTAGTATTACTGGTCTACCTTTATAAGGATCTTTGATTAAATTCCCTGTATCATAAAAAGCATTTAAAAAATATACTTTATCTGTTAAAGAAAACTTTAAATCATAATAATTATTATGATTTATTTGATTATTTTTATATGTATATAAATAAAGAAAATATATTATAGGGCTTATAATAATAATTCCAATGAAATTAATTAATACTTTAGTTTTATATATGTCATTAGGGGCATAATAATGATTAAATTTAATATTTATTAAATATAAAAAACCACCAAAAATAATGCTTATCATATAAAAATATAATAAATTATTTTTTAAATATATAATATCTTTATATCCAAACGTAATAAGAACCATTAAAATGCTTATACATATAGTTATATAAATATTATTTAAAAATGGAAAAAAAATACTAAATGAAGATATAGAACCAAAAAAAGATGAAATCAATATCCACTTCACCTTTTTTCTTCTTCTTAAAACTATATTAACTGCATTAAGTATTAAAAAATCATAAATAAGATTAATTAAAAAAATAATATCGACATATATTATCACTTTTATCACCAAAGTTATATTAACACTTTGATAAAGCAATATATGTCGATATTAGGTATTTAATTTAATTCTAAAGATTCAAAATAAAATTGATTATTTTCATTATTAAAAGTCCATGTATAATGATTTATTTTATCAATATTTAATAATATTTTATCTATATCAATAGATGATGTTGTAAAATTATAATAGTTTTTTTCTTCATCATTAATATTAGTAAAAGGATAGAATCTACAAATATCATTACTACATTCATATGCTATTAAAATCTCATCAATTGTTAATCTTTGCCCTACCATTTGATAGTTATATATTCGTTTAATAACGTTATTAATTTTATTATCAGTAATATCTTGATTTTTTACATATCTATTTTGATCAAGAACATATTTATAACCGTTACTTAAAATTTCTAACTTATCATCAAAGGATATATTAGATTTAAAAATATTATTTGAAAAATTATTAATAATATCCGTATTTAAATGCTCATCATTTATATTAGGAATTATAAAGTTTAGTATTTGATTTTGGTTTATACCATACTTATTAGTTATGTTACTGCTATACAAATAATCTTGTAAATTATCAGATAAAAAACTACCATATCTATCTATAAACTTTATAACAGAATATATTGAATCCAAACTATATATATTATTAGATATAGTTTCGTTATCACTATCTAAATAAGTATATATATATTGATTACTACTAACAGATAAGTTATTAAATCCGTTTGATTTAAACATACTACTACTAACTTTATCAAGTTCATAACTATCAATATTATTCAAGGAATAATTTAAAATTAGAGTACTGTCATCTAAGATACTTAATGTTAAAACTTTATAATCATTTTTAGCTTTACCATTATAATAATAGTTTGTATATAAATAAATAGTATTATCAATTTGAACATAAGTACCAGTAAAACCAGAAGTTTGTTCATTATTTAAAATTAGATTAAATTTATTTTTTCCATCTAAAATAAGAGCTACTCTCTTATCAGAATCATCATTACTTTTTGAAATATAATATATTAATGAATCATCAAGTTCTTTCATAGCTATCGTTGCTTCAGGATTTTTATGATAAACAATTCTAAAGATAAAGAGTGAACCTACAAAAAGGCTAATCACAAAGATAAAAACTAATATTACATTAGCTGGATTTTTAAGTAATTGTTTAAGAGTAATTTTATCCATATCATCACCCTCTATTATTAATAAAATTATACAATTATATTATATAATATACAAGTTAAAAAAAATTAACCATTACTGGTCAATTTTATTTTCTTAAAAATCACTACGATTTCTCAAAAATGAAGGTATATCTAAGTCATCATCAGATGATCTTCTTTGTTGAACATCTATATCATCAACTTTAGTTTTAACTTCATCATCATTATTATCATCAAATCCTGTTGCAATAACTGTAACAATAACTTCATCAGTTAAGTTTTCATTTTTAATTGCTCCGAAGATGATATTTAAATCATTATTTGCTGCTTCTCTAACAGTTTCAACAGCATCTTCAATTTCAAATAATGTAAGGTTTTTACCACCTGTTACGTTAACAATGGCATTCTTAGCACCATCAATTGTTGCTTCAAGTAAAGCATTTGATACGGCTTGTCTTGCAGATTCAACGGCTCTATTTTCTCCAGCATTACATCCAATACCGATAATTGCAGTACCGGAATTTTCCATAACTGTTTTAACATCGGCAAAGTCAAGGTTAATAATTCCAGTTACAGCGATTAAATCAGAGATTGATTGAACACCACGATGAAGTACTTTATCTACTTCTTTAAAGGCATCATCAAATCCAGTTGTTTTATCAATAATATCTCTTAATCTATCATTTGGAACAACTATTAATGAATCAACATGTTTTTTTAGTTCATCAAGACCCATTAAAGCATTTTCCATACGTCTTTTACCTTCAAATCTAAAAGGTTTAGTAACAATTGCAACAGTAAGAGAACCAAGTTCTTGAGCTATTTCTGCAATAATTGGAGCAGCACCAGTTCCAGTTCCACCACCAAGTCCACATGCAACAAATATCATATCTGCACCTTTTAAAGACTCTTCTAATAACGCTTTACTTTCAAGAGCTGCAGCACGTCCAACTTCTGGATCTGCACCAGCACCAAGACCAGTTGTAATATTTTCTCCTATTTGTATTTTATGTTCAGCACGAGAAGCATTAAGGGCTTGTAAATCAGTATTTACAACAATAAATTCAACACCTTTAACTCCCTCATCTATCATTCGATTAACAGCATTACATCCGCCGCCACCAACACCAACGACTTTGATTTTAGCTATTTGATCCATTTGTAATCCGTTCATAAATTCATCTCCTTACTTATCAAAAAATATTCCAAATACTTTTCCTAGTATAGAATTTTCTGAAATCAATTTCTTTTGTTCTAATCCACTAAATTCTTCTTGCTCTTCTAATGTAAAAATAGAATATTCTTTATTACGAAGTTTTAGTTTTTTATTATAAAATTTAATAAGCCCGACAGCAGAACTATAAATATTATTTCTAGCACCAATTTCACCAATATTAGCAACTCTTGCAATTGTTCCAAATGCTTCGTCTACTAATAATTCAAAATCGGCAGCTTCCGTCAAGCCTCCTGTAATAATTATATAACTAATTTCCTTTTTTGTTAAGAGATTTATTTGTTTTTTAATTAAATTAAAGATTTCTTTAATTCTCTCCATAACAATTTCACTAGATTCATATTGATTAATTCTGATCTTTTCATCATCAGTATTAATTAATTCTAAAACTTCATTTGGTTGAGCCATTCTCGTATGACATAAAGCAAGTTCTTCTTTAACTTTTCTTGCTTGAGAAGAAGTTAATTTATACATGTATGAAATATCTTTATCAATATTACTAGATCCCATATTAATAACTTCAGAAGATGAAATAATACCCTTATTAAATATACTTACTTCAGTTGTATCTGCACCAATATTTACAACAGCACCTACTTCATCATCTTCATATGAAGTATGAAGTTCTTCATAATCACCAAAAGAGCAAAATGCTAAATCAATTACTTCAATATTATTCTTTTCTAAAACTTTAATAATAGGTTCTATTCCTTTTTTAGGAGCAGTAATCAAAACACATTTACTAGATAATTTTTCTGCACCCATTCCAAGTGGTTCTTTAGTTAAAATTTCTCCATTAACTTTAAATATAACTGGAATTAAATTAATTAATTCCATGTTATCAGAAACTTTATTATAAACAGCAGATTGCATAGATCTAACTATATCATTAGCACTTACCATATATTCTTCATTATTAATTGTAGTTGATCCTTCAACAAATTCATATTTTGCATTATAAATAGGAACATTAACAATTACCTTTTTTACTCTAATGCCAAGAATTTCTTCAGCTTTATTAAATAAATCAACTATAACTTCATTAAAGCTTTCTTGATTAACAATAAAGCCATTTCTAATACCTTGACTCTCAGTATTAATTGCTAGGAGAATATTGAACTTATTTTTAGTTACTTCGCCAACAACTAATTTAATTAAACTAGAACCAATATCTAAACTAGCTATAATTTTTCGCATAAGTTAATCCTCCATATCATCTTAAATTATTATATCTAAATATTATTTAACTTTCAAGAAATATAAAAAATAATTTCTTATAAAAACATGCAGTCACAACGATAAAAATTTTAGCAATAAAAAAATCTCTTAAAAGAGATTATTTTATAGCAGCAAGTAAATCTGCTTTTTTCATAGTTGAATAACCAGAAACACCTTGTTCTTTAGCAACAGCTTTAAGTTCAGCTAAAGTCATTTTTGAATAGTCTTTAGCTTCTTCTTTCTTAGCTGTTTCTTTTTTTGCAGGAGTTTCTTTCTTTTCTACTGCTTTATCAGCTTTAGGAGCTTCTTTCTTAACTACTTCTTTTTTAGTTATTTTTCCATTTAAAGCATCGTTAGCAATATCAACATATGCTTTAAATCCTTTCATATCATCAATAGCAAGTTCTGAAAGCATTTTTCTATTTACTTCAACACCGGCTTTATTAAGTCCTGAAATGAACTTAGAATAACTAATATCATTCATACGACATGCAGCATTGATTCTTGTAATCCAAAGTTTTCTAAAGTTTCTCTTATTAGCTCTTCTATCTCTATAAGCGTATACACCACTATGGAATACTTGTTCTTGAGCAGTTTTATAAAGTCTATGTTTAGAACCAAAATATCCTTTAGCAGCTTTAAGTACTTTTCTTCTTCTAGTTTTAGAAACTGTTCCGCCTTTAACTCTTGTCATATTTATTCACCTCTACTAGATAACAGATTTTAATCTGCTAGCTTCTCCTTTTCCTAAGATTCCTTTATTTCTTCTTTGTCTAACTGCTTTAGATGAATCTTTAGCAGTTTTATGATTACCATTACCTTTTTTATAAGTAATAGTTCCATTTTTCTTTTTAGTTAAAACTTTAGCACTTGCTTTATGAGTTTTTTGTTTTGCACCTTTTGCCATAATTACATCCTTCTTTCTTTTTAATTAATTATTAATTATTTATCTTTTTTAGGGGCTAATAGCATAAACATTTGTTTACCTTCAAGTTTTGGTTGGGTTTCAATTACAGAATCTTCACTTAAAGCTTCTGCAAAACGCATAAGAACCTCTTGTCCAAGTTCAGGGTGAGTAATACTTCTACCTTTAAACCTTAAAAATCCTTTAACTTTATGTCCTTTAATTAAGTAATCACGAGCATTTTTAACACGTGTATCAAAATCATGAACATCAATATTAACTGATAAACGATATTCTTTTACGTCTTTATTAGCAGCTCTTTGATTTTTTTGAGCTTCTTTAAGTTTTTTATTTCTTTCATATTTATATTTGTTATAATCCATAATTTTAGCAACTGCAGGAGTAGAATTACCATTCATTAAAACTAAATCTAAACCAGCATAGTTAGCTAGTGTTAATGCATCGGTAATATTTTTAATTCCCATTTGCTCTCCATTTGGACCTATAACCATCATTTCTGGAACCCTAATATTTTCATTAATAGGTAACTCGTTTTTATTATTATTTGCTATTGTAATCAACCTCCAAATATTAAATTTCATATAAAAATGGATACATATTATGTATCCACTTAAAACCTTAATTATAATAAATATACTTTATTAATTTTACTTAATGGCTTTCTACCTACCAACTTAATTATCAGTCAGGTGGATGTGGATACATCGCTTTCCTTTTTCATATAACAGTAATAATTATATACTATTTTATGATTTTGTCAAGAAAATATTAATTATTATCAGTATTTTTCTTAGCTTTTACACGAACATGTTGTCTATCAGCTTCTACATCAGTTTCTTGGTGCATTAAACATGTAATTTTTTCTGATAAAGCTATTGATGAAGGGCAACAAATATCTTTCTCATAATCCATTTTATGTTCTTCTAAAAATATATACAAAACCTCCAAAATATACACTTGTTATATAACTCTCTATTTCCTTTTTCTACTAAAATCACTACCTATGGTAAGATTATCATGATTTTCACTAGTATTAATTAGTCTATTATTACTATCAAAAATATAATTTATCCAATGAATCGCTGTAGCTTTTCCATTTTCAAAATATATATCATACTTATTAAAACCACTTGCGTATCCATATCTTTCAGCTATCTTAGAAAAAGCCGGTAGTTGATGCCTTATACAAATATTTTTACCATTAAAATATGTTTTTGTTTTAGATTCATGAGTATGTGAAGATAAAACCATCATGTCTTCATCATTTCTAATTCTTTCTTTAATTCTTGAGTCACTTGCATCATGACATAAAAGTATCGTAAAATCTGCTATCTTTATTACACCACAACCACTACTATAAACTTTGATATCATGTCTTTTACTTCTTAAAATTTTAATAAAAGAAACTCCAGCAAAATTTTCGGTTTCTAAATCATGATTACCGGATGAATTAATCGTAATTAATCCATTCATAAGTGGATAGTAAACAATATATTCTTTTATCTGATCTTCACCATTATATAGTCTTTTAGATGAATCCCTGGCATCCCTTGCAGGTCCATCAACACAATCACCAGTATTAAATATATAATGAATATCGTCTTCTATAATTTTATCTTTTAAAACATCATATCTTCGTACATCTGAGTATATACTACCTGTATGTTCATCACCCATAGCAATAAATGAAAACTTTGTAGACTTTGGTGTTAATATAGGATCAAGTCTTATAGGATCATCATAGTTAACTTTATTCTTTGAATAATATATTTCTCCATTATTTCCGTAATAAGGGAAATAATAAATACCGTCATTTTTTAAATTTTCTACTTCATCAAATAATTCTTGTAAGGAGAAAAAACCTATTTCATCACATATTTGTGAAGCTGAAAATCCTCTATTTACCAATACTTTAAAATGTTCAAGATCCATAAAACCCTCCGAAATATAACTTTATTATAATCGAATAACAAATATGTATCAATAAAAAAGAACATAAATAACTATTTATGTTCTTTAATGTTTTCTTTTATCATAGATATAAATTCATCATAAGAAACAGTTGTAGTTTCTTGAGAACCTCTTCTTCTATAAGAAATTAATTTATCATCAACTTCTTTTTGACCTAAAACTAAAACTAGAGGTATTTTTTGCATTACAGCTTCTCTCATTCTGTAACCAACTTTTTCTTCTCTATCATCAAGTTCTACTCTAATATCTTCATCAATTAATTTTTGATATAATTCTTTAGCATAATCTAAATGATATTCATTATTAACTGGTAAGATCTTAACTTGTACTGGTGATAAGAATAGTGGTAAGTTGCCTTTAGTTTCTTCTAGATAAAATGCTATAGCTCTATCAAGAGACCCAAGTATTGCTCTATGAAGTACTACTGGAGTTTTCTTAGATCCATCTTTATCAATATATTTTAAATCAAATTTCATTGGTAAACAGAAATCTATTTGACAAGTAGATAATGTTATTTCATTTCCAACAGCAGGTTGAACTTGAACATCACACTTAGGTCCATAGAAAGCTGCTTCACCTTTCTTTTCAACATATGGAATATTTAAATCATCCATGATTTTTCTTAAAGCATCTTCAGCTTTATTCCACATTTCATCATCTTGATGATACTTAACTTTATCTTCAGGATCTCTTAAAGAAAGTTCAAATCTATAATTTTTAATTCCTAGTTCTTTATATACTTCAAGAATTAAATCAATAACATCTTTAAATTCAGATTCTATTTGCTCTGGAGTACAGAATATATGTGAATCATTTTGACAGAATGTTCTAACTCTTTCAATACCTTTTAAAGCACCACTTGCTTCATAACGACAATCTCTTGCAATTTCCGCAATTCGAAGTGGTAAATCTCTATATGAATGAATATCATTTCCATACATTACCATGTGGTGAGGACAGTTCATTGGTCTTAAAACATACTCTTCATCTTCAACTTGCATTATAGGGAACATTGCATCTTTATAGTGTTCTAGATGACCTGAAGTTCTATATAAATTTACATTACCTAGCGGTGGAGTTTGAACATGTTTATATCCTCTTTTAAGTTCTTTATTTCTGATGTAAGTTTCTAGTTCATTCCATAAAATAAATCCGTTTGGTAAATACATTGGAAGACCACGACCTACTAAATCAGACATCATATAAATTCCTAAATCTTTACCTATTTTTCTGTGATCTCTTTCTTTTGCTTCTTCAAGTTCTTGTAAATGTTTATTTAAATCTTCTTCATTTTCAAAACAAATACCATAGATTCTTTGAAGCATTTTATTTTTAGAATCACCTTTCCAGTAAGCTCCACTAAACTTTAAAAGTTTAAAATTTTTAAGTTCTTTAACTGTATCAACGTGTGGTCCTCTACATAAATCAGTGAAGTCTCCTTGAGTATAGCAAGAAATAACAGTATTTTCTTCATCCATATTATTAATTAAGTCTAATTTGTATGGATCGTCTTTAAACATTTCTAAAGCTTCATCTTTAGATATTTCTTGTCTTACTATTCTTTTACCATCTTTGGCTATCTTTTTCATTTCCTTTGATATTGCTTCAATATCTTCATCGGTTAATACTTTATCTCCTAAATCAATGTCATAGTAGAAGCCTTCTTCAATAACAGGTCCTACCCAGAATTTAGCATCTGGAAATAAATGTTTAACTGCTTGTGCCATTAAATGAGCACATGAATGATTAAGTTTACTTAATCTTTCATCTTCTTTAATATTAATCATCTTAACATCTTCCTTTCAATTTCATCATAACAATTTTCTAAACGTGCACTACTACATTCTACGAAATAATCTTCCGTATATGTAAGTATTTCTTCTTCAGGGGTCATAAGTGTTAGGGGACTTTTCGTTGTGTAACAAAAAAAGGTAACTCCTGAATGAGCCATCAATTCGTTAATGGCTATCTGTAAATCTATATCATTAACACCATCAAGCATTAAATTTACTCTAAGAGACTCAGCTCCAGCATTTTGACATAAATCAATAATACAATTTTCAAACTCATGGCTATCAATTATATTAACGTCAGTATCAATACCAAGTTTATACATTATAGCAGAACACAAACGACTCACTGCATACTTAATTCTCTTCCTACGATCATAAAATGTATCTAAAGGCTCTAAGATAGCATCAAAAACTTCTGCATCAAGCGTTATATCCCAGTAAGAGTGACCTATACATTCATCTATTAAAAGAGGAACCGCATTATAAAGTGGTAATTCACTCTCATCAAACATAAAAAACATATTATTCTCAGAATAACACATAAGATATGTTTTTATCTGATCTAAGATATCCATAAGTAAAACCTCCCCATAATAATTAAAAAACCACTTATATATCATGCAAAGGAGCATGATATACAAGCGGTACCATCCTTAATTATACTTAATTATTAATAACGGCTAATAATAAACACCGGGATTTATTAATCCTCTCTAAAAGTAGTAATTTATATAACTTCTTGTTAATTTACACCAGCCATTAACTCTCTATATTTTCATTACATAAATCATGTCTTTCTTCATCGATTTACAAATAAATGTTAACACTTGTATATTAATAAGTCAAGGTATCAACTATTTTTCTCTTCTATTTACACTAATTAATTCTAAATCATTTGTTAGTTGTTTAATTCTTTCAATTATTCTTCTAGCTTTAACTAAGTCATCACTTTTATTTGAAAGTGCTAAATGACTTTCAAGTTCCTTTATATTCAAATTAGATGTAAAGAATGTTGCTAATTTCTTATCCATTCTTTCTTGTAAAATAGTTCCAAGAACTTCATCTCTTCCCCATTCTGTAACTTTTTCAGCACCAATATCATCAATAAGTAAAATATCAACACTTTTAAAGTATTCCATTTTGCTTCCAAAATTATCCCAATCATCTTTAAGTGTTCTTAAAGCTTCTGGAAAATAAATCATACAAATAGATGCTTTTTTCTTTTCATGTAGTTCATTAAGTAAAGCTGATATTAAAAAACTTTTACCAGCTCCAAATGAGCCATGTAAATATAATCCAGTATTACTTTTAGCTGGAGAATAATTATTAAAAAATTCATCTAAATAACAAATTACTTCTTGTCTTTTTTTATCTGTTATATCAATGTCCTTCATTCTTACATCTTCAAGCATATTATGATTTTTCTTTTCGAGTTCATCATTAACTTGATTAGTATATTTACATGGAACATAGTTAAAAATAAGTCTATTACCTTCTTTTTTAGGATAAGATACATAACCTTCTAATTTATTCTTACATTGAAATAAACCTTTACAACCTTTACAATTTCCAAGTTCACATAAGGTATCTTCTAATTTAGATGTATATTTAGCTGCAATACTATCATCAATATCTAATTTTTGACATAATTTAATAAACTTCTCATCTTTCTTAGCAGACGACAATTCTTTTTTTAATTCATTAACTATTTTTTTATTGTAACTTAAATCAATATTTCCCATAAATTATCACCTACTTATATTTTTCCATCATTTCTTGCATTTTTTTGGCTTCTTCATCAGATATTGTTTTCTTTTCTATTTTTTCATCAAACCATTCAGGTTGTTTTTTAGCAGTAGTAGACTTTTTCTCTGCTATCTTTTTACTTTTATTATGTTCTTCTTCAGCAAAGGCCATAGCATCTGCTGCGGTTTCTATATTTTCTCTTTTCCACTGACCTGCAATAGTTTCAACAAAACCAGTTGTAAGTTTATTATTATTTTTCTTTAAAACATAATCAATCAAAACATTTACAACTGCAGGTTTCATATCAAGATCAATAAGTAAACTTTCCAATAGTTTTAAATCTCTTGATGTTGGTTTTGAATTATTATATTTACTTTTAAGAAAATCGTATGGAGTTGTATTTTCAAATACAGCAATCAATTTACCTCTTTTAGAGTTATCACCAGTTGGTGATTTTAAGTATTCTGGTTGAGTTCTATAAACAAGTGAAGGTAAAGAACCGTTTTGAGATTGATATCTACTTCTAGCATTTTTTCTTAAATCATTAACATTTATTATGCCTTTCTCAGAAATAGATTCTCTAATTAATTCACACATTTTTATATTATCAAAATTATATATAAAAGATAACTGATTAATAAGTTTTCTTATTTCTAAATTAAATGTTCTTTGATTTACTAGTCCTTTAGGAAGGGAAGAAATAATAAAATCAAAATCAATAATATTATCAGTATTAATACCTAAGAATTCCTTCTTTTGAATATTATCAGGCACAGAAACTGAAGATGATTCATAAACTTCATTAATCATCTTTGTAATATCAGTATAACCTGTTAAATCAATATCAGCTTTTTGATATCTTCTAACTAAGTTATCATATTCACTTTTACCAACATTATTATATAAAACAACATTATATATTGCATTATTAAAAAAATCTCCAGGAAGAAGTGGTGAATATAATTCATAAATATATTCATTTATATCTCCTTCTTTATAATATGTTCTGATAAGTCCCATAGATTCTAAAGATTCACGAGACCTTTTTATTTCATCTAAACTTAATTTTAAAAGAGTCATTAAATGATGATGAGAATGATCAACATTTCTAACTAAAGGTCCACTAAGATCATTCCATAAAGCTAGGTATAAACCAACAGATGTTGCACCTATTATTGGTTCATAAAGATTAATAAGGGTATCTTTGTCTTGATCCGATAAAATAGTTTTATTAATAACTAAATATTTATCAGCAGGTAATAAAGTTACTAAGTTCATTATCTTCTACCCTCCTTGTAACTTTTATTATACAAAAATATAATTATTGATTGCAACAAAAAAAATACAAGATTCGATCTTGTATTTTTCTAACAACCATTATCCGTACAAGTAGTGTCAGATATCTTAACAAACATATCACTTAATCTTTTTTTTAGTTCTAAAGATTCTTCTTTAGTAAGAGGAACAAATTTCTTTTGTGAATCAACTGTGCCTTCTAAAAAATCAACAATTTTACCATCTTTAACAACAACAGTTGTTGGAGCATATAATCTTTTAACTCCTGTATCAAATTTCTTTCCGTTTTCATTAGTTAAATAATATTCTTCAAGATATTTGTCTAGTGCATTTAAAAGTTCATAGTATTCTTTACTTCCATCTTTAGTTTTATTAACTTTTTTTTCATCAAGCTCATATGAATCTCTTAAATCTAAAATATTTAAATAATATATTTTTTTAACACCAACACTTTTTCCAATTTCTTCAAGGTAAGGAACTAAAGTTCTACACCAAGGACATTGTGGAAATCCAAAATAAATAATACCTGTATCTTCTTTTAAAAGTTTAACAGCATCTTTAGGTTTAATATAACTAAATAAGTTAGTATTAGTTAATTTAACTTCAAAATACTCTATATCTGTATTATCATATTTTTTACCATTAAACTCTTCATACTCTCTTTTAAATTTAATAGCATCAGTTTCTTCATCCTTACAAGTTTTATCACCTTTATGCATAAAAGCGTAAACTCCAAATGCACTTGCTAACAAAATAATAATTGCTACTAATATAATAAGTTGTTTTCTGTCTTTACTCATATCTAATACCTCACAAAATAATTTTACTTTATTTATAAAGATATATCAATATCAAAAATATATTGTATTTAAATGTTTTTTTTGTTATAATTCATATTATCAAGAGACAAATGGCGATGTAGCTCAGTTGGCTAGAGCATCCGGTTCATACCCGGCAGGTCGTGTGTTCGAATCACACCGTCGCTACCAAATAAAAGTAAACTAACCATAATTGGTTAGTTTTTTTTGTTTATGATATAATTATATTGGTGATTAATTATGATTCATGAATTAAAACTTCAACCAAAATATTACAATTATATTTTAAATGGAACTAAAAGAATCGAGCTTAGACTTTATGATGAAAAAAGACAAAAAATTAAGATTGGTGATACCATTAAATTTTTAAAAGAACCAAATCTAGAAGAATCATTTAATGTAAAAGTAGTTGATTTACTTAGATATAATTCTTTTGATGAATTATTTAAAGATTATGATATATCAATTCTTTCTGATAAATCTGAAACAAAAGAAAACTTAAAAGAAGCATTAGAAGAATTTTATACAAAAGAAAAGCAAGAACAATATGGTGTTGTTGGAATCAAAATAGAATTAATATAATAAAAAAAAATAACCAATTCTTGGTTATTTTTTTAATATCCTAATGTTTTATATTTATCGCTTTTAAAATAACATACAAGTAAACCTATTCCACCTACACCAGTAAATAAAATTCCCATACCAGGTGCTATTAATACTAAATATCTTAAATTAGCAATAAAAGATTTTTGTGGATGATTTTTATCATAATAAATCTTTATCTTTTTACCTTTATAATATGTTGAAGAATATGCACTGTATCTTCTTTCATATTCTTTTCCATTAACTTCATATTTTGCAATAGTATAATCTTCACCTAAATCAACAACTTCAGCATAAGTTGTCTCTTTACCTTTTACATCAAAAAATATTGTTTTAACTGATATAATAGCTCCAATTAGAAAAAGTAAAAGTCCTACACATGAAACTGTAATAAATACTTTCTTTAACTTATCATTATCAAAAAGCATAACTACTACTCCTTCAATTATATATTTATTATAACATAAATATGATAAAATATTGTTAGAAAGAATAGATAACATGAAAAAGAGTATTTTATTAATATTACTATCATTAACATTTATAACAAATGTTAACGCAAAAAAAATTAAAGTTGAACTAGACAAATGTATTGATGGAGATACAATATCAATTAAAAGTGGTGAAATATATATAAAGGTAAGATTTTTAGCAATTGATGCACCAGAAATTGATAAAAATGAACCATATTCACTGGAAGCAAAAGAATATTTATGTAATCTTATAAAAAATGGTAAAAATCTATACTTAGAATATGATAATAAATCAGATAAAGTTGATAAATACGATCGCATTTTAGCCTGGGTATGGATTGATGATACGCTTCTTCAAACAGAACTTGTAAAAAATGGATATGCTAAAGTTGCATATTTATATGACGATTATAAATACGCAAGTGATCTTAAAAAAATAGAAGAATATGCTAAAGATAATAAATTAAACATTTGGTCAGAATACATTCCACCTAAAAAAGAAAAGAAAAAAATAACTAAAGAAAAACTGCTAGATAAAATAAATAAGTATTATGATATGATAATTATTGTTATAGCAATGATTCTAGCACTAATAACATTAAATATTACAAAACAAAAAAAGAATAAGAAGTAATCTTCTTATTCTTTTATTTTACCATCTAAACTAAAACTTTTAGCATCAGTAATTTCTACATTTACAAGTTTACCAACAAGATCTATAGAACCTTCAAAATTAACTAATTTCATAGTGTCAGTATAACCAAAAACTTTTGAATTATCTTTTTCGTTTATTCCTTCAACTAATACTTCAACTACTTTACCTAAATACTTTTTATTATTTAAAAGCGAATAATTATTAATTAAATCATTAAGTTCATATAATCTTTTCTCTTTTTCCTCTAAAGATACTTCATCTACCATTTTAGCTGCAGGAGTTCCTTCTCTTGGAGAATATATAAAAGTAAACGCACTATCAAACTTACATGTATTAACAACATCTAATGTTTCATTAAAGTCTTCAACAGTTTCATTTGGAAAACCAACAATAATATCAGTAGTAATTGATACATTATCTACATTTTCTTTTATCTTATTAAATAAAGAAATATATTCTTCTTTTGTATATCTTCTACCCATAAGTTTTAATATTCTATCAGATCCTGATTGAAGTGGTAAATGAACATATGGCATAATGTTATCATTTTTAGCTATAACACTAATCATATCATCTGTAAAATCCCAAGGATGTGAAGTAACAAATCTTAATCTTTTAATTCCAGTATCGGCTACCTTTTGTAAAAGTTCAGCAAAGTTAAGTTCACCATCCAAATCCTTTCCATATGCATTAACGTTTTGACCTAATAGTGTAACTTCAATATAACCGTCTTTTACTAATTCTTCTACTTCTTTAATAATATCGACAGATTTTCTACTTCTTTGTTTACCTCTTGTGTATGGAACTATGCAGTATGTACAAAACTTATCACATCCATACTGTATATTAACCCAACCTTTAAATTTAGAATCCCTACTATACTTAATATTTTCATAAACATTACCTTCACAAGAATATACTTCTATATTTTGTTTATTATTATCTTTATTAATTAATAATTCTTCTAAATCACATATATTGTGAGTTCCAAACACTAAATCAACATATGGATGTTTTTCTTTAATAAAATTACATACATTTTCTTCTTGAGCCATACAACCACAAATTGCAATAATTAAATCTTTATTGATAGATGTTTTAACATGTTTACATCTACCTAAAAAACCATATAATTTATCATGAGCATTTTCTCTTATAGCACATGTATTTAAAATTACTAAATCCGCTTTTTCTAAATCTTCAACTTTAGTAAATCCAATAGATTCAAGTCTTGCTGCTATTTCTTCACTATCATGAACATTCATCTGACATCCATATGTTTTTAAATAATATTTTTTACCATTAAAAATGTTTTTGTCATAATCTTTATCTAGATATATATATTCAGTTTTCTTATCTGTTCTTTTTCTAGCATCATTAATATTTGGTAAATTCATAAATAACCACTTCCATTTAATAATGATAATTATAACAAAAGAACATAAAAAAAAGAATAGAAAGTTTTCGTTCTATTCTTAATTATTATTTATTATATTCTTTTAAATTTAGATTTGCTTTTTGCCATAAAGAATATAGAAGCTGCAGCAGCAAGTCCACCTAAAATTGCAATATATGGAACTGATGCTCCAGTAGGTACTGAAGGTTGACATTGATTAGCATATTCTTCAGCAGTAATTATTTCATTTTTGTTATTATAATAAACTTTACCGTTATCAGTTTCTTCAATACGGCACATACATTGTTTTTTATAATCGTCTTCAGTAATTTCTATACCATCTTTATCATAATATTTTTCATTTTCAACTCTACAAGAGAAACATTCTTTTAACATTTCTTCTTTAGTTTCTTTAATGTCTCCTGCTTTACCATAATAGTATTCCTTACCATTAATAGTTATTGGTTGACAAGTACATTGATCAACCCATTCATCTTTAGTAATAGATTTACCAGTTCTACCAAAATAGTAGGCTTGTTCATCTACACTTGGTTTACTACAAAATGGAAGTCCAAAAGCAAATCCACATCCTTCACCAATATCTTCTTTATCATATTGAACAAGAGCATAACTTACAGTACCAACTGCTATTTCAGTATCTCCATCATAGATAAATTCTACAAATGATTGTTCAGTTGTAAGTGATAAAGTTAAAGTACTAGCATATTCAGTATCACCAAGTTTTCTTACTTTCCATCCTGTCTCAGGTGTAATAGTTATACTACTATTTTTAATATTTCTAGGTGTATGAAATATTACAGAAAATCCATCACCTTTTTTAAATGCTGATTCAGTTAAAGTAAATGATAATGGACAATTTTGTGGATTTTGACTAGTTTCACTAGCAACACATTGTTGATCATTTAATTTAATTCCAGCATTAACTGTTAAAATTCCAACAAAAAGTGTAACAGCAAATACAAACAATTTATTAAGTTTTTTCATTTATTTTCCTCCATATTCTCTCTCTATTATGTCTTAATTATATACCATATATTCTTCTAATTCAATAATTAAATAATAAATCTGTCAAGCAATCATATTATTAAACTTAACAATAGAAGTATTTTTATAAACATGATATCTTGGAACTTTATATTTATTAGTAGATCTAGTTGCTTTATAATCTCCACCAACAAATGCAAGTTTAAATCCAGCTTCTTGAACAAGCTCAATTGTATGAGCATTATATACATAAAATGGATAACAAAAAGCATTGTTACTTCCTGTTACACTGATAGATGTTTTTAAATCATTTAAAACTTCTTCATCAGATATACAAAGAATCTTAGCACCCCTAGATACACCTGCACACACATTTTCATGATGTAAATCATGAGAATGTGACTCAATATCAAGATATGGTGATGAATAATTTGATATATCCCACCAACCCGTAATTAAAAATAGTGTTGCATGAGCTTGATATTTTTCAAGTAAAGGTATAAGTTTATTACCATTATGTTTACCTGTTCCTTTAGCTCCATCATCAACGGTTAATAAAACACTTCTTGCTGGAAGTTCAATTTCGCCATACATCCATTTTCTGAATTCATCCATTGTTAAAGTTTTATAATCATTGTCTTTTAAATATTTAAGTTGTTCTTCAAAGTTTTGTACACTCATAAAATTACCATCTGAACCAGATTCTTTATTTGCTGGGTCATAAAAGAAATGATAATTCAAAACTGCTATACTTGATGCTTTTGCATTTAAACTTGGAAGTTCTTTAAGTGGTTCTACATACCTAACTAATCTATTAATTCGATATGAATTACCAGATGAATCAGATACCTTATAAACTACCTCATATGTTCCAATTGCATCTTTATTAATATTATTAGTCGTTGTAACATTCGATGTTATATCACCATCATAGTTATCTGTAGATATAAAACCAGGTTCTTTATAATCTTCATTTAAATTAAATATAACTTCTCTACTACCTTTTAAAGTAATAACAGGTTTTACAGTATCAATTATTTTAATATCTCTGGTGATTTTTTTTGATTTTCTTTTTGTACTAACAACATATTCTATTTTGTATTCTCCAACTTTAGAATAATCAACTAAACTATTAACTTTAATATCTTTAGAAATATCTTTTTCTCTAAAAGTTGCTGTTGCTCCTTCATCTGTATAAGTCTCACCATATTCTAAAGTAATTTCGTTTTCACCAATTAATTTCAAATTAATTGGTGATATTTTTTCTAAAAATATATCTTTATAATAAAAATATCCAATTACACCAAAAGAAGAAAAAATTACGAAAAGTATAAGAACTATCAATAAAATTTTATTTCTTTTTTTATGTTTCTTTTTAACTTTTCTCATATAGCGCACCTTATCTATTATCTAGCTATATTATAGCATAAAAAAATCAAGATAATATATCTTGATTTTAATTTATTATTTTATAGTAAATACTTTGCTTTTCTTTTTAGAAATTATAATACCAGCAACACCAATTACAAGAACTAAACCAATGCAAGCTATACTAATATATGTTCCTGTTTTAGGATTTACAATAACTGGTTCAGGTGTTGGAGTTGGTACTGGATCATCATACTGTCCGTAATTAACATCATTAACAAGCATTCCAGCTTTACCTTGAACTATATATACATCTTCAACTTCACGATATAAAGTATCTAAATATGTAATATAAATATAATAATATTTATCATCTTCAACAACTAAATTTGAAATATCTGCTCCAGTATCAATATTATCTTTAAATTTATATACATATTCTGATGTACTATTTTTAGCATAATCAAGTAAAGATGTTAAAGCAGTACTATCTTTTTTAGCAAACTTATTAATTATGTTAACATCACTAAGTTCGCCAATAACCATTTGTATCATGTGGTCACCGTAAGAACCTTCATTTGGGAATAATGGGAATACTGAAAGTTCTCCTTTTTTATCAGTTGAATCAGAATCCTTACCGAATAAATATATTTTAAATCTACTTCCAAGTTCAGGAAGTTCAAGTTTGTCGATCTTTATAGGAGTTTGTTGAATTTCACAGTAATAACGTCCAATATCGCTATTATAATGCTGTTTTACAACAAAAACATTATCAAAAGCCTTTGCTAAGAAGTAATCATCATCTATTAATACATTACCACTACGAGTAAGTGTAGAAAGTACAAATTTAAATCCTTCCTCTGTTTTAGTACTTGTTTCAGGAAGAACACATCCTCTACCGTTTTCTTCTAAAACTGGAAGATCAGTCCCGCTAGTAAAATATAATGTATATCTATCTGTGATACTTGAACTATAATTTTCAGGTAAACCACTAACTAATAAATTAAATGTCGCCGATACAGTTTTTTCATCAGTTATTTTAGAGTTAATTGTTAATCCTAAATCATCAACTGTTTTAACATAACCATCAACAGTTGCAGTTCTATTTCTTTCTGCAGTAGTTTTTAAAGTTACAGTTATTGGATCGAGAGAATCATCTGTTGCACCAACAGTTGCAATAACATAAATATATTTACCCTTTAATTCTCTTTCAACATCATAGCTTACATAAAAATGAGTAATTGTTGCATATTGTGTATCCTCTGTATATTCTTTAACAGACTCTATTTCTGTACCATTTGTTGTATCATCAGTTGTGTTATAGTACCATCTAACGCTTCTAAACTCACAAAGCTCGCCACTATTACAAGTTATATTAAGTTCTAGGGTACTATCATAAGTGTTATCACCATCAAGTGTAACAACTGCATCAATATCTTCTGCTTTAGCACCTACAATAAATGCAAAAGATAAAACTAAAGTTAAAAGTATACTCTTTAAATATTTCATAACTACCTCTATTCTATATATAGAATATATCAAATTAGTCTATTAGTCAATAAATTAGCTGTAAATAAGTAATAAAAAAACTGACCTATGTCAGTTTTTTAAAATAATCCTTTTTTCTTCCAACCACATTTTTTTAAATATTCTCTAATTGGAACTTTTATATCATTTGTACTAAACTTGAATGCTTGAATCCCTACTTCTCCAGTTTGGTTATTCCTTCCAAGACCTAGAGTAAATGATTTATTAAATTGGTGACCCACAAAACCAGATTTATTAAAGTTAAATCCACCTTTTCCTATGGATGTTTCGTTTTCTGAAGAAACATCAAGTTCTTTCCATTTACCATTATCAAGTAAAGTTACAATAAACTTAAACTCTTTTACTTCTTTAGTGATATCAGTAGGTCCAAAGAATGTTGCATCCATCCACTTCCAGTCAGCAATAATCTTATCGCCTTCTACAACAACCTTCCAAGCCCTATCATTGCTATTTAAATCATTTTCAATATTTGCTAAAATTTGTTCTTTAGTTAACATATAAATCCTCCATTCACAATTAAAAAATAAACGTTCTTGAAAAGGAACGTTTATTTAAATAATCAAATAATTATCTTTCGCAAGTTCCTGTTGTATTTTGTTCAAACCATTCTTCGAATTTATCAAGATAGTTTTCAATACCAATTTGATCAGCTACTTCTTTTTGTCCATCTAATTCAAATTTAATATTTTTTGCAGTATAACCAACAAGTTTATCTTTTTTATACATTAAGGTTATACTTCCTTCATCTGATTTACATTTCATTTTCTTTGAAGTTGCTGCAGTAAATGTAACAAGAATAACTGCTAGAATTAAACATCCTACAACAAAACCTCCAACAATCATTAAAGCTTTTTTCACTTTCAAAACATCCTTTCTACTTTATACTTAAAGTATAAAATTGCAGCAAAGTATAGTCAACGTAATCTTACAATACTTTACATAAATAAAAAAAGTAAAGTATACACTTTACTTTTTAGGAACTATTTTTTTAAGTCCACCCATATATGGTTGTAATACTTTAGGAATACTAATAGATCCATCTTCATTATAGTTGTTTTCAATTAAAGCTATTAATCCTCTTGGAGATGCAACAACAGTATTATTTAAAGTATGTGGATAAAATGTACCATTTTCTCCTTTAACTCTAATACCAAGTCTTCTTGACTGTGCATCACCTAAAGTAGAACAAGAACCAACTTCAAAATATTTTTGTTGTCTTGGACTCCAAGCTTCAATATCACAAGATTTAACCTTAAGATCAGCTAAGTCTCCACTACAACATTCTAGTTGTCTAACAGGTATATCCATGTTTCTAAATATTTCAACAGTATAACTCCACATTTTATTATACCAATCCATTGCTTCTTCTGGCTTACAAATAACAATCATTTCTTGTTTTTCAAATTGATGAACTCTATATAAACCTCTTTCTTCTAAACCATGAGCTCCGCCTTCTTTTCTAAAACAAGGTGAATATCCAGTTAAATTTACAGGTAAATCAGATTCTTTTAATAACTGACCTTTAAATCTACCAATCATTGAGTGTTCAGAAGTACCAATTAAATATAAATCCTCGCCTTCAATTTTATACATCATAGCTTCCATTTCTGCAAAACTCATAACGCCACTTACAACGTCACTTCTTATCATAAATGGTGGTATAGCATATATAAATCCTTTACTTTTCATATAATCTCTACCATAAGCAATCATTGCTTCATGAAGACTTGCAATATCACCTAATAAGAAATAGAAACCTTCTCCTGATGTTCTTCCAGCAGATTCTTTATCAAGTCCATTTAATCTATCAATGATATCTGCATGATATGGAATTTCATAGTCTGGAACAGCAGGTTCACCAAATCTTTGTACTTCAACATTTTCTGAATCATCCTTACCTATTGGAACACTTTTATCAATTATTTGAGGTATTTTCATCATAATTGATTTAATCTGTTCTTGAACTAAAGGAAGTTTTTCATCAATTTCTGCTATTCTTTCACTCATTTCAGCAATTTTAGCTTTAGCTTCATCAGCTGCTCCTTTATTGCCATCACGCATTAAGTTACCTATTTCTTTACTTAAACGATTTTTTTCAGCTTTTAAATTATCTCCTTCAGCTTGCATATTTCTTGCTTCTTCATCAAGTTTTAAAACTTCATCAACAAGAGGTAGTTTTTCATCTTGAAATTTCTTTTTAATATTTTCTTTTACTAATTCTTTATTTTCTCTAATTAATTTAATGTCTATCATATTTATCTCTTCTTTCCATTCTAATTTTCATTATACTTTCAGCATTTTCTTTACTATTAAGTTCAAGTAGTTGATATCCATTTTTTTCAAATTCTCTGGATACTAAACTACTACAAACTATTAAATCTCCTACATAGGGACTATAAGTATTAACCCTTTGAGGAACATATGTACTTTTAGTGTTATATAAAACACTAAAAGTTTTCATATAAAATAATATTAATTTTTCTATACCCACACTATCCGAGGATATAACTATTTTTTTAACTCCTTGAGTTCTTAATTTATTAATTGCAATCATAAGTTTAAGACCATTAAATGATCCATACTCTACACCATATACATGAGCTTTATCAGCTTCTGATAACTCTCCTTTATGATCTATTTTATATATATTAAGAGGATCATATGGGGATAATGATTTACTAACATTACTTACACTTGCAACTACATAATCATCAATTAAACTATCAGCTTTTAATATTTTTGTTTCAACAAAATCAACTCTTTTAGAACCCTCATACCTTTCAATTATTGATGCTCTTTGATTATCCCTAAAACTAATAGCGTAAAAATCACCATCAAAGCCACGCATAACAATATAAAGTCTTGGATCAAAACTTGATAAATTTGATCCATCATACCATCCTTTATGTTCAATTAATAAACCATCAATATTAAATTGTTTATCAGATTCTTTAACATATCTTGAATTAATAGCTTTAATATATTCATCTTTAAAAGGTGAAGATTCAAACACTTCAAAATATTTATACTTACCTATAGTATAAATATTATCTTTACTTAGTGCCATAAATATCTCCTCCTTTTTTATTAAACAAAAAAAGGATGGCATTTAAGGAGTGCTTTTATAAAAAAGCACGGTGCCATCCTTTTATTATCTTAATTAATGTTAACGACTAAATAAGTAGCCGGAAGTTATTAACTTCACTATATGAGTAGATTCATATACATCTTTATTTCTAATTTCCACCAACCATTAGATCTCTATAAATAAATAATATATATTACTTATCTCATTTTAAATCGCTTTACATGTGTTAATATAGCATTTTTTTAACTTTTTTTCAAGAATATTATAAATTATCTTACTCTTCCATTAAAAAGCATTTCTTCGTGATCACAAGGAATTCTTGATATTAAATCAAATAAAACATCAGTAAGCAAATTCTTTTCATAAAGTATAATGCCAGTAACCCAATCATTTAAGTTAACGTTTTTATTTTCAATTCCTGGTAAACTTCTTGCTTCACCTACATTATATACTTCAGGAATAAAATATTTTATGGAAACTGTATCTTGTCCCATATTAATAGTAATTGTTGCAGCGGTATCACCATTTTTTACCATAAGTAATATATTTGATTCATCAACAGAAACAATATCAACTCTACCAACATTCATATTAAGAGGAAATAAAGAATATATTAAATCAGACATTTTAGAACTATTTCCATGATAAACAATAGGACAATTTAAATAATTACTTTTTTTATCTACAACAAAAGTATTATTTATAATATCATGATTATTTACAACATATGATTTTAAAGTAAAAATATATTCGTTGATTGAGCTTACCTCTTCAATTGGTGCTTTTTCAATAGATTTTGAATAAGCAATGCATGTATTATTTACATCATTTAAGACTGAATAACTAAGGTTCCCTATTCTATTAAAATAAAAATTGTATAGTTTTACTGGATCATTTTCACATGATTCAAGTTCACTATCAAGTGTATTTTCTAATTCAATCAATTTTAAATACCAATTAGAATCTGCACTAAAAAAATTAAGCGTTACATTTTTAATTTCAGCAAAAGCTTGTTTTAAAGTTTTCTTTAAATCACCTTTATAATTATCAATGTCAGCACTTAAAATTTCATAAGGTGACATACTTCTCAAACTATTTACAACTTTTTTTTCAACTTTAAATAATTGTTGAATACCGGGATAATATATTTCCTTCATATAATCACTTCCTGGGGAGTTATTCTAACATATAAGATTAATATTTGCAAAAAAAAGTCATTATTTAAAATAATGACTTATTATTTATTATATTCTTCTAAATATTTCTTTAATCCCTTATAAGGTAAAAAAGCACAGTTTTTTCGATTATTTTGTTTATATATATCACAAAAAGCACATGCTTCATTTAAGTTTTCTTCATTATATGGTTTTTGATTAATCATATTATCAAAATCATTAATATAATTAATTGCATCATTAATAGTTTTACCTATTAGATTATCAGTTGCAATAGAAGATGATGCCATACTAATAGCACATGCTTCACCTTCAAATTTGATATCTTTAATTATATTATCCTCTATTTTAATATAAAAATTTAAATTATCGATACATGACTCATTATTAGTATTAATTTTTACATATGAATCATCAATAATCTTTTCATAATTAGATGGATGAGAATAATGTTCTAAAATTATTTCTTTTTTTAGTTCATCATTCATTTAAATCATCTCATTTCTAATTTTTTCATAATCACTAAGTAAACTTACAACTTCATCAATTTCTTCTTCAGTGTTATAAAAAGATAAACTAATTCTAACAGAGTTTGTAACACCTGTTACATTTTTAACGAGTTTAGCACAGTGATTACCAGCTCTAACACATACTTTATATTTATTTAAGTAGTAAGCTATATCTTGAGAAAAAATCTTATCAACATTAAATGAAACAATAGCACTATCAGCTTCATAATTAATTATATCTATATAAGAATACTTTTCTAATTTTTCAACTAAATAATTTCTAAGTTTCATTTCATAAATATTAATATTATCTAAACCAATATTACTTATATATTTAATAGCAGCACCTAAACCAATAACTCCAGCAATATTTTGTGTTCCAGCTTCAAACTTATATGGAAGTGATTTTAATAATATCTCTTTTTCACTATCAAAAGACTCATTCATTCCTCCACCAAGCATATAGCAGTTAGCTTCATCTAGTAATTCTTTCTTACCATATAAAACACCAACACCAGTAGGTCCATACATTTTATGAGCTGAAAAAGCTAAAAAATCAACATCTAAATCTTGAACATCAATTTTTTTATGTGCAATAGCTTGAGCTGCATCAATGATAACAAAAATATTTCTTTCATGAGCTATTTTACATATTTCTTTAATTGGTCTTATATCACCAATTACATTGGTAATATAAGCTAGTGATATAACTTTAGTTTTAGGAGTAATTGCTTTTAATACATTATCAATAGTTACATGATAATCAGAATCAAGATCTATATAATTAACTTTAATACCTATTTCATTCGCTAAATTGAACCAAGGTAACACATTAGAAGCATGTTCTGTTTTTGTAATTAATACTTCATCACCAGCTTCTAAATACTTTTTAAAGAAACTATCAGCTACCATATTAAGTGACATAGTAGTACCAGATGTAAAAATAATTTCTTCTTTATTTTTAGCATTAATAAAATCTCTTACTTCTTCTCTAACATTTTCATATGCTAAATCTACTTTATATGAAATATCATAGTCACCCCTATGAGCATTAGCCGAATAATTCTCATAATAATCAGTAATAGCGTTTATTACAGATTGTGGTTTAAAAGTTGTAGCTCCATTATCAAAATATATTATATCTTGATTAAGCATTGGAAAATCATCACGATTCATATATCTTTTCACCTCCAACTAATTAATATTTAATCATTATCATCATCTGTTAATTCATGAGGAAAAATTCCTTTTAAGAAATTGCTTAAAAGCAATTTCTTAACATTTTCTTCACCAATTCCTTTTTCTTTTAAATATGTAATTTTATTTTCTTCAAAATTACCAATTGTTACCATATGATTTGCAACTACTTCATTAGTTGATACGATTAAATCAGGTTTTATAACAAGATTATTAGAATATAAATTAAGACCTCTAACATCTTCTGTATAATCATTATTAACAGTATCCTTTTTAATATCTCCACTAACTAAGCAAGTAGTATCAGCATCAACATTATTATATATTCTACCTTTAATTATAGTTTTGTTATTAGAACCATTTACATTATTAAAAATTTTATAATTTGATTTCATATTATTAATTATAGAAAAACTAAATATAACAAATGAATTATTATTTTGATTAAAAGTAATATCTAATTTATCACCTTCATAATTAATTAAATAAAACTCTAAATTATAACCATCGGGAATATTAATACATATATTATCAGTAAGTAATGCTTTATCAAAAATATAGCAGTTATTATCTTGAAGTGAATTTATATTATTCTTATCTAAAATAATATAATCACTCTTCTTCTTTATATTATTCATTACTAATACTTCCAGTCATATCAAGTGTCCCGTTTATAAATCCTTCTTTTAAAGTATTTATAGCAAGATTATAATCACCTGTTTTAGATACTTTTCCATTTTTTACAATATGAACATAATCTGGATGCATAAGTTCAATTAATTTTTCATGATGTGTCACAATTAGAATGCTACAATTATATTCTTTTTTATATTCAATTAAATTATTTGCAACAATTTTTAATGCATCAACATCAAGACCTGAATCTATCTCATCTAAAATTATAAATGATGGTTTTAAGATCCACATGTGAAGAAGTTCATTTTTCTTTCTTTCTCCACCAGACATACCTTCATTAATTCCTCTAAATATAAAATCTTTAGGAATATTTAATTTAGTGCATACATCTTCTAATTCTTTATTAAATTTAAAGATTCCTACTTTTTCTCCTGTTCTTTCTTCTAAAGCTATTCTAAGCATTTCTGCATTTGAAACTCCTTCAATAGAAATAGGACTTTGATTTACAATATACATTCCAAGTTTACTAATTTCTGATGGATCCATATTTGTTATATCAACATTATTAAATATAATATTTCCACTATTTATAGTGTAATCAGGATTATTAAATAAGACTTTACATAATGTACTTTTACCAGCACCATTAGGTCCCATTAAAACATGAATTTCACCATCATTAATATCTATATTAAAATCTGAAAGTAATATTTTATCATTAACACTTACAGATAAATTATTTACTTTTAACATAAAAATTCCTCCACAAATTATTTTAACACAAGTATTTTCTATTTTAAATTAGAGATTTAAACTCCTTAGGAAGCTTTGCATCAAGAACTAAATTTTCTCCAGTAAAAGGATGAATAATCTCTAGTTTACTTGCATGAAGCATTAACCTATTATAAAAACTCTTTTTTAATCCATATTTTATATCACCAATAATGGGATTACCAATATTAGAAAGCTGAACTCTTATTTGATTTTTTCTTCCTGTTAATATTTCTATATTTAAAAGCGAAGTATTATTAACATATTTAATTAGATTATATTTAGTTATAGCAAGTTTTCCAAACTTGCTATTATCATCTATATATACCAAATTAGTTTTAGTTTCAACAAGCTTATTTTTAAGTACTTTTTCTTTTTCTTTTACTTTGCCATAAACAAGAGCAATATATTCTCTTTTTAGTGCTATTTTA
This sequence comes from uncultured Mycoplasmatota bacterium, assembly GCA_947302655.1. Taxonomy (GTDB): domain Bacteria; phylum Bacillota_I; class Bacilli_A; order RF39; family UBA660; genus RUG13160. The sequence goes on along the minus strand of CAMYVW010000002.1, from coordinate 153,300 downwards.
TCCCAGTTATCTTGTAATTTTCTTTTTATACTTTCATTTTTAGCAAATAAAACAACACCAGAGGTATCCTTATCAAGTCTATGAACAATAAATATCTTATTAGATTTATGTTTTTTCTTAACGTATTCACTTACTTCATGATATAAAGTTTTCTCTTTTTTTCTATTAGAAGCTATTGTAAGAAGTTTACTAGGTTTATTTATAGCAATTATATATTTATCTTCATAAATAATATCAAGTTTCTTCTTTAACATATATATCACCCGTTTATACGTATGTATTTTACCATAAATTTCTAAAAATATCTTATATAATATATGGTATAATTTAATTAAGTTAGAGGGTGGTTATATGAAAAGGACATTCATGTGTATTGACTTAAAAAGTTTCTTTGCATCTTGTGAATGTATAGACCGTGGTCTTGACCCTTTTAAAACACCTTTAGTAGTTGCATCAACAACACAAGGACAAGGTGCTCTAACCCTTGCAATAACCCCTTGTTTAAAGAAAAAAGGTATTAAATCTCGAGGAAGATTATATGAAATTCCTAAAGATATAAAATATATGATTGTTGATCCGAGAATGAAACTTTATCAACAAAAGAGTAAAGATGTAATAAATGTATATTTAGATTTTGTCGACTCAAAAGATTTACATATATACTCTATAGATGAGTGTTTTTTAGATGTAACATCTTATCTTAAATACTATAATAAAACAGATATAGAACTTGCTGAAGAAATACTTAAAACTGTTGAAGAAAAAACCGGACTTACAGCAAACTGTGGTATAGGTCCTAATATGCTTTTGGCGAAAGTTGCTATGGATAGAGAGGCCAAACTATATAAAAATGGTATTGCTAAATGGACTATGGAAGATGTAGAAAAAAAACTATGGAAAATTACTCCACTATCAGATATGTGGGGTATTGGTCCTGCCATGCAAAAAAAATTAAATACTTTAGGAATGTATACAATTGGTGATGTTGCAAACCATAGTAAAGAAGATTTAAAGAAAAGATATGGAGTTATGGGCGTTGAACTATGGCGTAATTGTAATGGACTTGATGATAGTATTATTAGTGATTTAAAAGTACCACCAAAAGAAAAATCTTTTTCGCATAGTCAGATGCTTCATAAAGACTATTTCAGAGCAAATATTGGAATATTAGTAGATGAAATGGTAGAAGTAGTCTGCACTCGTCTTAGAGCATCAAACTATGATTGTCAATTAATAGGTTTTGGACTTGGATATAATAAATACGTAACTGGAGGATTTTATCACTCCAGAAAACTAGATGCTCCAACAAGAAATCCTAAAGAAATATCAAAAATATGTCATCAATTGATTGAAGATTATTACGACGGATCAGCAATAAGAAAAATAATGATTTCAGTTGGAAAACTATCTAAAAATGATTCCATACAACTTAATTTATTTTCTGATTATGAAAAAGAAGTAAAAGATGAAAAATTAAATCACTCTATTGATTTTGTAAAAAATAAATTTGGGAAAAATAGCTTAGTTAAAGCATCAGCTTTACTAGAAGACTCTACGATTATGGAAAGAAATGAAAAAATAGGAGGTCACCATGAATAATAATCAAAATGAAGACAGAGGGATGATGAAATGGGCTCCATTTTATTCGGTATTATCAGAAAAAGAAATAAAAGAATCAGTTGAGAATAAAGAAGTATATTCAAAACCAGATTTATCTGAGGATCAAATATCAGAACTAGAAAATATTATAATAGATGCATATAACAACAAAAAAGAAATAGAAATTAAAGTCTATGAAAACCACAAAATTGCTGTTAAACAAGGTATTATAAATAAACTAGATCCTATGCATAAAGCTATCTATTTAAACAAAAAAATGATTTTATTTACAAATATACTTGATGTTAAAGAAATATAAAAAAAATAGCACTTAGTGCTTTTTTTTATTATTTTAAACCTAAAGTATTTTGTTGATCTAAATCATCTAAAGTATATTTAATGTTATCCATAAAATATCTATATATTTTAATCTTAGATTCAACATCATAGATTTGTGGTTCATATTCATCTTTCATAATATCAGAAGATACCTCACCACTTATTTCTCTTTTAATTAAAATTTCTTTTGCATTTATAACAGCTTCTTCTCTTTTATGATTTAAATCCCTAATTTCAGCATTAAATTGAAGAGTTTTTTCAAAAAGAGAACTAGAAATTTCATTTAAAGCATTCTCGTTAAGTAATTTAATATCATTCATAATATCATCATGAAGAGTTTTAAGTGCATCCTCAGTTTTACTTAATAGTTTCTCTGCCTTATCCAATGTTTTTTTATTTTCTCTGTTATTAGTACTGATAAATCTCTTCATTTCCCTTTTAAGTTTATCACGTTGAATTTGAAGATCACTATAACTATCAATTGAAGTAACTATATCTTCGTCTTTCATATAAATCACCAGCTTCAAATAAATTATAACATAATTATTAAAATATTCCATAAAAAAACTAGTAAATATTACTAGTTAAATTCCAAATGGTGGAGAATAAGGGATTCGAACCCTTGACCCCCTGCGTGCAGGGCAGGTGCTCTAGCCAGCTGAGCTAATTCCCCAAAAGGACAAAATCATAATAACATATAAATTACCCTATTTCAAGTACTTTTTTATATGTATTATGATTTTGAATTATTAATTATATTTTATAAAATTTATTTTTACGTTTAGAATATAGACTAAATGAAACAAATCCAATAAATAATATACTAAGTGCACCTATACTAATAAATGCTCCTGTTTTAGGATTAGATATTTCATAAATTACTTTAATAGTATGGTCTTTATCAATGTTTTTAAATGTATAAGTGTCTGTATAATCACCTATTTCAATTTCTTCACCATCTATTATAATCTTAGAAATAACATATCCAGAATTAGGTTTATATGTAATTGTTACATCATCACCTGGAACTACAGGATCAACAGAATCATCAATTTCACCATTAATTACTTCTGTTATAACTTTATAAGATTTTTTATATAAAACTTTTGTAGATACAGTATTAGTTGATACCTCTTCAGTTGAATTAGCTCCACGACTAACAGTTAATTTAGAAACTGCAGTAAATACTTTCTCTCCATCTTTTATAACTTCTTCAATACTCCTATCAGTTAATTTAGTAATAAATTTATATTGATATGTATCACTATAAAACTTACTATCACTTAATATATTTTCTTTAGCTTTAAATGTATATTTATTACCTGTATGTTCAATATTAAAATAATCGGTAACATTATCATTTGATTCATTATATATTGCAACACTATTTATGGTAACATCATCAGGTATATCTACTTCAAATTCATAACCAGTGTAGTAAAAATCATAATTTTCTGAAGGCACTTGATTATATGCTTCATATGCTACATTATCTTCAAGTTTATTCATGATTGTACTAGTTTTAAGTACATTATCTATATCTCTAATATATAAACTTGGTGTTGGATGAACATATGGTCCATAAGCACCAGCTTCGAGAGTAACTACTCCTCTTGATGTATAGTTACCACTTAAAATTTGTGTATTCTCACTTATTAACTCACTTTTTATATATTCTTCAGTAAAATAAGGAAGATTTGTATTAGGATTAATAGTTTCAAGAGTTGCAGGAGTAAATTTATCTATAAATGAATATAAATCATATCCAGGACCTACAATTAAATTAAAACTATCTGTTAAACCAAGTTCAAATCTTGCAGAATACTTTCTATCTAAAGTTTCAGAATCAGAATATCCACCATCATAAACCCATTTATAACCAGATTTATTTTCATAATAAACTTCTGATCCAGAAATAGCTTGGATATTTTCAACATCACCAGTATTTGTTTTAATACCAAAGTATTGTGAAAAATCAATATCTCCAAGTTTTAAAGACATATTCACTTTTAAAGGCTTTCCATCACAGTATGGTTCATATTTAACCTCATAACCAGTTGAAATAAAATAATGATTTATTAAACCATTTTCTTTATTTAAATTAAGTTCTATATATGGATGAACATCAACATTATCAATAGTATTTATTTTCCAAAAGTAAGTAACTTTTAAATCGACTCTTTTTCCATTATATTTTCCTACATCTTCAATAAATACATATGATTTACCAGACCCAGATTCATCTTGAGGAACAAATATTAAAACATTATCTGATTTTACAACATCAATCATATTATAGTCTTCAACATTAGTATTAGTAATTTTACTATTTTTATTTACTCTAAAACCATAAGCATATTTGGAATCAGCACTAGTACCATAATTAACAACTGTAACATCATCACTATCAACCATTTTAGTTCTTGTTACAGCTTTATAATTATTTATGCCAAAGAAGCATGCAAGCAAAGTAAAAACTATTAGAAAAAATTTCTTTTTCATAATCACACTACTCTCAACAATAATTAATTTTTAATAACTTTAATTAAACCCTTTTCAACTTCTTCAAGTGCTCGACCAAGTTCTTTTTTATTAACATAATCTTTTTCAAGCATTTGATAATGGTTAGTATCATGCATTTGTTTACTTCTTTTTGAAACAATATGTACTAACATATATTTTGAATCAACAACTGTTAACAACTTATCAATAGATGGGTATAACATTTATATCATCTCCTTACAATAATACTATACTAAACCTTATGTAAACTATACAAGCAATATGTAAAATTTATACAAATATTTTACAAAAAAAGAAAACTTATTTGACAAGTTTTCTTAATTCATCGAGTATTACAACCATTGCCCAGGTATCCTGCTGGCAATAATCTATTAAAGCCTGATACTTTATATTATATTCTTCTTTACTCATTAAAGGATAGTTTGCATATTCAACTATGGCTTCAGTTCCATTTTTAACAGTCATATCAGAATATGATAAATCAGAAAATACAGGTAGAGTTTTCTTAATTGAGAAAGAACCACTTAAATCTTTATTATAATAATTAAAGACTTTAGCTTCTTCTTCATCATAACCTAGATCTTCATACATTTTTGAATTTGTATTAACAAGCCAAAGCAAATCAAAGCCTCTATCATAAATAGCCATAAGTCTATCTTTATACTGTGGAAAAATATTAGATAATTCTTTAATTCTTCCCTTTTCAAACGGAACATTTTGAGCAAATAATGTTCCTTTAGAACCATCAATATATTTAATAAGCATTTTAACTAGTTCTTCTCTTTCATCTTCATGAGTTTTAGCTAGAAATACATAATTATCTTTAATCTTATCACAGACACCAGGTTCTTTTTCTATATGTAAACTAAATTCAAATGGAGATTGTATATAAGGCCACTCTCCTTTAAACCTTGGTACAGGACATGGAAATGTTTCAAAGTCTAAATGATAGATAGGATATTCTATCTGCTCTAAACCTTTTTTCAACTTTTCTTTATTTATATATACCTTGTTAAATTCAAGACATTCTCTTTGAATCATATGAGTTTTTCTTGTAATCCATTCAACCGGTACATCAAGCATTCCTAAATAACCTTGATTAATCAAATCTAAACCTTTAATTCTACCGTTTGGAGTCATAAACCCTTGACCATTAGATATATAATTTAAACTACTATTTTTATGAGGTATTTTACTTCCACATATCTGATTAAAATATTTACATCCTCCGGGTTTCTTAAAACCACACCACTTACCTAGATCACATTCTTGATCTATAGGATTAAATAAGACTCTCTCAATTTTACTAGCGTCATTTTCAATGACTGGTTGCATTAATTTAGTTATATTAGTGAAATCAAAAAAATTAATAATTTCATTATCATTATCATCAGGATTATAAAGAGGTTTACCATCTTTATAAGTACCATCAAAAACATAATCAGCATTTAAAACAGCTAAATAATAATGAATATTTTTTAAAGCTTCCATATTATTTGATGCTTTATATTCACCCTCTAAAATAAATCTTTGTATAGATAAATCGTAAATATATTTACCAATTCCCCATCTATCAAATAATTTATTTACTTGATTTTGATATTTATCAATATCAAAATCATAAAGTTCGTTTAAATTACAAACTTCATCTTTTAATCTATAAAAAGGACCATTTTTTTCAAATATAGAAATAAACTCTTTATCTTTATTTTTAAAACCTAATTTTTTATATTGATTGGTAGTAGTAGCTTTAACTTCAATTATGTTTACTCCATCACTATTTTCATTATAAACATCTACATAACATAAATATTTAATACCATTTCGATTAAAATCCAGACATTCCTGATTATATGTATCTTTTGAATATGTGGTTTTACCACCAAAGTATTTTTCAGTTAATCTTCCAGCTTCCGTTTCTACTTGTTTATAGTAGTCCATCATAGCTTCAAGTTGTCTATTAGGAACATCGATTAAATCTACTTCATTATCATCTTCATAGTCATACATGGAACCAAGTAGTTCTTCTATTAATGATTCTTTTTCGATATTTTTATATTCTGATATATCAATATCAGCATCTAATTTATCTTTTTTAATTTTATCTAAAACAATATATCTAGGACATCTAGAATAGTTTATAAAATCTGTTTTACTTACAGCCATAAAACCTCCTAAAACTACTATTAAGATTTAATTAATTTTCACATCTACGTTGATTAAAATTATATTTTTTTCTTACTTTAACTTTTACTTTCTTATCCGCTTTAGAATACTCTTTTATTGCATCAGCTATATCAACAATAAATTGCATTTCTGACTTACTAAGTTTATCTCTAAAGCGATCTAAAAACATATAGTTATAAGTAACCATTATTTTTTCTTGCATTTCAAGATAATCTACAGCTTCATTATATCTTCTAATAAAGTCTTTTTCTTCTTTACTACTTTCCATAACCTACTACCCTCATTCTAATTATAGCATAAAAAAATAACTTCTTAAAAGAAGTTATTTTGACAATTATCATAGACATTGCAACATTCATTTTCTTCACAACAAGTATATTGTGGAACATAAGTATGTTTATAAATATGATGATTAATTATTCTTGTATTGCATGGTACAATGTGCGGAACATCATAACAAAAATATCTATGGCATACTCTTTCTCTTGGCATTTCGCACACATTAGGACAGCACATATTTTGTGACATATTATTTTGATAATTCATATTTGGCTGATTCATATCCACATTCATATTTGAAAAATCAGCTTTCTCATAAGAAAAGTTTTCACTAGTTTTATTTACCTCTTGAAACATAATAATTATCCTTTCTACATTATCTTATGTTAAGTTAAATATTATGCTTGGGCATAAAAAAACTTAAATAAATCTTTATTTAAGTTTTCTTATTTCTTCATCTAACATAAATTCTTGTTCTGTAAAATATTCATTTGCATCTCTATTTGCTAAAGCAGCGTAATATGAATCAATATTTGAATAATCACGGTTTATTCTAGAAAATAAAGTATTCAATATTTCATTTCTTAATAAACCACATGCATTTTTGAAAAGTTGACTATTATAAAAACTAATCTCTTTATTATAATATCGTTCAGTAACTTCATGTTTTGGTAAATCAGTTCTTATCTTAATTTCAAATAATAATCTATTAAGTGTCTCATCTGAAAGTAATAATAAATTACCAGTATTTTTAAATAATTCCATAATATATGGATCTTCTGGTTTAGCACATTTATCTAACATTTCATAACTTAAGCCAAAATCTCCACCCTTTTCTACAAGATATTGTGAAACTATTTCAGGATTAGTTATTTTTCCATACTTACAAAAACGTTCGAAAGCAGTTTTTACTTCTTCATTAATAGGATACATTTCAATTAATTTTCTTTCCATAATTTCCCCTCCTTATAAAGGTAAGATGTATTATATAACAAATGATTAAATAATGCAAACTTTTTATTATATTAAGAAAAAAACATTAAGTTATAAAACTTAATGCTTTAATTTTTTTATCTTTCTCTGCTTCTCGCATCTCTTATATAATAATCAATTTCTTCCACTCTTTTAACTGGACTATTAAAATCAAAAGGAATTGGACTAGATTCATTAACTCTAACACCATCTTTATCATAATAAATAGCCGTTGAACCTTCTTGATAAATACCACTAATTTCAGTACCAAATGTTTGGAAAAAGTCATTAATATTTGAATACTCTGCAATAAATCTTATAGTAACAGGATTGATTTTTAATCTACCAATTGCTTCACTATTACCTGTTTTACGAACGTTCATTGCAAGTTGACCTTTTTTGTCATCTTTTTTGTCATAATATGCATCATATAAAAGGTCATAACCTCTTAATTGAAAATAACGAACAACCGCAGGAACCATATGTTTAATGTCATCACAATCGTATCCTCTTTTTATAAGATTAAACTCCTTAATATAAAGATTAATCATTGCTCTTATATACTCTTCCATAATAAATCCTCATTTCTTACTTAAAATTCAATTGTTTTTTATAATAACAGAATAGTATATTTTTGTAAATAAAAAAGTAATGAGAATTAAAAAGGCATTTTCCCATTACCTATTTGTTTCATCATTACTTTCATTTCTTCAAATTGTTTTAAAAGTCTATTAACTTCTTCAACACTTCTACCAGATCCTTTAGCTATCCTTTGTTTTCTTGTTGCTTTTAATATATCAGGATTTCTTCTTTCTTTTGGGGTCATTGACAAAATAATTGCTTCAATATGTGCCATATCTTTAGGATTAATAGAAATATTATTAAGTCCCATCTTTCTAGCTTGAGGAAGCATTCCTATTATTTTTTCAAGAGGGCCTAATTTTTTAATCTGTTTCATTGTTGATAAAAAGTCTTCTAAATCAAATTTACCAGACTGCATTCTTTTAGCAGTAAATTTTGCATCTTCTTCACTAATTACGCTTTCTACTTTTTCAGCTATAGATAGAATATCACCCATATCTAAGATACGTTCAGCCATTCTTTCTGGATAAAACTCAGATATACCATCAAGTTTTTCCGAATCACCAACAAACTTAATAGGAACATTAGTTAAATGCCTAACAGAAAGTGCTACACCACCTTTTGTATCACCATCAAGTTTAGTTAAAATAGCTCCAGTTAAAATAAGGGCATCATTAAATCCATTAATAACATTAATAGCATCTTGACCCATCATAGCATCAATAACTAAAATTGTTTCTTGTGGTTTAACTTCAGCTGATATATCTTTTAATTCTTGCATTAAATTTTCATCGATTTGAAGTCTACCAGCAGTATCTATAATGATAAAATCATAATGATTTTCTTTAGCATAATTAATAGCATTCTTAGCAATTTCTACAGGATTATTTTTCCCTTCAGTATAAACTTCAATATTAAGTTGTTTACCTAAAGTTTGAAGTTGTTCAATAGCTGCAGGTCTATAAATATCACAAGCAACAAGAAGTGGCTTTTTTGCATGTTTTTTTCTAACTAAATTAGCAAGTTTACCAGCAGTAGTTGTTTTACCACTACCTTGAAGTCCACATAAAAGAAGTATTGTAGGTTTACCATCTAAAGTTAGTGGTGCATAATCTCCACCTAAAAGTGCTACTAGTTCATCTTTTAAAACTTTAATAAAAAGTTCATCTGGTTTTAAAGATTTTTGCACTTCTTCACCTAAAAGTTTTTCTTTAACACTATTTATAAATTCTTTAACAACTTGATAGTTAACATCGGCTTCAAGAAGAGCTACTCTAATCTCTCTCATAGCATCAGAGATATTATCTTCAGTTATTCTTCCCATACCTCTAATATTTTTAACAGCTTTTGATATACGATCTCCCATGTATTCAAACATATTTAATCACCCTTACAAGTTAATATTATAACAAAAAAAGATAGATTAATCTATCTTTAAAACTTAATGAGCAATTGATAATATTAATTCAATCAATTTATTTTGTGAAACAAAATATTGAAGATTAGAAGCAAAATCCATTTCTTTTTCAAATAATGCTTCATTATTTTTAATTAAACATCCATTACAAGATTTTAAATACATATGATTATTTGATATTCTAATATCAAATAATATTCCATACTTATTATATAAATCATCAAGAAATTCAACAACTTTATTTAAACTATCTTTATTAATATCTTTTTCATCTGCATAAACTCTATACATATTAGTGCTTAAACACAAATTATCAATAGTATTAGGTTCGTTTAAATCAGAATATATTTCAACATTATATTTAAACTTAACATTATTAACTATGGTATAAATTCCGGAAAACTCAGGACTTGTCTTTTTTTCTAATTGAATCTTATCATGCTTATGAAGTGGCGAATAAAAATAACTTCTTTTATATATATTAATTCCAAACATATTTATCTTTTTATTAGAGTAATAATAGTTTAAATTACCTTTAAATCTTATGTGTCCTGGTTTTCTAAATCCAGATTGAATATAAGAATATTTAGATAAACATTTTAAAGATATAAATGTTTTAAAATTAGATTTAACATAAGTTAAAAAATTATATTCTCTATAATTAAAGAAAATTAAAACGGAAATTATAATTAATGATGCACTAAAGATGGTACCAATTGAAACTAAATAACTACATTTTAAAATATATAAAAGAATAATTAAGGATAATAATAAAGGTACATATATAATAGCTATTCTTTTTATATTAAGACATTTAGCATCAGATGTATAAGATTTTGAAAAATTCAATATTTCTTTATCTGGTGAAATAACGCATGGTGTAGACGTATAATCTATACCATTTGAGTAATGTTTATACTGCCTACTTTTTTCAGATCCTGCAACTAAAATTATAAACAAAATGCCTAATAAAATAAGAATAATTAATAAAATTTCCACATAAATCACCATCATTTTTATAATTATAACAAAAGAAGATAGATTAATCTATCTTCTTTAATTTGAAATAATTAAATACCTGATCTTCTTACTCTTTTAATACCATTATTTACTAAAGTAGCGTTCTCATTCTCTTTTCCTCTTACTTCTTGATCTAAAAGAGGAACTGTATAATCAATGATTTTTTGCTCCCAATCTCCTGGAACATATTTTCTAATTCGATAATAATGAGCAATATTGTTAAAATCTACTTTATTAAGGTTAAACGCATTCTCAGATTTAAAAACAAGATCTTTATCAACAAAAACTTCAAAAATCACTTGATTTTCTACTTTATCTAAAAATAATTCTTTTTCATAAAGGAAAATATAAATAGTAACATTTTCATCTATAGGATAACCATACCCTGTTTCTCCCAACTTAGAACACAAAAAGTTTCCACAAAATGCAATTTTATCACTCATTTTTTCGTTAGAATATTTTTCATCACATCTTTGATTAATAAATGATAATTTATTTTCCCAAGAACCTGGATGATAAGTATTTTTATTTGAATTAAATACCTCAGTTTTATCATCATTTATTAAAATAAGTGGATTGCCATCAATAATTTCATATTTAATGCGAATACTATAATCTTTGTATTCAAAATACTTACCATTTCTATCTCTATATATGTATTCATCACCAAAATACATAGCAACTCTTTTTGCACTTGCAATAATATGTTCCTTATAAGAACTATCAATTGGTTTTTGATAAATATCAAACAAGTTTATCATATAAAACACCTACCCTCTAAATTAACTATTAATATATACATATATAAATTAAAAGTCAATAAAAACGTTGAATAATATTCAACGTTTAAAATTTAACTTTTACCTCTTCAGTTGCAAAAGATAATAACTTCATAGGTCTAGCTCCTATAAAAAGAGCAAAAATCATATGAGGAAACTTTTCAATCTTTGTATTATAATTAGTAACATCATTAATATATAGTCTTCTAGCAGCTTGAATCTCATTTTCTACTTTAGTTAATTCTTTTTGAAGTTGTAAAAAGTTTTCAGATGCTTTTAGTTTAGGATAGTTTTCTGTTAAAGCAATAAGTTTATTATAAGTATCATTTAGTTTTTCTCCAGCTTTATAATCTCCATCTTCAAAACTATTTCTAAGTTTAACTAAATTTTCTAAAGTTTCCCCCTCATATTTAGTATAACCTTTAACAGTTTCCACTAAATTAGGTATTAAATCAAATCTTTTCTTTAAGAAAACATCAATAACAGAATAACTTCTTTTAGCTCTATTTTTTAAATAAATTATTGAATTAAATTCTAAAAATAAGCAAAGCGCTATAACAATTAGTATAAAAATTATAAATGACATTAAACATCAAACCTTTCTACTTCACCAATAAAGTTTTCCATAACTTTAAACACACTATCAATAACAGCTAAACTTTTACCTATAAGTCTAGCTTCTTTTTCTGGATTAGAAAAAGAAAAATCAAAAAGTGAACCTGTATAAAGTCTTATATATAAAATATTATTTATTATTTTAATTTCACAATATATACCAGTTTCATTATATAAATCAATCATTTTTGTTGTAACATCAGGAGTTAAAAGTCTCATAGCTTTTATTTTATCATCAGTAAAAACATCATATATTTTCTCAAATGCTTCATTATCAATAGTAATATATTTATCTTTACTAAATAATTTAATTTTGTTATTTATTATATTCACAAAACATTTAAAATCTTTTTTTAAAGTAACTTTAGCAAAAGCACCATGAAATATTGTTGTATATGTAGTATTACCATCACTATCAGTATGTCTACTTTCGGTATGTACTTCAGACATGATAAAATTTTGATCATTAATAGTACCAGATATTAAATCATCAGATGAATATCTATCATAACCTTCAAACCTAGCTTCCCTATAAATAGAACTATTAATTCCTTCATAATGATTATATTTAAGTCCTTTCATATAATCATTTATAATCTTAGGGATTATTTCTCCATAAACAGAGTTTTTATCATTATTTGTTACAATTAGTACTATTAAAGCGATGACTAAAGCTAGTACAATAATAAATGTTAAATGACCAAGGTATCGAGATAAAAATACGAGCAAAGCAAACGAAATTAAAATAAATCTAATAACTAAATGCTTAACACGATATTTTTTTCTTTCTTCATTTAATACTTCATTTCCAACAATTAATTTAAAAGCTATATCTTTATATTTATCAGAAACAGAATCATCTATTTTTACTTTCTTTCCTTTAAAGGATGATACTAAAATTACTATTATTAAAAAAAGAAAGAAAAATGAAAATATAGGAAATATAAATCCATACATAACATTAAACCTTCCTTTCTATAAATTACTAACATTATTTAAAATTGATTTAACACTATCTAAATCATTAGATGATAGTGATTTATTAATTAAGTCTTTCATCTCATGTTTATGAATAATACTTTCATAATATTTTAATTTATCAACTACAGTATTAACCATTTTTGATACAGCAGCTCTAGATACATCATTATTCTCTGCTATTTCAGATAAAGATAAATCTTCATAATAATAATCTTTAAAAGCTTCTTTTTCTTTATCAGTTAATAAATCAGAATAAATTTCAAAAAGTTCATTATAATATACTAAGTCTTTCATCTACATCATGTCCTTAAATAAACCATAAATATAGTTTTCAATATCAAATGTTTTTAAATCTTCCATTTTCTCACCTAAACCGATGAACTTGACAGGAATATTTACTTCTTCTTTAATAGCAAGAACAATACCACCTTTTGCTGTACCATCAAGTTTAGTTAAAACTATACCTGTAATATTAGTAATCTCTTTAAATGCTTTTGCTTGAGAAATACCATTTTGACCAGTTGATGCATCAATAACAAGTAGTGTTTCATGAGGTGCACCATCAACATGTTGACCAATAACTTTATTAATTTTTTCAAGTTCATTCATTAAATTAACTTTATTTTGAAGTCTACCAGCAGTATCAATAAAAACAATATCTACATTTTCGTTCTTTGCTTTAACAAGTCCATCATAAACAACAGATGCTGGATCTTTTTCATCACTACCTAAAAATAAACAACCAAGTCTATCTGCCCACTCGTTTAATTGTGTTACAGCACCTGCTCTAAAGGTATCTGCACCAATCATCATGACTTTTTTACCTTCATTTTGATATTTATAAGCAAGTTTAGCAATTGTTGTTGTTTTACCAACACCATTAACTCCTACCATTAAGATAACTGTAGGTCCATTTTCTTGAATATTTATTTTATCAGATAACGATTCACCATTAACATAAACAATAAATAGTTCGTCAACAATAACTTCATTTAAATATTTTGTATCTGTTATATTCTCTTGTTTAACTCTTTTTCTAAGTCTATCCATAAAATTTAGAACAGTGTTTACACCTAAATCAGCATTAATAAGTAACTCTTCTAATTCTTCAAAGTATTCTTCAGATACTTTATTAAATTTAATACCTAAAACTGAAAGTTTAGAAACAAACTCTTTTCTTGTTTTTTCTAAACCTTTATCATAAGATTCAACTTCTTTAACTTCAGTTTCAGACAAAGTTTCTTTATTCTTATTTTTATTTAATATATCTTTTACTTTACTAAAAAATCCCATATAATGTGCCTCCTAAACAAGTATATATTTAATTATATCATAAACTAGATACCTAATGAAATATATTAACTCACTAGACAAAATAATGCTTTTATTGTATAATTAGTAACAGTTATTTAACTTTTATTTACAAGAAAGAAGAGATAATTTATGAAAAACGATGGACAAACTACGTCTGTAATTGCTTTAGGTGGTTTAGGCGAAGTTGGTAAAAATATGTATGTAATATCTCATGATGATGAAATCATCATCATTGATGCCGGAGTTATGTTTCCTGAAGATGAGCTTTTAGGTGTTGATTACGTTATTCAAGATATTACATATTTAAAACAAAATGAAGATAAAATAAAAGCTTTAGTAATAACACATGGTCATGAAGATCATATTGGAGGCATATCATTTTTACTTCAAAGTGTTAAAATTCCCGTAATATATGCATCACCCATAGCTAAAGATCTAATAGCAAAAAAATTAGAAGACAAAGCTATAAATTATGAAAATATTGAAACAATTAATTTAGATACTTATATTAAATTTAAACATTTTGAAATAGAATTTGTTAATACAACCCACTCTATTCCAGAAAGTTATGCTATTGTTGTTCATACTCCAAACGGAATAATATTTCATACAGGAGATTTCAAATTCGATTTAACTCCAATTGGACCTATGGCAAATATTCATAAAATGGCTAAACTTGGAGAAGAAGGCGTTAAACTATTACTTAGTGATTCAACAAACGCATTATCACCTGGTTTCTCACCAAGTGAAAGCTATGTTGATGACACTTTAAATGATATTATATCAAGACATTATGGACGTATTATTATTGCAACATTTGCATCAAATATATATCGTGTAAAACATATAGTTGAAACATGTAAAAAGAATAACCGTAAAATAATAACATTCGGTCGTAGTATGGAAAATGCCATAGAAATAGCACTTAATAATGGGCTTTTAACTGATAGATCAATGTTTATTGATAATAATCAAGCTAAAAACCTAAAAAAGAACGAAATATGTGTTTTATGTACAGGTTCGCAAGGAGAACCACTTGCTGCTCTTTCAAGAATAGCAAATGGTGTTCATAAACAAATACAACTTCAACCAGATGATTTAGTTGTATTTTCATCAAGTCCAATACCTGGTAATGCTGCCGGTATTAACCGTGTTATTAATAAATTATACTTAAAAGGTGTAAGAGTATTTACAAACACAGAATTTACAAACATTCATACTTCTGGTCATGCAAAAGCTGATGAACTTAGATGGATGCTTAGATTAATTAAACCTGAATATTTTATGCCAATACATGGAGAATACAGAATGTTAACTGAACATGGTAATATAGCACAGTCTTGTGGAATGAATAAAGAAAATGTATTCATATGTCAAAATGGTGACATTGTTGAACTATCAAAAGATGGTGCTAAAAAAGGTGGAAAAGTTCAAGCCGGTGATATCTATGTTGATGGTTCAAGAATTGGAGATATTGGTTCAGTTGTAATTAAAGATCGAAAATTAATGAGTCACGATGGTATATTAGTAACAATACTTAACATTAATCCACTAACAAGAACATTACTTATAAAACCTAATGTTACAACAAGAGGATTTATTATGGTAAATGAAAACCAGGAACTTGTAAGTCAAATTGAAAACAAAGTTTCTGAAATAGTTAAAGATTTTTTAACAAACAACCCTTATAGTTATCTAGACTTAAAAAATCAAATTATTTTAGAACTTCATCCATTTATTAATGAACTTACAGGAAGAAGACCAATTATACTTCCTGTAATAATGGAAGTAAAACAATCATAAAAAAAGTTACATATTAAATTATGTAACTTTTTTAATACCATAAATTATTTACATTAACACTTGAACTTTTTGGAGATGGATCAGGCATCGCAAATTTTACAAATGTTGGTATTTTAAATGCCGAACCAAATACTAAAGCATTACCAGGTGATAATGATTTAATTCTTGAAAGGGCTTCTCTATTAACATTAATAGAAATACTTTCAATTAATTTTAAATCTTCTGGATGGAATATTCTAAATACGACGTAATTTGAACATTGAGAAAGAACTGTATTTGTAAGTTCAGAAGGTCTTTGTGTAATCATTCCTAGGATAATTCCGTATTTTCTACCTTCTTTGCAAATTCTTCCAAAAATATTATATCCAAGAAGTGAGACATCTATATCATTTTGAATATATCTGTGAGCTTCCTCTAAAACTATATGTACAGGATAAGTTCCCCTATCTTCAAGTTTAGCTGCATATTCAAAAATCATTCTTGAATATATTTTAACAACATTCTTAGCAAATCTATCATCAACATTATTTAAATTGATATTAATTATTTGAGCATTCTCACCATTATTTGATGTAAATAATGTATTAATAAATTCTTCTCTTGAAATATATTGATCCATTGTAAAATATTTTTTATATTCACTATTAATAATATTTAATACTCTATTTTTAAGTAAATTATTACTTTCATATGAAGATTGGCTATTAATTGTTCCTTCACTCATTAAAGCAAACTCTAAAGCATAATAGAAATCTTCTAATGTATAGTTAAAATCAAACACAGGTATTAATTCTTCAGAATTAACTTTAGTATACTTTTGAAGTTCATCAATAACTAAGTTAATTGCAGCTATTTTACCTTGTTCATCAATATTTAAACACTGTCTTAAAGTACGATTATATCCTGGTTGGCTAATTATCGTATTTAAATTTAAATCAGGTGTATTATACGAAGTTAAAACAGCAACAATTTGGTCCCTTATTTGTGATGCATTTCTACCGCTTGATAAAATATCCATAATACATTTAGCAATAATTTCATTTTTATATTGAAGCAAATCACTATGACCAGAATTAAATATATAAATAAGTTTTAAAGTTTTCTTAATAACGTGCATTTGACTAACACTATCTACATTTAATAAAAGTGTATAGTCATCTTCATCTAATAAGAATAATGGGATTTTTAATAAATCATCATTACCCATATTAAACTCAGTTGTATATTTTTTAAAATTAAGAGTTGGTGTCAAATTAATAGAATCAAATGCTTGATTATATTCACCATAAGCATCAAAAAGCAAAATATGTGCTTTTTCAGGAACTGCATTGTTTCTTTCTTTAAATACATTTTGAAGTATTCTTGCAACACCACAAGATTTACCATATCCAGAGTTACCTAATATAGCAAAATGGTTAGCAAAGAAAGTTTCCATACTAGCATTTACCTTATAACCAGTATATATAGCTGATTCACCAAGTTCAAACTCACCAGGTGCTTCATTTTGACTACCAATTAATAGTTCAAGTTCACTTTTATATAAAAATCTAATGTCTTTTACTAATCCAGGTTTACGTGTTATTCCTTGTAAAAAAACATTATTTACAATCTCACCAACTAAGTTAATTGTAATATCACTAGAAGAAATATTAATAATTTCTCCAACAACATTTCTATTTTCTTCTGGGATGATTACATGATAATTAAGGCATTGTAAATTAACCTTTCCAGAAAGGTTTTTTACTACAATGATATTTTCGTCGATTTTAATAAGTTCACCAAACATCTAATCAACCTCTATTCTATTTATAATTATATCAAAGAAGGTAATAAAAAACAAACCATAAATAATGGTTTGTTTTATTATTATTTCGCTTCTTCTTGAGCTCTTGTTTCACGTACAACAGTAATCTTTATTGTACCTGGATATTGCATTTCAGATTCAATCTTTTCTTTCATCATACGTGCAATCTTATGAGAAGTTAAGTCATCTACTTCATCAGGTTTAACAATTACTCTTACTTCCCTACCAGCTTGCATTGCATATGTTTTTTCAACACCGTCATATGAATTACCAATTTCTTCAAGTTGCTCTAATCTCTTAATATAATTTTCTAGAGAATCATTTCTTGCACCAGGTCTAGCTGCAGATAAAGTATCAGCAACTTGAACTAAAACTGAAATAGTTGAGTCTTGTTTTGCATCACCATGATGAGATGCTATTGAATTAACAACAATTTCATCTTCATGATATTTTTTAGCAATGTCAACACCAATATCAACATGGCTTCCTTCAATTTCAGAATCAATTGCTTTACCTATATCATGTAAAAGACCAGCTCTTTTTGCTAAATTGATATTTTCTCCTAACTCAGAAGCCATAAGTCCGCAAAGTTTAGCAACTTCTTTAGAGTGTTGTAAAACATTTTGACCATAACTAGTTCTAAAGTTAAGTCTACCAATTAATTTAACAAGTTCAGGATCAACTTTAGTTAATCCTAAATCATAAATTACTTCATTACCAAGTTCAGTTACTTTAGTATCCATGTCCTTACATACTTTATCATATACTTCTTCAATTCTTCCTGGATGAATACGTCCATCCTTAATTAAAGTTTCAATAGTAATCTTAGCAATTTCTCTTCTATATGGATCAAATGAAGAAATAACAATTGCTTCAGGTGTGTCATCAATAATTAAATCAACACCAGTAACAGATTCAATTGTTCTTATATTTCTTCCTTCTCTACCAATTAATCTACCTTTCATTTCATCATTAGGTAATATAATTGTAGATACAGTTTGTTCACCAACAACATCTTCGGCATAACGTTGCATTGAACCAACAATTAAATCCTTTGCTTTGTCATGAGCAACTAACTTAGCTTCTGCTTCTTTTTCTTTAATAAACTCAGTCATTTCTCTTTCCATAGTTGACTCAAGTTTTTTCATAATCATTTCCTTAGCTTTATCTTTACTCATGCCAGAAATTTTTTCAAGTTCAACAAGTTCTTGTTTAATAAGTTCGTCCATTTTAACTTCTTTGTCTTGAACTTCTTTTTGTTTTTTAATTAAATTATTTTCTTTTTCATCAAGCATTAAATCTCTTTTTTGAAGAGACTCTTCACGTTTATCTAAGCTTCCTTCACGTGCTAAAAGACGTGATTCAGCTTCTTTACTTTCTGCCTTCTTTTCTTTAATTTCAGCATCAAGTTCTTGTTTTAATTTATAAGATTCTTCCTTTAATTCAGCTAAAGCATCTCGACGATGTTTATCTGCTTCTTTCTTTGCATCTTCAATAATTTTATTTGCATTTCTATTAACATTTTTATTTTTTAATAAATTGACAACAAAAATTGCAATTCCACCAACAAAAAGTCCAATTACAAGAGCTAAAATGGGATTTAAATCAGCCATTTTATCCTCCTACGTTTATATTAGGCAACAATGTACCCATAAATTAATTATAAAGAGATTTTTAAACTTTATCAAGAAAAAAGAAAAGTATACTTTACTTTTCTATTCATCAAAACCATAATGTTTTCTAATTTGGTTATAAATATCATTTTTTATGTCTGGATTATTTTTTAAGTACAGCTTAGTATTTTCCTTACCTTGACCTATTTTATTGCCTTCATATGAATACCAAGCACCGCTTTTATCAATTATGCCTATATCAGATGCAATATCTATTATTTCGCCTTCTTTAGATATTCCTTCACCATACATTAAGTCAACAACAGCAACCTTAAATGGTGGAGCTACTTTGTTTTTGACAACTTTTATAGTAACTCTATTACCAATAAGTTTATCACCATTTTTAATTGATTCAGCTTTTCTTATATCAAGTCTTACACTTGAATAAAATTTAAGTGCCCTTCCACCAGGAGTTGTCTCCGGATTTCCAAATAAAACACCAACTTTTTCTCTTAATTGATTTATAAAAATACAAATTGTGTTTGTTTTATTAATTGCTCCAGATAAACTTCTCAAAGCTTGAGACATCATTCGAGCTTGAAGACCAACATGTGAATCCCCAATATCTCCTTCAAGTTCAGCCTGAGGAACTAGTGCAGCAACAGAATCCACAACAATAATGTTTACAGCTTCACTTTGAACTAAGGCTTTACATATTTCTAAAGCTTGCTCACCTGTATCTGGTTGAGATAATAATAAATCATTAATATTTACACCTAAACTTCTTGCATATATAGGATCAAGAGCATGTTCAGCATCAATAAATGCTGCGGTACCACCATTTTTTTGAATTTCTGCAATTGCATGAAGAGCTAGTGTTGTTTTTCCTGAAGATTCAGGTCCAAAGATCTCAATAATTCTTCCCTTTGGTAAACCTCCAACACCAATTGCAATATCTAAGGCAAGTGAACCAGAAGGTTCAACATCAGTTTTAACATGTTCATCTTCGCCAAGTTTCATTATAGAACCTGCACCAAATTGTTTTTCAATATCTTTCATAACTTGTTCAAGTAACTTATTTTTATCTTTCATAAGAATTCTCCCTAATATAAATCCGACATAAAAATATTAAACTATAAATGGTTTTTAAACAAATAACAAAAAAATTATATCTAAATATATTATTGCACAAAAAAACCATTTTTTATATAACAAAAATGGTTTTTTATTATTTTATCTATCGTAAAAAAATAATTCTTTACTATTATTAAAATATTGTATTCCAGAAATAACAGAAAGTATAGTAGCAGCAATAAGAAGAACTGTAGCAACTGGAATTCCAAACATTTCAAATGGTAGATTGTAAAACATTGTTAAACTTAATCCAACCATCATACAAATTGTTTTAATTTTGCCAAGAATGCTTGCTCCAACAACTTTACCTTTATTACCTGAAATCATTTTACATGAATCTACAATTGTATCTCTTGTAATAATTACAACAGGAATAATAACAGATATCATACCTTCATATGCAAGAATAATTAAAACTCCATTAACAAGAATTTTATCTGCAATAGCATCCATTACTTTACCAAAATCTGTTACAAGATTTTTACTTCTAGCAATATGTCCATCTAAAAAATCTGAAAAAGACCCTAGAATAAATAATCCACCAGCAATAAACATTTTTAAACTTACAATTATATGTCCATCAATAGAGTATATTGGAAAAGTTACTCCCATTTCTTCCCAAGGAAGAAGTAAAAGTAGTAAAACAAGGACTGAAACAACAATTCTTGCAACAGTTATCTTATTAGGTAAATTCATAAATGCACCTTCTATCCAACGTAACTAATTTCATTAGTTACTTGTTTATTTACCGTTATTTGTTTTATTGACCAAGTAAGAAGAATAATTGCAATAATTGCTAAAGTTATATAAATAACTCTATAAAATAGTAATGAATGACTTTTTGATTCTCTTGTGTAAGGAGA
The DNA here is from genome assembly GCA_947302655.1 of uncultured Mycoplasmatota bacterium. Classification (GTDB taxonomy): domain Bacteria; phylum Bacillota_I; class Bacilli_A; order RF39; family UBA660; genus RUG13160. The sequence goes on along the minus strand of CAMYVW010000002.1, from coordinate 131,476 downwards.
ACAAACTTTATCTATTTCTCTTTCTTCTTTTACTTGTTCATTAACTTTTTTTTCAATTTCCTTAACAGGAATTTTTGAAGTGTACTCAAATAAATATTCATTAAAGCTATCTATTAGTTTCTCACTATCAAGACCTAAATATTTTGCATATTCACTAATATATGCTTTTAATTGGAAAACATCTTGAAAAGAACCAATTTTTCCATCTTCAATGTTTTCTAAGATCACATCTTTAATTCCTAAATCATTGCTTGCTTCTTCAATACTAACCCCAGATGATTCTCTTGTAACACGAAGAATGTTACCAATCTCATTCAAGATTATCGACTCCTTTTTTTTAAAAAAATAATAATATTATATAAGCCATGTTCTGTTCTCTCAAAAAGAAAGCGACAAATATTTATCTACCATTGCTGGTCCTCTACATCGGTTAATTATTCCCTAGTAAAAGTTCCCCTACCAAAATTTGGGTTTCTCGCTCGTGGGGTTTACCTCGTTCCACTCCTACCGTTTCCGAGTAGGCATCGTCTCTATGGCACTTTTATATTTACTTTAACCAGTTAAGGTTATTTCAAAGCCGTTAACCAAAGGTTACCTTAGGTTATTTTTTCCCTAAGCACGAACACTACAGCCATTTCAGGACTGTGCGAGCATGGACTTTCCTCTACATAACAAAATATGCAGCATTTGTCATAATACTATTAATCTTCTTTACCAAAGACAATTTTTTCAAGTTGACTAATTCTTCGAAGCATATCAACGTTACTGATACTTTTTTGATTACCAGATGCATCAGTTTCTGCAGCTTCAATAGTCATCTTTAAACGTCTAATTTCTTGTTTTAATTTTAAATTATCTTCATTTAAATCTTTAATTTCTCTTTCTTGACGTTTAATTGTACTTAAAAATTCAGAATAGTCTCGAATTACCATATCAAGAAATTTATCAACCTCTTGAGGACGATATCCTCTTGCATCAATTTTAAATTCCTTATCTAGTATTTCCTTTGGTGTTAAAAATATTTTTTCATTATACATCCTATTCACCTCTAACTATACTGATACAAAAAATTATACTTATTTTGTCGTTAAATGTCAATATTTAAGGGGTGATAAATATATGTTATTTTTTACAATTTTTACAACGTTTTACTTTGTTTAAATCAAACTCCATACATGCAAGAGCAACATCATTTATCATCTTATTTATTACATAATCAATTTTCATAAATATCTCCTTTTTTAAATCAATTTAATATAATTTCTTTCAAAAATAAATACAAACGACAAAACATATCAATCTTTTCACATTACACTATTAAAAATAAACAATCTAGTAATTTCATTATAACTTTGTTATAATGTATTATGGTGAAACAAAATGAGATATCCTAATAGCAGCAAGACCTTTCACAAAGCGATTTCTCATGCAAACCGTGGAATGGTTCTTGAAGAATTAATTAACGAGGCTAATAAGTATTATTTGGAAAATGATCTTGCATTAATATATAAAAAACCTACCCCAATAGGTATTGTTAATGTAAAGTCTGATGGAACAAAAAAAATCATAACAAAAGCTTTTTTTAAAGAACCATCTACACTAGATTATAACGGCATTTATAAAGGCAGATATATTGAATTTGATGCAAAGGAAACAAAAAATAAAACATCATTTCCTCTTGCTAACATTTCAAAGAATCAATTAAGTCATATATATGCAGTAAATAATCATAAAGGAATTGTTTTTCTTATTATTTCAATAAATCAAAATTTCTTTTTAATTGATGCAAAAAGTATTATTAGTTTTATTGAAAATGAGAAAAGAAAAAGTATTCCCCTAAAATATATTGAAACCCATGGTTATAAGATTAATCAAAAAGGTTTTATTAAAATTAATTATTTAGATGAATTAGATAAAATAATTGGAGGTTAATAAAATGAAATTACCAAAATTAAATATTAAAAAGAAAAGCCAGTCAGGAAATAATAAAAAATCGGCTGCAACAACTGATGGTGTTAAACAAACTAAAAAGAAAAGAAAGTTTAAAAAAAGTTTAATACTATCAATAATTGCTCTTTTAGGAATTGCTTTTCTTACATTAATATTAGTGTTCTCTCTTTATATAATTATTTCATCTCCAAATTTTGATAAGAATAAATTATATAAAAAAGAAGCTACTGTAATATATGATAAAGATGGCAATGAGCTTACTAGAGTTGGTCAAGAAAACCGCGTACTTATAACTTATGAGCAGTTACCTCAAGTACTAATCGATGCGTTAATTGCAACAGAAGATTCAAGATTCTTCCAACATAATGGATTTGATGCAGCAAGATTTGTTAAAGCATCTCTTGGTCAAATACTAGGTAATTCAAATGCTGGTGGAGCATCTACTCTTACCATGCAAGTTATAAAAAATACCTATACAAGTACAAATGCTAGTGGTATTAAAGGACTTGTTAGAAAGTTTACTGATATCTATATGGCAGTATTTAAACTTGAAGGAAGTTACACTAAGGAAGAAATTATTGAGTTCTATCTAAACTCACAATGGTTAGGAAATGACAAGAGTGTTAACTACGGAGGTATATTTGGTGTAGAACAAGCCAGTCAATATTTCTTTGGTAAATCTGTTTCTGATTTAAACTTAGCAGAAGCATCAATGATTGCTGGAATGTTCCAAAACCCAACATATTATGATCCATATAAATATCCAGAAAGAACTCAAAAAAGAAGATCTACTGTACTAAACTTAATGGTTAAACATGGATATATTACTAAAGAAGAAAAAGAAGAAGCTGATAATATTTCTGTTAAATCACTTCTTGTTAATAGAGATTTAGATAAAACAAATGAATATCAAGCATTTATAGATTATGTTCTAAAAGACGTTGAAGAAAAGACTGGAATTAATCCATTTAAAAAACCAGTTAAAATATATACAACATTAGATAGAAGTGTTCAAACAACACTTAACCAACTTGAAAGTGGCGAGCTTTATACTTGGCCAGATGATAAAGTTCAATTTGGTATGGCTATTACCAGTGTTAAAGATGGATCAATAGTTGCTATATCAGGTGGACGAAACTATACTGCTAAAGGTTTAAACAGAGCTACAGATATAAAAAGACAACCTGGATCAACAGCTAAAATATTATTTGATTACGGTCCATATATCGAATACTTAAATGGTTCAACATATTCAATGTTCTTAGATGACTCTTACACATATAGTAGTGGTAAAAGCATAAATAACTTCGATAGAGGTTTTAAAGGACTTATGACTATGAGAAGAGCTCTAGTTGGTTCAAGAAATATTCCTGCTCTTAAAGCTTTCCAAGCCGTAGCAGATGATAATATTGAAAATATCAGAACCTTCGTACATGGACTTGGAATTGATTATGGTGAAGAAGGGCCTTACGAATCAGCATCAATTGGTGCTTTTGATGGTGTAAATCCATTACAAATGTCAGCAGCATATGCAGCATATGGTCGTGGTGGTTACTACATTGAACCATATTCATTTACTAAAGTTGTTGATGATGAAACTGAAAAAGTTTACGAATACAAATATACTAAAGAAAAAGTTATGAGTGATGCAACTGCATACATGATTACAAATATGCTTGTTACAGCAGGAAACGAAAGTGTTGGTGGTAACATACATATTAGTGGAACTGAAGTTGCAGCTAAAGGTGGTACTACATCAGCTGATAAACAAAGATTAAAAGAATTAAATCTTCCATCTGGAACAACTCCAGACCACTGGAATATTACGTACTCACCTTCTTACTGCATCGCTATGTGGTATGGCTATGACAATTTAAAAGAGGGGTACTTAACAAGTACATCTGGTGGTAAGGTAAGACGTGCTGTTATGGCAACAGTTGCTAAAAAAGTTTATCCAAAAAATGAAAAATTCAAAAAACCATCAAGTGTTGTAAGTGCCAAAGTAGAACTTGAAACATTCCCTGCTCAATCACCAAGTGCATTTACTCCTTCAGATTTGATTGTAACTGAATACTTCAAAAAAGGTACTGAACCATCTGAAACATCACAAAGATTTAGTCAACTTGCAAATCCAACAAATGTAACAGCAAATGCTAGTGGAACAACAGTTAGTATCAAGTGGAATGCTATTTCTACTCCATCTGCTATTGATATTAATTACTTAACAGAGTTCTTTAATAAAAACTATGATAACCATGGTACAAAATACTTGGAAAGAAGATTAAACTATAATAATGCTTATATAGGAACTCTTGGATACCAAGTATCAATTAAAAATGATGCTGGTGGTGAGACTGTATTAGGTTATACAAATGATACAAGTTATACATATGTAACTCCTGGTGATAAGAATGAATACACATTTATTGTTAGAAGTGCATATAGTATATTTAAAAGCAACATGAGTACTGGTCAAAGTGTTACAGTAAAAATTACACCTACTGTTCCAGTACAACCAGAACAAACACAACCAATTGAACCACCACAAGCTGAACAAAATAATAACAATTAAAAAATGCATTTTAAATGCATTTTTTATTTTTTATCATCTTCTAACCAATTGTAATCAAATAATGGTTCAATTGGTTTTTTCTCTTCCTTCTTATTATTTATATCTTTATTATAAAGTAAATTATCAATATATCTAATATCAAATGAACCATTATATATTGATTCATCAATTGACTTTTTAATCAAATCAACATCAAAACCTTTTTCTATCCAAGCTTTGATAATCTCATTATCTAAATCAGAAAGATTATAATTGCAAGAATCTTTAATATGCTTTTTTATTTCCTCCACTTTATCATCTTCTAATTTATCGTTATGATCTAATAACTCAAAAAACTTTGCAAGAGATACATATTCTTGAATAACTCCGTTATCATCTTTCTTAGTTTCAAGAAACAAAATACCTTTTTCTATTAAAACATTTAAAGATGATAAGATCTCTTCTTTACTTAGTTTTAAACTCTTTTTTAAATCTGTTATAACAAAATGTTTATCATTTGTATTTAAAAAATACATTAGGAGTAAAAACTCATTTAAAGATAGATTATATGAGTGAATTTTTTCAAGAACAAAAGAGTTAACTATAAAATTATAACCATTAAAATATGTACTTGAACTCATATAAATCACCTCAATTATTTTTTATTTACGCGATAATTCTATTTTATAAATAAAATCAAAAATCGTCAATAAATATTAAATACGTTTTTTATATTTATTTGGAAGTTGATCCATAAAGCGATATTTTGAATTAATTAAAAAAGAATTAATATTATTATCATAACTACAATTAAAATTTTCGAAAAAGAACTCTTTAATATTAAGCATTGTTAATATATTTAAAAGCTTTTCTACTTTATTTAATTCAATTATCTTGACAACATACTTATTAATATCAAATAAACTACATCTATTCAAATATGTTAAAGCATTATTTTTTAATACATTAAATTCAATTTCATCATATTTAAAATCATATTTAGTAAGAAAATAAATATATCTTAATATTCTAGTTGGATCTTCCTGAAGACGAATATCTACATCACCAATAAACTTTAAAAGATTATTTTGTAAATCTTCCAATCCATTATGAAAATCAGTCAATTCTAAATTAGTATCCATATAAATAGCATTGATAGTAAAATCTCTTCTGAATGAATCTTCATGCATTGAATCTGTAAAATCAACAGATAATGAATTATTAATTAATTTTTCATTTCGAAAATGTGCAATATCAAAATTAAAGTTGTTTATATTAAACTTTACTGTTCCATATTTAAATTCTTTAGGATTAAATTGTGAAAATAAATCTAGAACATCTTTTGAAGGAATATCTGTTGCAATATCAATATCAGTACTTGTTTTATTATATTTTAAATAATCACGAACATATCCACCTACAACAAACGCTTTATAACCTTTACTATTTATAGAATCAAGAACTAATTTTAAATCGGGATTCATATCTATCACCAAAAAAAGAATATCATAGTTATCAAAAAAAGGAAATCATGAATTAATAGAATATATATATTATTGAAGGAATCAAAAAAAGAACCATAACGGTTCTTATAAAACTAAAATGGTCGAGAAGACAGGATTCGAACCTGCGACCCCTTGGTCCCAAACCAAGTGCACTACCAAGCTGTGCTACTTCTCGAAAATAAATGGTGCGCCCTAAGGGAGTCGAACCCCTAACCTTTAGATCCGTAGTCTAACGCTCTATCCAATTGAGCTAAGAGCGCAAAACACTTTTTTCACGCATATTCATTATATTATATAATATTTGAAAATGCAAGATTTAATCAAATAAAAAAAGCTTTACAGCTTTACTAATAAAATGGTGTCCCGCCCGAGATTCGAACTCGGGACCCTTTGATTAAAAGTCAAATGCTCTACCAGCTGAGCTAACGGGACATTATATGGTTGCCTCGGCAGGATTCGAACCTGCGGAATGTCAGAGTCAAAGTCTGATGCCTTACCACTTGGCTACGAGGCATTAAAAAGTGGTGGAGGGTCATGGATTTGAACCATGGAACCCGAAGGAACAGATTTACAGTCTGCCGCGTTTGACCACTTCGCTATCCCTCCAAAAAAAAGATGGTGCCGAAAACAGGAATTGAACCCGTAACCTACTGATTACAAGTCAGTTGCTCTACCAATTGAGCTATTTCGGCAAAAAAATGGTGGGCGATATAGGACTCGAACCTATGACCCCTTGCTTGTAAGGCAAGTGCTCTAACCAACTGAGCTAAACGCCCGACATCGCCCGTTCTCTGGACGTAAATAAATATATCATTTTAATGAAAATAAGTCAATAGTGTTTTCAAAAAAAGTACAAATATTAACTAATATTTAACCTCAAAAGAACTTTTTCCGTCGATATATACAACAGGAACGCGATTAGAAAATAAATTAAGGAACTTATGGTCTATGATCTTTATACGTTTAGCAACTTCACTTGCTGATTGATTTATACCAAAAAATTCAACTCTATCCCCTATTTTTACTTGATCATCTACCTCAATCATTACCATGTCCATACATTCTGCAACAATTTTGTATTTATAGTTTTTAATATATACATATTTAAAATCTAAAGAAACACCATCAGCATAGCCGCAAGGAATTGTTGCAATAATAGTGTCATATTTAGCTTTATACCTAGCTCCATATCCAACAAATTCACCTTTAGATACATTTCTTAAAGCAATAACACTAGAAAATAATGATAATACTGGTTTTAATTCAAGAGAAAAAATATTTCTTTTGTTATATTTTCTACTTACAGCTGGTAAATAACCGTACATACTTAAACCAATTCTAAATCCATTAGCAAAGTTGTGTTTTTCATGAATAAGTGATGTATATGACCTATCAACATGAACAATAGGTATATTACCTAAATCTATTAGTGATGTAATATCTAAAAAGTTTTTAACTTGAATATCATAGAATTTATCGTTTAAACCTTCTGTTGCAAAATGAGTATAAATTCCTTCAATGAAAATATTATTATGATTTGATAATTCATCAAAAGCGTTTTTAAGTTCATATTTTGATTTAAAACCTAATCTATTCATTCCAGAATCAATTTTAAAATGAATATTTAATTTATCTGAAAACTTTAAACTTGATAATTTTTTAGCTTCATCAAGTGAAGAAATTGTTAACGTTATATTATTGTTAATAGCATCATAAACATAATCTAAGTCTACTGGCTCCAAACAAAGAATTGGCGTAGAGTCATCATACTTACGAACATCTAAAGCTTCCTCAATGGAAGAAACAGCAAAATAGTTTATTCCTAATTCTTTCATAATTCTGACAAGATAAAGCCCATGATGATAACAATTATTCTTAACAACTCCAAAATAATATTTATAGTTTTTATTAAATTGCATAATCTTTTTAAGATTACTTCTATACTTTGAGCAATCAACTTCTAAATATGTTTGCCTATACATGATGACACCTCTATTCATTATATTTAATTTTATCATAAACATTACATTTTTGTATTTAAAGACGAAAGGAAAAAGTAAAATGAAAAATGATATCGATCAAGAAAAAGCATCTGATTGTTTAAAAAATCATTCAATAATCATTGCTGGAGCCGGCTGTGGAAAGACGACTACACTTCTAAAAAAGATAAAAAAAATAATAACATCAGGTGTAAATGAAAAAGAAATACTTGCTATATCGTTTACAAATGAAACTGTAAATAATTTAAAAGAAAAATGTAAATATAATATTAAAATATTAACATTTCATAAGCTAGCCCTAGAATATATTAAAGAAGATTATGATATAGCTGATGAGTATATAATTTATGATGTTATAAGAAAATTTTTAGAAAATATTCCTGATAAACTTAAAAAATACCTATATTATAGATTCAGTGATAAAACAAGCAAATATAGTGATAAGAGATATGAAAAAATATTATTATCAGATAGTTCAACAAGTCTATCAAACACACTTAAAAACATCTGTAAAATTATAAAAACAAATAATGTAGAAATTAAAAATCTACAATCGAAAAAATTTAGTAAAACAGAAAAAATATTAATATACTGCGCGACTAAAATTCTTAACATTTATCAAATAGATCTGGAAGAAAATAATTTACTTGATTTTGACGATATTATAATTAAAGCTACCCGTATCATTAAAAGTACTCGAATCTATCCACAATACAAGCATATTCTAGTTGATGAATATCAAGATATATCATTTATAAGGGAAAAATTTCTAGAAGCCTTAGTAAATAAAAATCATGCGATTTTAACTGTTGTCGGTGATGACTGGCAATCTATATATCGCTTTAGTGGATCAAATATTTCTTTATTTTTAGATTTTGAAAAAAGATATAAAAATGCAAAAAAATACTTTATTCAAAATACATATAGATGTCCACAAAAAATAATTAATATATCAACTAAGTTTATTTTAAAAAATAAAATGCAAATTAAAAAAACAATTATTTCAAACAATAATAATAAAGGAATATACAAAAAAATATACACAATGAATAATTCTAAATGTTTATATAAGATTTTTACAAAGATTCCCGAGAATAAAGAAGTGTTGATATTATCAAGAAATAATTATGATATCAACAATTACACATCAAAAAGAATAAATTATGTTAATAATAAATTTATAATAGATGGTATAACAAAAGAAAATATTCGTTTCATGACAATTCATAGTGCCAAAGGTCTTGAAGCTGATGTTGTAATTATCATAAATCTAACATCAGGAAATAATGGATTTCCTTCAAGTAAAGTTTTAAAAATTGAGGAAAAACTTATTAATTGTAACGAACCAATACGGCACGCAGAAGAACGTCGGTTATTTTATGTTGCACTAACAAGGACAAAATCTGATTTATATATGATAATTAATAAAAAAAATAGTTCCATTTTCGTAAATGAAACATAAAAAAAAGCCATGATGGCTTAATTTATAAAATGGTGGCTCCAGCGGGAATTGAACCAGCGACACAAGGATTTTCAGTCCTCTGCTCTACCGACTGAGCTATGAAGCCAACATGGCGGTTCCGACGGGAATTGAACCCGCGATCTTCTGCGTGACAGGCAGACGTGATAACCGCTACACTACGGAACCAAATTGGTTGCGGGAGAAGGATTTGAACCTACGACCTTCGGGTTATGAGCCCGACGAGCTACCGAGCTGCTCCATCCCGCGATATTTAAGTGGCGGAGGAAAAGGGATTCGAACCCCTGCGCCGATTACGCGACCTCCTGGTTTTCAAGACCAGTCCCTTCAACCGGACTTGGGTATTCCTCCAGACACAAAAAGATTATAACATAAGTTTAAAAACCATGTCAATTATATTTTATGAATAAACCTCAGAAATTTAGACCAATTTTATTAAAAAACACTTGAAAAAAACTAAAATACATATTATACTTAAATAGTCTTAATTAATAAGACAGTGCCTTGCCCAAGTGGCGGAATAGGTAGACGCACAGGACTTAAAATCCTGCGGGTGTTAAAGCTCGTGCCGGTTCAAGTCCGGCCTTGGGCACCAATATAAAAAATATCACCAACATGGTGATTTTTTTATTTTTTATCAGAGAATTCTTGCTTTTTCTCCTCTATCCATTTTGGAAGATTATTCTTTAGTGTATCAAATCCAGAATCAAGTTTTGATATTTCTTCACGTGAATAACCTTCTTTAAAATTTAAATGTTTTATTGTTAATTTTAACTGCTTCAATTCGTCGTTTACTTCAAGAACTTGGCATTTAATCTTTTCCCCTACTTTAGCATAATCACTTACGTTTCTAACAAAATCACTTGAAATTTCAGAGATATGAATCAATCCAGTATAATCATCTTCTGTTCTAATAAATATGCCATACTTTTCAATTCCACAAACAGTACAGTTAATAACATCGTCTACTTTATACATTTTAATAACACCTTCAAAGTTATATTAGCATATAAAGTTTACATAAACAAGCTAAAGATATATAATTATATTGGAGGAAATATGGAAGATAAAATTAAAGAATTAATCGAAAATATAAGACCATATCTAAATATGGATGGTGGCGATATTGAATATATAAAATATGAAGATGGATACGTTTATGTTAAGCTTACAGGAGCATGCCAAGATTGCATGCATCAAGACATGACAATAAACGAAGGAATTGAAGAAATGATTAAACAAGAAGTTCCTGAAATTAAAGGTGTAATAAACGTAACATTATAACCAAGAAATTTTATCAATATTAACATGTGAATTAATTAATTCATATGTTTTTTTTATAAAACTTTCATAACTGTTCGTATCACTAAACTTACCAGAAAAATATTCTTCACTTTTATTTTCATAATAATCAAAAAAATTACTTGGATAAACAATCCTTGCATAAAGCATCGATGCCGAATACTTTGTTAATAAATTAGTTTTTAAATAATACTCAAGATCATTTATATAATCCAAATCACTATAATACATGCTTTTAATATACTCTGCTATATCCCTAACCTCAAGATCAATCATCAAATTAAAGGGATTATAAAAGAAAAGATTCTTTATGTGCGCAGGCATCCTCCTATGAGTAAAAGATATTCGATCATTTATGGAAAACCCAATATTCTTTTCAATTGTTTTAACATATATAAGTGCATTTTCTGCTAATCCTAAATAATAAAAAAATAATGGTGCGATATTTTTATTAGAAACAAGATAATTATTTGCATGTAAATGCAAATAATCAATTTTATTTTCCCATAAAATATCCCAGTTACACTTAAAATTAAAATTTCTATTTAAAAAAACACTAGACCGTTTATAAAAGTTAACCATCTCATAAAAATCCAATTCATTATCATAGTTTAAACCAATATCAAGTAAATAGTATTTCTCATTATCAATAGTTGAAAGAATATTGTTATATATATTTTTCTTTAATTTATATACATAAAAATAGTGTTTATTAAGTTCATCACATATATTGTAAATAAAATCAAAATCTCGATAATGATTATATTTTGAAAAAAGATAAGTAGTATGATTATCCTTTAATAAATAATAATAATCATGCTTATCTATATTAGTTATATCAATGCTATATAAATAATCAATTAGGTTTTTCATATAATCACTTAATTAATTATATAAAAAAAGATTAATCATTATGATTAATCTTATTATATATTTCATCAAATAATTTTTCAGCTGATTTTAAAAACTCATTTTTTAATTCGTCATAATTATTAATTGCAGGAGCAACATTTGAAGATGCTTCATTTAAATTATATTCCTCTACTGGTTTTTCTACAACAGGTACTGCTTGTTCAACTGCAGGAATACTTGAAGGAACTGGTTCACTAGTTACAGCTGGTTCATTATTTAATTGAGGATTATTAAATGTATCAGCTGGAACAGGATTAATTGAAGATATATCAGTTTTTGTAATGTCTTCAGGTACAATTTGTTCAAATACTGGTGTAGCATTAGAAGCATCACTACCAACTTCACTTGTATCTGGAATAACATATGAATTCTTAAGAGCATCAAATGATGCAACTGGAAGAGTTAACTGACGATAATATATATCATCTGCTTTTAATTCTGAATTAACACTAGCATATTCAATTTTTTCACCAGAGATTATTTTCTTTAAACATTCTTTTGTATTCTTCCACTCTTCAGCATCAGTTATACCAACTACTTTACCTAAAACTTCCTTACATACTAAGATAATTGGAAGTCCCATTGATCCAGTACTTTCACCATCAAAAATAATGTATTTAACATCATTATATTTAAAAGCTGTAACAACTTCTCTTTCTTGAATATTTCCAGATACTAGGTTTAGTTTTACCTTTGTCATATTTATCCCTTCCTATTCTCATTAGCATTATATCAAAAGTACAATTTTAAATCAATCATTATTACTGGTTTTTTTTATGCAAAACCACTTACAACCATAAGCACAATAATCACTTATATATTTATCTAAATTTGCTATATCATTTATTGGTTTATAATGCTTATTGCCTTTATCATTAAATCCTTTTAATCTTAATTTATTATAGGCATAATCACCAACAATATAATCAAACTCATCAAAATAATCTGTTATTTTTTCATTAAGTAATTCAATATCTATTACGTCATTATCATCATTAATTATTTCATATTTTTTATTATTAATCTTAATAGTTTTCATATATATCACCTCTTTAATTATATCATAAATTACTGCTTTTCATATTAATTCCTGCACTTAAAAAATCAGCAAATCTTCCATATACTATTTGAGATGAAATTAAAAAACGATATTTAGTTTTATTTTTTGTTTCAAGTGTAGGCTTAAAAATACTTTGTTCAACTTCAACAGTTAGGTACAAGTTTACAAGTGTGTTATTAAGGCCATAATTTTTTGCATCAAAATCTAAGTAGAAATTATATGTTGTTAAAAAGTCATAAGATAAAAATATATTAGGTCCAAAATTATATAGAAAAGGATTATTAGATACAATACCAATTGGTACTACAAGATATGTATTATTATTTATATTTAATTTTTTAAAATAGTTGTTTACATATTTACTATATAAAATATGTTTAATATTATTTTTAAATTCACTTGTATATTTAACAATATATTTATTAATATAATTTATATTATAATTTGCTCCAATAATTTCTTTTTTATCATTATATTGAAAATTATATACTTTATTATAATCAAGATTACTTATACTATTAATAAAAGTATTTAATTCATTTTTTATTATAATTTTATTATTTTCATATATAAAAGCATCTAGTCTTTTAATATATTTACTACCAAAATATAAAATATAAAATAAGAAAAGGATAAAAATAATTATAAAATTTATAAGTATTATATATTTTCTTCTTAACATATTTAATAATATGAAAAAAATGATAATAAATTATCATTTTTTAAAGAAATTAATACCTAAAAAATTGTTTAGTAGAAAGAATATTGCAAATAATAAACCACCAATAATAACTATCGTAAGAATAATTAAAATAAGTTTATGACCTTTAACTTCCTTCTTTAAATCATCAAAATCATCAAAATCACTTTGAGTAAATGATGTTGTAGTAGTATAAAAAGATTTATCTAATGTTTCATCTTCTTCAATTGGAGCATTAGCAAGTTTATCAGTTATTTCTTCTTGCATTCCATCAAGTACTACTGTATTATCATCACCTTTTAAATCAGGAAATAAATCAAGTGGATCATCAGACCCCTTTTTATTTTCTAATTCTTTTTGTGTGATGGTATTAATTAGTTCAAGTAATTCATCTTTATCTACTTTAGCATCCTCATTATCAGCAGACCTTCCATCAATATTTAAATCTCTTAATATATCATATTGTGTATCTCTTAATTTTTTAAAACGATTTTTCTCATAATCAACGTTTTCTTGTTCTTTAGCTTTTTCTAATATTAAATTAATATCATATTCTTTTGTTTCAACTTGAGTTATATCGTTATCATTTACCTCTTCAGGTATTGTTATTGACTTACGTTTAGGGGCTTCATTATATCTTGTTTCTAAAATTCTTTTAATGTGATCAATATCAATATTTGTGCCATTATCACTTAGTACAGTCGCGTTTGTTTTAATAGTATATTTATCTAGTTCCTCATTTGAAATGCTTTTATAAAGTTCTTCATTTCTCTTAGATCTAGATCCAAGTTCTTCATGTGCATCAGTGTACTTTTCCATCCTTGTTTGCATTTTATAGCACCCCAATCTAATAAAATAATAACATATATTTAACTATTTTTAAATAATATAATTGATTTTATATATTATTTTTTTTATAATATTAATGGTGAAGAAAAATGGAAAAAATTAATGTAAATGAAGAACAATGTATTGGTTGTGGAGCTTGCGTTGCAATAGATCCAGAACATTTTGATTTTAACGATAACGGTTTGTCAAGCGTTATTAGTAATGAAAATCTAGATTCAGCAAATTTAACTAGTGCTTTAGAATCATGCCCTACTGGTGCTATTACTAAAGGTGAAGGTAATAGTTGCTCTAAAGATGAATGTAATTGCTGCTCTGATTGCACAAATGATGAAAACTGCGATTGTGGATGCGAAAACTGTGATTGTAAATAATTAAAAAAAGCCACTTTAAAGTGGCTTTTTTAAATGCTATACAATCTTTTAATCTCTTTTAATGTAAGAAGTCGATACTCCCCAGATTTTAAATTATGAATGTCTAAAAAAGCATAATGCGTACGTGTTAATTTTATAACATCATGATGTAAGCTAGCAAAAATATTTCTTACAATATGATTTCTTCCTTCTACAATAGTTATTTCAACCAAAGATGTATTTTTTTCTATATTTTTACTTTTAATTTTAAAATTAGAAGTATCAACTTTTCTTCCATCAATAACAATACCTTTTTTTAAACTAACAATATCATCTTTACTAAGAAGTCCTTCAATTTTGGCAAGATATGTTTTCTTAACTTCATTTTTAGGATGCATTAAGTAATTAGCAAGTTCCCCATCATTAGTTAAAATAATTAAACCAGTCGTATCATAATCAAGTCTTCCAACAGGATATATTCTGTACTCAGAATTTATGATATCAACAACTGTTTTCCTACCCTTATCATCAGATGCTGAGCAAATAACTTCTCTAGGTTTATTAAGTAAATAATACACCTTTTTTTCTTCTTTATTAATAACCACATCATCAATAGTAATAATATCAGTTCCGCTTACTTTAGTCCCAAGTAATGTAACTTTAATGCCATTAACTTTTACTCTTCCATCAGTAATAAGTTTTTCTGCATTTCTTCTTGATGTGTACCCATAGTTTGCTATTACTTTCTGTAGACGCTCCATTTGTATCACCAAAAAAATTATACCATAATTAAGAAAAAAATAAAAAAAGATGATAATATTTTTATTTATCTATACACTTTAAATAGATTGGATCTTCAAAAACTATTTTGTTCTTGTCGTATACATAAGCACTACCAATAATATTGTTTTTTAAACTAACATCTTTATTTAAAACATATTCAACTCTTAAATTTTTTAACAAATCTTTTTTTGTTAAATAATAATAATTATTTTTCATAAAAAAAGAACATTTTCTTTTTTTATAAAATTTATTATTTATATTTAAATCATATTTATTGATAATTAAATATTTTTTATACTTGTTAAAAATATCTATATATTTATTTTTATGAAAATTAAAATCATCGCTCATATTTAAAGATACAATAGTTAAATCAATATTATCTTTAGTTGCTGTAGTTATTAAAGTTCTATAAGCTTTTTTAGTATATCCTGTTTTTCCACCGGTAGTATATTTATAATTATATAAGGTTTTATTTTTATTATACCAATCAAAAGATTTTATATTAGATTTACATTTATAATGCTTTGTTTTAAAAATTTTGCGAAATATCTTATTTTTCATAGCTAAATTAGTTATAACTCCCATATCATAAGCAGTTGATATATTTCCCTTTATGTCATCATCAAGACCCGTTGGATTCATAAAAACTGTATTTTTAAGTCCTAATTTAATTACTTCACTATTCATAAGTTTAACAAATTCATCTATAGAACCACTAACGTATTTAGCTAAGACAATTGCAGCATCATTACCACTTCTTAAGATCATTCCATATAATAAATCATTAACAGTAAGTTGTTCTCCTTTAACAAGATAAATAGAACTTCCATGTGCTTGATTTACCTCTTCTCCTACAGTAACTATATCATTTAAATTACTATTATTTATAACTATATAAGCTGTCATGACTTTAGTAATTGATGCTATTAATCTTTTCTCATGTATATTAGATCCTTCTATTACCATATTATCATCTTGATTTAAAACAACATATGAAGCATTTATCCTTTGCACATTAATTAAAAAAACAAATAAAAAAACTATGATTTTTTTCATAGTTAATAATATGATTAATAAAAATAATTATTCATTTATGTATGTTCCACTTATTTTTTCTAAATCACTTTCTGTTGGTTGCTCTAATACCCATTTCCCTTTTATTTTTTCTAAATAAAAAATTATTTCATAATCAATTCTGTTGTTTGTCTTTTTCATTAAATCTAATTTATAAGATAGATATTTTTCGTTATCAAAATTATTATTTGGATCATAAAATAAATTTAGATTTTCAGACAAATAATCAATTGCTTCTTCTTCAGCTTTGTTCAAATCATAAACATTAATATTAACAGTTATAAGGACTTTGTTTTCATCATATTCCTCTTTTAAGATATCATATTCTAAGCTTTTGTATTGTCTTTTCAATATACTTTTATAAGTGTTTTTTTGTTTTATATTATAATCATCTATATTATCTAGTGCTTCATCAATTTCTTTATCAATTGTTTTATCTAATGCTTTATAAGAATTTAAATAATTAGTTACAACAGAGCTTGCTGATATGTTATTTTTACATCCAGTAAGTAAAACCATAATAAATAAAAAAAATATTTTTTTCATTGTTCACCTTTATAGATTTATTATACTCACTTTATTATTTTATATTCTTCTTATATATATATTTAATATATATAAATATATATATTAAATAAAAAAGATAATAAATAAAATTAATTCTTATTGAATAAAACACTCTTAAATAAAATTTTTCCTTAAAACTTAATAAATTAAAATTTATAAAAAAAATAAAAAGTAAAAATGCTGTATAAATTAAACCTATCATTTTATATATTATTTTAAGCATAAATCCTCCTTAAATAATTATATTTAATTAGGTGATAAAAATTGTTATTTTATATTATATATATTTTTATAATTAAAAACTTTTTATATCTTTTAAATATAAAATCAATATACAAAATTATTAATTACATATTTTTTTACACCAATAATAAAGCATTTTTTATAGCAATATTATTAGGAATAATATTAAAGATTATAGTTAATTCAATTAAAAAGATTAATATAAAAGAATTATTAAAACTAGTTGTAATTATAATAATTGATATCTTTAAAACAATTATTAGCTATAATATTATGCTTATTATAATGGCTGCCATACTCTCAGTTATTTATATTTATTTAAGTTATAAAAAAATATATTTTAACAATAGATTAATAAAAATATTTATATTTATTAGTTATATTTTTTTACCAATAACACCAATATATCTAATAAAAAATAACTATAATTTAAAAATACCAATTGAAATTATTTTGATACCATCTATTGTTACTCTACTATTTATGTTAGGTATAAACAATATTTTAGATGCCAATATAAAAACAATTATTGGGGTTTTAATAATAGGTTTGCTTTCATTTAATATAAATAATTTGAAAAATAAAAAAAGAAATATTGTTTCAATATTTCTTATAATTATTTATTTAATATATTATTCTACATTATCTTGATCTAAAGAAAGTAAGTCTTCCTCTTCTTCTAAATCATCGCTAAAACTATTTTTAAGTGAAGTAACATCAACTTTGTTGATTGTATCAAATCTTTTAGAAATCTTTTCTGAAGTAGTATGAAGTTCCTTAACACTTTTATTAACAGTATCAATATTACGTGATAATTTATCCCATCTTTCTTTATATCTTGTGAAATCAATACTCAATCTATTTAGTTCATCATGAATAATTTTAGCATACTTATCACGTTCCATATTTTTAAGAATCATAGAAATAACAGTTAAAGTGCTCATTAAAGTTGTTGGACTTGTAATCCATACTTTTTTATTATAAGCATCTTTAAGTAAGTCATGATGATATGCATTTACTTCTGCAAAAATAGCTTCAGCAGGTAAAAACATAATTGCTTCACTTGCAGTTTCACCAGGTAATATATATTTAGTTGCTATAGCATCTATATGCTTTTTAAAATCAATTTTAAATTGTTTTTCAGCTATTTTTCTTTCTTCAGCACCAAGTGATTTATCAGTCATTCTTTCATAGTTTTCTAAAGGAAATTTACTATCAATAGCAATAGTTCCAAGAGGCGCTGGAGCATATAAAATAGCATCAGCTATAAAACCATTAGATAGCTTATGTTGCATTTCATAAATACCATCATTATGATCTCCAAATATATTTGATAAGATATATTGAAGATTTACTTCACCAAAGGTACCTCTAGTTTTTTTATCAGTTAAAACACTTTGAAGTGAAACAATTTCTGTAGAAAGTGAATCAATCTTTTTTTGTGCTTCATCTATTTTTGTAAGTCTTTCAATAACACTATTAAATGTTTTATTAGTTTTTTCAAAATTTTGATCTAATCTTTCATTAACTTGATCATTAATTCTTGATAACTTATTTTCAATTCTTTCATTAAGTTTATCAAAGTCATCTCTAAGTTCACGGTAAAAATCATTAGTAAAATCACCTATATCTTTTGCAATATTAGTTTCTACTCTTCCCATTCTCTCAGTTAAATCATTAGAACCATTATTTCTTAAAAGTACTCCTAATAAAAGAAGTATAATTAATGCAAGAAGTCCAATAATAACATATTCAATCATAAAAAGCTCCTATTCTAAATTATATTTTCTACTAATTACTTTACTTAAAATATAACCACCTAAAAGCATTAAACCAATTACAATAAAATATTGTGGATGAGTTAAACACTTAATTAAACTAAAACCAAAGAATCCCCAGAATATAGTAATAAATATCTTCGCTATTATTTCAGCAGTCATATATTTTTTAAGTGGCATATTAGATACAGCTGCTAGTAAATTAATCATAAATGCTGGTGTAAAAGGCATAGATATAATGGTTGTTAATGTCTCTATTTTAATATCTTTATATTTATTTACTAAACTATTAAGTTTCTTTTTATCCTTATAAAACTTATATGCTTTCTTACTTAAAAGTTTATTAAATACAATATAAAAAAGTAAACAACCTAAAACAGTACATATATAAGATATTATTAAGCCAAGCACTGTACCAAAAACAAGTAAATTAATTGTTACAAACAAAAACATTGGTAATACTGGAAAAAGAGGTTCTAGTATTATTAATAAACAACAAAGAACTCCACCCCATATACCAGCAGCTTGTAAATAATTATTTAATATATTGTTTATACTATTTATCCATGCCATAATAATCACATATATATTATACAACATTTGTATGTAATTTAATAAGTATTTTACAGTATACTATACTACTTAATGACATTTGTTACATCATAACCATATACACTTAATATATTTGTAGCTTTTCTACTTTTTACTCCTCCGCTACATATTAAATAATAACTTTCATTTTTATTTAAATATTTATGATGATTAAATATTAAATCATCATAAGGTATATTAATAGAACCTGGTATATTTTTTTTAATATATTCGTATTTAGGTCTAACATCTATTAATTTACCCATATAAGACTTATAATCTTTTATATTTATACTTTTCATATATTTATCCACCTAATATAAAATATTAAAAATAAAAAAGTATAAATATAATATAAACCTATAAAATGATATAAAAAAAGCCCCATATTTTCATATGGAGTTTTTTTATATTCTATTCAGAGAAGAAATCATCAAAGAATTCATCATCAGTTATTAAATTATCATTAACAATAATGCTATCAGCATCAACATTAATCTTAGGTTTATCATTTATAACATCATCTAATGTATCAATGTCTTCTGGAGTATTATTAGATGGTTTAGGTTCTTCAGCTTTAAATTCAGGTTTAATGTTAGTAACTGGCTTACTAACATTAACATTTTCTTGTTTAATAAATCTTGGAGTACTTACCGGTTCTGGTTTAGACATAATCTCTTTATTTTCAAGTTTATCCATAGTTTGATAAGCACTTAATGGAGCATCAAGAACTTCATCATCATCTAAAAATAATATTTCTTCTTCAGGTTCTTTATTATTAACTACTTTATTTGGTAAATCAGCATTTGATGGTTTAACTGAATCTGATGAATCTTTTTTATCAAATAAATTTAAAATCTCTGTATTAGTAGCTTTAGCTTTTTCTTTTTCACGTTTCTCTTCTTCATCAAGTTCTGCAAGTCTTCGATCAATATCCTTCATCATAGCATCTAAATCAACTGGTTTTCCAGTATCTAAGAATGAAGCACTAGGAACTGAAGGTTTATTTGCAAATGGATTAGATCCACCACCAAATGGCATTCCACCTCCAAATGGGCTTGGACGCATAAATGAATTAGGCATAAATGGATTTCCTGAAGGCATCATACCTTCACCAGATTCTTCCATTTGTTTTTTCTTATAATCAGTAACAAATTTCTTAACATCAAATAATTCAACAGTATTCTTTTGTCTTGTTGGATATTCTGATTTAGGATATACTTTACCCCAGTTCATTTGGAAGTCAGGTACTAATTTAGTTTTAAATGGATTTCCTCTTTGTCTTATAAGAAGAACTTCAAATTTCTTCATTTTTTGTAAATCTGTAACTGATATAAGTGGTCTTGTTGCACTTTTATCTTTATCTTTTGCTTTTACTTCACCACAAAGTTTACTTATTTCCTCTAAAGCAGAAAGCTCAGTACTCATTAAGTAAACTAAATTACCACAGTTACCTTTAATAGTGTCTCCAACTTCTTTAGTATAAACACTAGTAAGTTGTGAGAAGTTTTGAATAATAAATGTAAATCTTATCTTTCTTGAACGAGCAGCTGAAACCATTGAATCAACGTCTTTAAGTGGTGGCATATTTGCAAACTCATCCAAAATAAAGTTTGTCCTATATGTTAATTCTCCACCATTTTCTTGAGCAACATCAATTAATGTTTCATAACACTGTTTAATAAATATTGTTAAAAGTCCATGATATGTTTTCTTTTCATCATGAATTGTCATGAAGACTGCAGTCTTTTCACGTCCTATTCTTTTCATATCGAAATCACTTTGAGAAAGCATTTCATTTAAAGAATCACGTGATGAGAATACTCTAATTTTTTGCCTAAAAGTAGATAAAATTGAACCTTTAGTATCAGTTGGAGCATTTATAGTATTAGATGCTAAAATATATGCGTTAGAGTCTTCACCTTTAGAAGTAAAATAATCTTGTAAATATGTTTTAGGGCCAAATCTTTCTTCACCCATTGCACTCATGTAGTTAACAGAAGAAATATTTACTTCTTTAGGTTTACCATCCATAAATAAACCTAGAGTTAATCCTGAGAAATAGTCAGCAGCTGAATCTTCCCAGAATGGTTCAGCTTTACTATTAGGATCTTTTAAAATATTCATAGCAACGTCATCTAGAAGCTCTAGTGCTTTATCTTTATTTCCATTATGAAAATAATTATATGGCATTTCTAGTGGATTCCAGCAGTTACCATGTTCAGGTTCACGGAAGTTTAAAAGAACAACGTTATATCCTTTTTCTTTTAATAAAGCTGCTGTTTCCTTGTAAATTTCACCTTTAGGATCGGTAATGATCATTGATTCATCATGTCTTGCTAAAAGTTTAACCATTGGTTTAACAATAGTTTCAGTTTTACCAGAACCAGTAGAACCAATAATTAAATTATGGGTTTCACCATTATCAACATATATTTCTTTACCATTATTTAAAAGCGTAATACCTGCAGCATCAATCTTATCAGATTTGGGATTTACTTTTTCTACATCTTTTTCATTAATAATTTGTTTTCTAGTACCCCACTCGGCATAACCATCAGATTCTTTTTTCTTAAAGTTTATAACCTTTTCACCTTTTTTATCTTTACTAAATATATATGAAGATACACTAGTAAATACAGCTACTTCACCAGCTATGAATAAACCAATAGTTACTCCAACATAAGGAGGAACAAAAGCTTTAAAAGGAACTAATCCATAAAAAGACCCCTCACTTGCAAGTGAAGAAAAATTTAAAACGGCTACACAACATAGATATAAAAGTAAAATTGAATAGCATATAAAAATTATAAAATCTTTTTTTTCAATTTTAAATTTCAAGACTAACTCCTCCAAATATTTATATAAACATTTTAATATTTATTAATTTGTTTTCTTAAACTTATTTACAAAAATTATTATACCAAAAAGTGCTATAAAAAACAAACCAGATAATAATAAAACATATGTGTTATCAGCTTTTTTATTTTTCTTGCTTTTTGAGTCATTTTTAGGTTCATCATTTTTATTGTTAGGGTCGTCATCTTTGTTTGGATCAACAGGATTCTCTTTACCCTTATAATCTGGATTATTATATTCAATATCTATAGTAGTAGATAAATCATCTTTAGTAACAACCCATGTATATACATCATTATTTACATAATCAGCATTTTGATAAACAATCTCATAAGGAACTTTAATATTGATTGTTACTTTCTCTAAAGCATCGTATTGTTTAAAACAATTCAGATCACCTGATGCATGAATTCTAACAGTTTTATCAGATGAAACTGTTAGATTAGGAAGTGTTTGTTTTGCTATTGTACTTAATTTATATTTATCATTATATTTATAATTTAAATTAAGTGATTCATTATTAATATATGAATAATTATAGTATTCAACATCTTCATATACGTCATCATCCTCTGGATCAAAACTATCAGTTGTAAATGCAGGTATATTAGTTGAATAATTTAAAATCATATATAAATCATCAGCAGTTGTAGGTATGGCTGTAGTACTTTCCAAAAAGCCATCAGATACATCTAAATCATAAGTTGCTTCACAACCAGTTAAAAATACTACTAATAAAGTAACAACTAAAAACTTTTTAAACATATTAACACCTTCCTATTGATATTTTATTAAACCATTTTTAAATGCAGCTTCAAAATTATTTGTTTTTTCATTTTGATAATAGTATGACATATCTACAATTTTATACTTTTTAATATAACTACCATTAACTTTATATTTATTTACAGCAAGTCCTTTACCAGCTTCTTCTATAACAATATAGTATGGATCAGAACCACTAACATATTTAATATTTAAAGCTACGTGTCCATCACAAGCAAATACATCACCAGGTTTACCTATATATTCAGATGTATTAGTAGCATCATGTTTATTGGCATTAGGTAGATTTAAATATTCTCTTGAGGTTTTAACGCTCATGTTAATACCACCATTATGAAGTGCCCAAGTAACAAATCCAGAACAATCAAGACCTAAGCCAGTATATGTTACATATGTAGTTTTACCATTTTTATCAGTTTTTGCTCTTGTATATCCTTTAGTTCCATTATGATAAATATCTTCACCTAAATACGGATTTAAACCATAATAGCTTGATGATGGGTAGTTATGTTCTTGACCAGAAGTGTTTTTAAATGTTTCATAATGTCCACCATAATATAAATATGGAATAGATAAACCATACATAGCAAATGTATTAACGGTATACTTAGAAATATCAACAACTGCATCACGAGTACCAACACCATCTTTTTTAACTATTTGAAGTAATTGATTGTTAAAATCGTTAATACTTGATCCATTTTTTCTTAGAATGTTAGCTACATTATCTGATTGAATTTTACTAAGTGTAACAGAACCTGATACAAGTGAATCAATATTTAAATTAGCTTTGTTTTTATATGAAGATCTACCAGATTCTTCACCTAAACCAAATATTTTTTGTCTAAGAGGAATAATATTCTTTTCAACTTGATAATAAGAATATGCCACTTGATCAGTATCATGTTCAGTTGGTATTTGAGTTCCATCATCACATGTTTTTCTAACCTCAACTGCTCTATCAGTAAAACCAAGTTTATTTAGTTTTTCAATAACAACATCAGCATAATAGCATCCACCTAAACCAGAACTACCAGGATAATACCATTTATCACCAATATATGCATATTTTTCCATTACATTATAAATATTTTCTGTTCCATAACTGTTTATAACTCGGTAGAATCCTTCTACACCTTTCTCAAAAGATGCGTAACTCTTACAAACAGTTTTACCATTACTACACCCTATACCCCAGTAATTATTGTCACCAGATAATTTTGGATTAGCAACAGGTGAAAAACCTTCTATTACAGCTCTTATAACGCAAAATTCAGGGTTAACTCCTTCTCTTACACCAATATCATATATTGTACCTGCATTATCCTTAAAAACTTGATAATACTTTGTTTTACCACTAGAAACATTATATGAGTTAACTTTACTAATAAATTCATCACGAGATAAAGGAGTTGTTTTAACGGGATAGATTGTATCAGTTTCTACTTCACTAGAATAACCAGTAAATACTTCGGTAACACCATCAACTATATTATCCCAAATATCACTTATCTGCTGACTTAATATAGATACTAATATTGGAATAGCCATAATGAAAATAACTGCTACAACAATAATACCAAAAGCGGCTAAGAAAACTTGTGAAGTAAAAAATGATGCAGCAATTTTAGCTATAATCTTCTTTTTCTTTTTTTCAGCAACTTCTGCAATTTTTGATTTTTTAACTCTTTCTTCATTTTCAAGATTTGTCTCATCTATTTCATTTTGTTTTGTAGCTTCAGCTCTTCTTTGTTTAACATTATTAAAGGCGTTTCTTATTCTGCTTGTTTTAGCTGCGTTAACACCAGTATCTTTTTTTAAAGAATTAGTTGAAGATGAATTATTTTGTTTACGAAAGTTTTTATTAAGAGCGATATTTTGGTTAGGATTTGCACTTTTAGTGGCATTATTTTGAACATTCATATTTGTGTTATTTGGTTTATTATTTTCATTATTCACTATTAACCACCACTCTTACTTTACTCAACTATTATAACATAAATAATTAGTAAAATAAAACAAGAAAAAAAGCACTTTTAAGTGCTTTATAGTCCTCCACCAGAACCAAATGATTCAAGTTCTTCATGTGTAACAATAACAGATATTCTCATTCGTCTGTTACCGCAAACGAATAAAGCTTCTCCTTGATCAAAGAATTTAATACCTTCTTGTTCACTTTCATTTAAATCAATTAGTTTTGCTAAATCTTCTATTGCTTGTTTTCTTAATCCCATTACTAAGTAATATGAAGCATTATCAAATATTGCTTTACCATGAGTAATGATATTAGGAGCAGCAAAATCTGTTGGTTGTTGAGTAATAATAATAGTTCCAGAATTATACTTTCTACTTCTTCTTTGAACTTGTGCTAAGAATTCAGCACCTAGTTCATTACGACTTGAAAGTAGAACGTGAGCTTCATCAACCATTAATACAGTATTTACAGATTTATCTAAACATAAACCCCAAGCATATTTTAAAATGTTGAAGAATGAAGCATTCTTTACGTTTTCATCAGAGTTCATTAATTCTTTAATGTTAAATACAACAAAGTCACTATCAATTTCAATTGAAGTATGACCTGTAAAGAAGTATCTAAGTTCTCTTGTAAGAGGTCTAATATTAAGTTCTAGTTTTTCCATAATGCTACGTTCTTGAGTAGCTTCTGTCATTGATAAAAGTCTTCCTTTAATAGTAGCGTATACATCGTCAAATGTAGGATAGTCTTCTGATTTTAATTTAGTAAAATCAGTATCAAAATCTATTTTATATCTTTTATAAGTATCTTGAAGTACTTCACTAAACATAGCAAGTACAGAATCCTCGATTTGTGGATATAAATACTTTAAGAAAGCTTTAATCTCTTGTAAAGATTTAGTTAAGATTGAGTGAGAAAGTTCAGTACTTTCCTCTTCACCATCATAATCAGGTACTATTTCAAGTGGATTTATTAATCCAAAATCTCCACCTTTACCTAAACTTATGTAGTCTCCACCAAAGTTAGCTGCCATATCCTCAAGTTCACCTTCAGGGTCAATACATATAACTTGGTTTTGATTTCTAATATGATTTCTAACAAGTAACTTAGCTGCAGTAGATTTACCTGAACCAGATGTACCTAAGATAATCATATTAGCATTATTACGATTATTTTCTTTCTTAATTTGATATAAGAATTGGTTAAATAGAACAACACCACCAGAGAAATCTACTCCAAGAAGTGTAGATAATCCTGGGTCTTTAACACAGTCAAATACGAATGGATACATCGCTGCAAGTGTTGGTGTTGGAATTGGAATACCAATTCTGTTTTCAATATCTTGTTTAGGGAATATTGGAATAATTGACTTTAATACTTTCTCTTGTTCAAACATTAAAGCAACAGCTCTTAAACCAAGAGAATCTAAATAATTTCTAACTTGTAATTTCAAATTCATTAACTCTTCTTCAGAATCAGCTGAAAGAAGTAAATGAAGTTGGAAATCAAATGTTTTAGATTGCGTAGATGCAAGCATAGATACAAACTCTTCCATAGAGTCAATATCTATTCTATAACTTTCTTGCATCGTTTTATCTTTTTCATTTTGATATCTTTGTTTTAAATCAACAATTTCTTTATTAATCATTTTTTGCATTGATGAAAAAGCAATTGGAATATGTTTAATAACAGCTTTAACACCAGGTATAGCATTAATACTTGATAAGTATCCAAGACCTATTGACTTTGGATAAGATATAACTGTCATAATAGTGCAGTATTTTCCACTAATAATAAATTCACTAGTTTTAAATTGAATTCCTTTAGGAGCTACTTCAGATTTAAAAAGCATTATGACACCACCATTCCAAAGTTAGTTCTTAAACCACCATTTAAGAAGTTATCCAAAAGCATTCTTAAATCGTCATTTGTTACCTGAAGTGATGATAAACCTACATTAGCTAATCCCATAACTAAATTACGAAGGCGTTTTTTAACAACTTCAACATTCTTTTCTTTAAATAAAATATAATACTCAGTATCAACTACGTTATAATCTTTACCCATAAACATATTAGCTTTATTAATATCTTCAACAATAAGTTTACGATTCTGAGGATCAATACCTTTATTATTATTATACTGAATTTGTAATTCAGCTAAGTATATACTAAGATCTACTGGTCTATCAGCTATAACAAGCCAAAACTCAAAGTCGATTGTGTTATAGAAATTATTTAAACCAAATATAACTCTATCTTGATCAGCTTTATCAAGAATAAATATATTTTTTGGATTAACTTTAACACCTGTTACATATTCATTGTTATCTGTTAAAATACATCCATTAGATATACTTTTAATAGGTAACCAATCTTCAGTAAATTTATTTACTTTCTTCGTCATACTCACTAGTCGACCATCCTTTCCATCTATATGATTTTTGATTAACAAAAATGAAATTATAAATGTTTAAAATCAATTGTAAAACATTATGGTAATAAGGTACCGGCATAACCAAAAAGGCACTTATAAGTAGTGGTAAAACAATCATTACCATTTGTATAAAATTAGGACCTTGAACTAATATCATCATCAGGAGTGTAAATAAAAGTCCCACTCCTGCGATGATTAAATCAATTTTAGTAAAGAATCCAAATATTAACATCGACTTTTTTGAATTGGCCGGAATTAAATAACTATCTTCTTTCATAACATCTCACCCTTTTTATTTCTTATTGCCATGTCTAGCTCTGAAAAGACCATATTGACCTCTAGTCTTCTTTATATTATCAACAGCTTCCTCATTTGCAGATATTTCTTTAAGTAAGTCACGTTCTAGACTACTATTATCAATGATAGATTTCTTCTCATTTTTAAGAACTTCGATATAACGTCCAGCTTCATCCATATTTTCAACCTTACCATAAACCCCTTGAAGTTGTTTAGGAATATTAAATTCAGCTGGTTGAGAATAAACTCTTGCTTTAACACGATCAATAACTTGATTAGTATTAACTAAATGATCTTTACCTTTAAAGATGTCTTCTCCAAACATACTATTAACACCTGTAACTTCATGTTTTGTAGCAGAACCATCATGATTTTGATTAGGATTGTTATAAACAAGGTTAACAGAATCATCACGAGCTTCTTCTCTATATAAAGCAACTTGATATGCAAGTTCTGATAAATTATTAGTTCTACCAATATCAAACTTAGCATCTCTACTAGAACCATCAAACATAGTTCCTGTTATTGCATCAGACATATCTTTATGAGTAACAAATCTAAATTTATCTTGATATTGTTTGTCAAAATCGCCATCAGCATATTCAGGGTTCTCATCTGGATGATCTTTAATCCATTGTTCTTTATAGGCTTCAAAATTAGCTTCTTTATAGTCTTCAAAGCAATATTTTGTAGCATATTCTTTAAATCCTTCGTTACATGAATTATAATCAGTACCAATATAATCTAAAACTTGACCTTGATTACTAAAGTTTCTTAATTGAGTTTCATATAGAATTGCATCAGATGTATTTTGTTTAGCAAGACCTTTTTTCTTGGAAATATAATAATCTGTATATTCTTTATGTTGCTCTGGAGTTATTGCTTTACTTGCAAGAGCCTGGTCTAATCGCTTCATTTCTGCATCTATTTGAACGCCATTCATATTTACATAACCAGCAGAAAGCTTATATCCTTGATTATCATAGGCATTTATACGTTTTTCATAATAATTTCTTAAACTTGAATAATCACTTGAACTAACAAGACCATTAGCATTTGCTTCATCCAACTTAACAAGTTGTTTTCTCATCTCATCGGCATCCATCTTTTTAGTGGTTGACTTCATAAGAGACATATTACCATTAGCATCTCTAGACATATCAAATGTTAATGTATCAAGTTTTTCCTTTGATGCAGAAAATGCTCTAACTGATGCAACAGTTTTTGATGTTTGTTTTCCAACTTGATCTTCAGCTTTTTGCTTCATGCTATCATACTTAGATATTGCACGTTCATTAGCTCTTTTCTTTTCATCAAATCCATATTTTTTTTCTTGTTCTCTCGTAAATTCTCCATATTTAGCTTGAGTTTCACGAAGAGATTTATCAATTACACGAAGTTGTGAACCTTCACTAATTTCAGATCCAATACTCTTTCTCTTATAGTAAGTCATAAATCCAAGATCATCACGCAACAATTCACCAGTTGTTGTAAACCAGTTAGCTCCTCGAGCATACGCCCTTTCACGATAAATGGCATCATTACTTGCAGCACCAATACCTTTTAAAGTTCCGTTACGCCATCCTTCAACAAAACCTAACTTAGATCCATGTGCAATTGCAGATAAAGGATTTCCTCTAAGTGAAGATCTCCAAAATTTGCCCCATCGTCCAATATCTTTTCGATCTTCAATTGCCTTTCTAGTTGAATTTGCATAAACAAAACCAGCAGCAGCACCACCAGCTAATGCAGTTAATCCACTATCTCTCAATCTATCTCTTAAGCTCATATTAGCATTCTTCATATCAATACCAAAGATTTCACTAATAAGTTTAGGAGCTTTTCTAATAAACATTACGATACCTAAAATAATAAATGCTTTTGTTAAGAAAAACATATTGCCTTCAATTTTCATGGTATCCAAAATATCAGGTAACCTAGAAATCAAATATGTACCTAAACTCAAAACAAATATTCTTAAGAACAACTCAAAATAAGTTTTAAGAGTAGACTTTAACCAACTGTTAAATATTTTATCTTGTTTTGGCATTATAGATATTAGTATCGGAAAAGGTGAAACTACTTCTAAAAAAGAAAGTTTAACAGCCCTTACAGCAATATCAAAGCAATAAATTAATAAAACATATGCTACAAAACATCCAGCAATTGATGAAAATGGAAACTTATATGATATAGTCTTTTCATCACCATCATAAACATAACCACCTTTATCTTCAAGGTCGTGATCATCATTAAAGAAATAAATAAAACCTTCTATGGTATTATCAACATAAGCTCCTTCTTCAGCCAATTGATACATTTCTTCGGCCATCGGAGTTTGCTTACCAAGTTCATTTAGATAAAAGAAACCTTCAAACACCGGAACAGTAAATTGTGCACCAGCATTCCCATCATCACTATATCTACCTGTAACAAGTCTAACTATGAAGTTTTTATTCATTACAGATGCTTGAAACTTAAAAGCAAATGAAAATAATGTGGGAACAATAAGAATTAAAATTGTAGCTTTTACAAGGTTAAATATAATTTTTGTTGTTGAGTACTCACCTGATGAACTTTTATCAGGATTGATAATAACTTGTAATAAAGAGTAAATGATAATAAATAGTGATATTACACCAATTATTAGGTACATTCTATTCTTTAAATCATCCATCATTGTTGAGTTAAGTAATCTAACACTAGCTATACTATGGAATAAATTATACAAAAATGATATTAAACCATATATAGCTCTATCAAGGTAAAAACCTATGTTATTCCAAGCTTGATTAATTAACTGACTAGGGCTTATTCCTATCAACATCGAAATATCAATCCTTTCTATCCAATATTACAATCACTATCACTATATATACCTAATAAGGTAAATAATGATTTTATAAGAATTGGTGCAAAGAATATAAATACACCTGCAACCACTCTAATTATTGTTTTTTTATTAACTTTATTAATAGCATCCCTATCACCAGAAGGTATTGCTTTAACGTAATCATATATAGACAAAGCTATTATTAATATTGGTCCTAATATTTTAACAAAATTAAGTATTGTTTGAATATAATAGGCAACATCTTCTTTATTATCTGGAGACCCTAAAAGTTTCTCACAAGTATCAACTGTATTTTGATTTGGGTCAAATTTTGAACCATCTTTAATTGACTTTGCCTTATCATATAATTGTTCATATTTTAAACTATTATCTTGACTAGCAAATTCAGAAGAATAACAAGTAGTTCCAGGAGCTAAATTCTGAACAATTGCATCTACAAGAGATGTACCACCATTATCAGATTTGCTAACATAATTATTATTTTGTAATAAATCATCTATTGAACTAACAGCATCTAGATTTTCCCTTCTTAACTTTCTTAAATATGCTATGTAGTCAAGAATTTTTATCATATTTGTATAAGATTTATTATTAGTGCTAGAAAAGTCACAAAAACTTGTATCTGAACTTAAATGTTCAAGATCGTATATTAAACTATCTGTATATTCTTTATCTTCTTTTGAAAAGGCATCCATTGAATTAGATTTATCAAAATAATATATACTTTGGAATATATCATTAACATGAGAATATGCACCAGTATATCTAATTCTTCCATCAGATTCCTTTTTAAAGCATGACAAATTAGGACAGATATCTCTTTGCCATGTATCATAAACAGCACGTCCATAAAACTTTTGCTTGGCACCATTATCAAAGTAAATATAACCATCGTAATCAGCATGATCTTTGTCATTATCACTACCAGGATTAACAGTTATAGAATCAGGACACCATCCATACTTCTTATAATTACTTATAGCTTCAGAATCTCCACCCTGGAACTCCTCAACACCTTTTTTTAAATTATTAAATGAATCCTTTGAGGAAATAATATAAGTACCAGATTGCTCATTTAAACTGTAATTTCCACTGTCAACTAAAACATACGAATTACCAGTGTCTGCTAAAACTATATATGCAGCATTATCATTTTTATATGCATCATAATAGTGAGCATATATACATTGAGCATCTTTATCTGATATATCAACATCATCAAGGCTTGAATTAACACAAGCAACAGTACCTATAAACTTATATTTACATAAAGGATAAAGTTCTATTTTATCGCCAATTACTTTAAAAATTCCCGAAGGATTTTTTAAAGATGCCTTAACATTTTGAGGAAATTGAACTCCTTTTATTTTAAAATCATAATCTGTAGATGCAGTAAAAGCTTTTACATTAAACATACAAAATGTAAAAAGAGCAAAAGTTAACACAAAATATTTCAATTTATTCACTGAATCTCACCTCCATTATGTTAATTATTTTTAATCATCATTTGAGTTATTAATCAAATTGTCACAATCTTCTTTTTCTCTATCAAAGAAACATGTATAACATCCATTATCGTTTAAATTAGTGTAATCATCAACAGCATTAAAAATGGAATCAACAATTGTAGGAATAAAGAATACCAATAATCCTATAATTAATTTTTTAATTAAAGAGCTTGTTGCATTGCTAATTGCTTTATCATCAGACGAAAGAACAGCTTTTGATAATTCAATTATTCCAAATATAATTAATAGTATTGGAACAAATATCCTAGCAACAGATATTGCTCTACTAAAAATTCTCATTGAAACAAGAACGCCATGTTTTTCGCAGAAATCCCATCCTGTGCTTAAGTCAACTTCAGGATCATTATAAGTATATTCAGAATTAAGAACTTCAGGATAGTTACAGTATTCATGTAAACAATCCCTACATTCTGTTGATTCAAAAGTCAACTTGTCAGGATCGACATTTCCGTCAGTAACACATTGAGTGTAACATTCCGCAGATGTTACAGCATGATAAGTCATACACATTTTTATACAAATACCACGCTGTGCTTCAGTACATCTATCGCAATTCTCTCCTGTACTAGGTACACATATATTATCGGGAGTCTGTGCTTGTGTAGTAGCATCCTGTATTGCTTGCCTTTGTTCATGATTTAAACACTTATCAGATAAACATGTTAAACAACTAGGATCTGTCATATATGAAGAGCAAGAATCAGAACACTTATCAGTAACTGTAGTTTGAAGACAGGAAAAAGTTTCTGGGTCACTGCAAATGCTCTCAACAACAGTTCCATCATCATAGCTTTGAACTAAAGGATATGAATTTAAAAAGTTTTTACAAACTTCATAATTAGGATTATCATTCTGAGTTGATGGTTCAATATTTCCATTTAAATAACCAATACCTGCAGCAGCTCCACTAACAAATATACTATTAAATGCGCTACTATCTTGAGCTGTCATACACGTATTTGCAACACATGAAATACATTCTTGACTAATCGGATCAATTGAGCCAAGTGATATAAGGCAACTATTATGACAAGAACTAGTAACAGAATTTTCAGCACAAGCTTTAACTGTAGGATTATTACAAGCGTATTTAACAGCCTCAAGTTTTTGCTTTGCTTCTGGAGTTAATGCTCCAGATTTTGATACTGATTCATAACTGGTTAAAAAATAGTCACAATCAAAAGTAAATGCGGCATAAGCATTGTATTTAAACATTAAAAATGAAAACAAACAGACAAGAATTAATAAAGTTTTTTTCATAATATCCCACCTTATTAAATTATAACAAATAAACATTAAAAATAAAAGAAAAAAACCAACAATTTTCATTGTTAGTTTTAACAAATTATACTATAAAATTATTATCCTACTTTAGTACAATTATTTTCGTCACCTTGGTTACCTGACATAATACATTTAATACATTTAGATGAACCAATTGTGTGACCAGCGTCATCTTGTTCGTCAGTTAAGTTAACAATTGCACTTATAATTGTTGGTAAGAAGAAAATAAATAAAGCTGCAATTAATTTCTTAATTAAAGCACCAGTTGATTTACTAATAGCTTTTTCATCAGAAGAAACAACTGCCTTTCCTAAATCTACCATACCAAAAATAATTAATAGTACTGGAACAATAATTCTAAAAATTACTAATACTGTGTGTAAGAAATTCATTACTTCAGCTGAGTCATTACAAAATTCTGCTAAAAACATATAAAAACATCTCCTTTTCTTAAATATAATTTTACATAACATAGTCGATAAAGTCAAGAATAACGTGTAAATCTATAAAACAATTTACATGTTATAAATTTTACTTAAATATATTAAAAATATTCTTGGCTTTTCCACCAGTTGTTGGTTTAAATCTCTTAAAATCAAGTTCTATCAAGAAGTCTTCTAAGACTTTTTGATAATCTTTTTTATCATCTAAATTTGGAATATTGAAAAATATTTTACTATTACTTTCAGATTCAAAATCAGATACATCTTTACTATTCAAAATACTTCGATTTAAAACAATTTTTTTAGCTTTCAATTTATCAAAAATCATATTATCTTTTCTGATTAATTTATTTAATTTAATTAAACCAGGTTCAATTAAATAAATTACATCAGTACATATTTCTTCACCATCAAAATCATTTAAATCAACTAAAATAACTTCAACTTTTTGATTATTATTAACAAATGATGCTAAATCAGTTGTTGATTGAAGTGATCTATCATTTAAGTAAATAAAATCGTTTTTATTTACTTCAACAGCCATTGTAGCATATTGTTTCTCAAGTTGTTTTTTAAGCATATAAACAAGTGTTGATGATCCAGCTCCTGCCGTAACATTTTTAAATCCAATAACTCTAAGTCTTGTATCTTCAACATCACCAGATATATCACCAGATTTAATATCTGGAGATGAAGAAACATTATTAAGTTGATGATAACTTGCTACATCTTTATATGTATTAGGATTATCAATTAAAAACTTAACAGCATCTATTGATTTAGTAAAGTTGTATATACCCATTGATACAAGCTGAGATAAGTAAGTTGGTGAATTAACAATCGTTGAATCATTTAAGAAAAGTACAACTTTACTCATATCCATTAAAAGTGATAATTCTTGAATAATATTAATCTTTTCATAACCTTTAACAGCAGTTATATCTAAAACCATTTTATTAAAGTAAAAGTTAGGAGGAAATTGCGCAGCAATTTCTTCTGGAGTAAACTCTCCATCAATACTTTTAATTAAATCTATATCTAAATTAGCAAGAACTTCTTTATTTTTATTACTAACTATTACATTCACGATTAATTACTTCCCTTCTTCTTAGAGTAAAATATCTTATCAAATATATCATTATTTGTTCTAAACATATCATTAGTAGTACCATTAGTTGTAAATGTACCAACATTTTCAATTATTGGTAAATTAAATTTAAAAAATATTTGGATCTCATAATACTTTGTTAAACCTCGATTAGAAGCAGCTCTACTACCTTTAATTTCTTGACTATTTAAGTGTCTTCTTATGCAGTAGTAATATTTCTTCCCTTTTTCTACAGCTTCTAATTTATTTGTTTCTAAACTATCAGCACCTAACCATTCAGGTGATGTTTCTGGATTAGGACATTTATGAGTATACCTATAACCAGATTGATATAAATAATTATTTATAACAGCTACACTAGTATCATTAATACCTTCATGTTTTTCAATAATATTTATTATTTCATTTTTAGTTTTATAAGATTTAGAGTAAGTAAGTGTTAAAATAAGGAAACTAACAAATATCAAAATAAATATTATAACTAATTGATAAATCCACGTTGTACCAATTGCTTGTCTCATTAAACTTAATTACTCCCTTCTTATATTTATATATAAACTTATTTATTCATAAATAAGTTTAGTATCTCCTACAACTTTAAATGATAAAAAGTTATTAAGTACTGGTAGATCTAATTGATAAAAGACTGCTATTTTATAATAAGCTATCTTAGGTAATTCTCCACCACCAGATACAACTTCTTTTTTTATGCAGTATGTTGCATTATTATCATTTCTTCCACCAAGTCTATTAAATCCAACCCATTCACTACCAAGTTTAGCACAATTACCTCCTGTTCTATAAGAAACAGTTTTAAGTCTTTCAGTAATTGCATTTATGCATGGATTATCGTTATTATCATCTGTTTTTGTAACGCTATCTAAATCAATACCATTATATCTTTCAATAGTTTCAATAATATCATCTTTAACTGCAAAAGCCTTAGAATGATTTATTGAAAGACATACATAGCCAGTAAATAAGAATACAAAAACAATAACAATTTGAAATAACCAAGTACCACCTATTGCCTCTCTCATATTCTAATGCACCAGCCTAACCCTTATAAGGACATATTATGTCCTTATTATCATATGTACATTTAATTTTTAAACATACATTATTCTTCCACTCTGTACATACTTCTTGCAAACCATCCTTAGTAACTTTACAAATAGCATCAGAGCATTTTGTATTAGCATTTAAATTATTTTTAAGTCTAGGCCAAATTATAGTAAAGAAAAAAGTCGACAGGAGTCCTATCGTTAAAACTACAACTACAGTTGCATTTAGTTCACCTGTCGCCTCTTTCACCTTAAATCAGCCCCTTATTATGCTAAAGTTTTATTAGTTTTCAGTATCCTTATAAGTACAGTTTCCTTTAATTTCTTCACCATCAGATGAAGTACATCCTGTACAAACTCTACTATTTCCTTGAACACTGCATGATTGACATACTGCATTTGCACATTCAGTTGATTTAGAAATATTGGATTTTACTCTAGGCCAAATAAAAGCGTAGAAAAATGCACCAACTGCTGCAATAGCAACTACAGTAATAACTGTCATATTTAATTCTCCAGTAGCTTCTTTCATATATAATAAATCCTCCTTATATCTATCTATACTAAAGATATTATATCTTTTTTATTTTGAAATATCAATATATTAACAATTTGTTTAATAGCAAAATGTAAATATATTAAATACTTATTTTTTTATCAATTCAGTAATATATTTAATAAATGAGCTAATTACAACTTTATCATTAAGTTTATTTATTGCAAAAGTTTTATAACCTATTCTATTAATACTTGATCCACAGTGATATATATCTTTATTATCTATAATAATGAATCTATCATGAAA
Organism: uncultured Mycoplasmatota bacterium; assembly: GCA_947302655.1. Classification (GTDB taxonomy): domain Bacteria; phylum Bacillota_I; class Bacilli_A; order RF39; family UBA660; genus RUG13160. Next base: position 94,335 of record CAMYVW010000002.1, on the reverse strand, counting down.
ATCTTTATTAAATACTAAATTTAAATTATTAAATTCTTCATTATATTTATTTATATCTATATCTTTAAGATATGTTGTTTCTTTATTACAGATAATTACTATTTTAATCTTATTATCTATTTTAGTTAAGATATCAAGTATAGTTTTATCTACATAGTTATCTATGATAATTAGTTTTTTAGTAGATGTTTTTAGTATATCTACTAAAGCTGAGTATGCTTCATATATTTGACCTTTATAATATATACCAGTAAGTTTTATATTACTGTTAAGTCTGTTAAAAGATTCGTTTAAGAGCACAATGTCATTATCATGACTTAATACTTTAGATTCAACATTTAATAGTCTTAGTTCACTATCACTAATATAGTGTCTCATAGAAACAAAGGCATCCATTATTTTAATGCTTACTTCAGTGGCTACACTAGATTTAAGTATTGTAGCAAGCATATATACACCTTGTTCTGTAAAAACTCTAGGTTTATATCGTCTTCCACCATAATTATTCTCAATACTTGAGGTCGAAAGTTTCGACCTCAAGTTATTATATTCTTTTTCATTTATGTAAAAGCAAAATCTGTTTGGAAATTTAGAAGGATTATTTTTTACTGCTTCATTTATTCTTTTAGTTTCAACTTGGTATAGTAATGCTAGATCACTATCTAGCATTACTTGTTTTCCTCTTATATTATATATTTTATTTTCTATATTTATATTTTCTTTAGTTATTAAATCTGTCATTTAAACTTCTCCTTTGATGAGCTATTATAGGCTATAAATATCAAAAACAATGTCGAACTTAAACAAAATAAAAAAACTTAAGATAATTAAATCTTAAGTTTTAAATATTCATCATTTGAATTACTGCAAGAACAAGTAAAATCATAACACCTACACCAGTAGATACAAGCATATGCATTGTTTTACCTTCCATCTTTTCAAGTCTATTTCTATATTTTGTATCTCTTGCTTTTTGTTGTAGTGATGAAATAGATCTAGAAAAAGCTAATAGTTGTTCTTGTTTTCTTTCTTGTCTTCCTAGTGATAAACGATAAAGTAGTCTCATCATTCTCATGGAATCTCTAACTGGATACATCTTTGCAAAATCCATATAAGGATTAATTGAATCATTACCTGCATTAATCTCATTAACTAATTGCTGTAATCCTTCTTTAAATATAGGAGGAGCATCATTCATTGATTTACCCATTGCAACAGGTACTGTATAGTGTTGTATTAATATTTCTAAACCTTTTAAATAATGCGGAAGCATTGCATCTATTTCATCTAAATGAACTTTATAATACTTCTTAATATTTAAATAATCTAACTTAAATACAACTACTCCTGCTAAAACAGAAAAGATAATTCTAATATAGTTTAATTTAGCTATAAAGAAGAATAAGAATAAAGCAGTAACTAAAACACCATTTCTAATTCTTTTATTAAAAAGTGTATTAGGATTTACATTATCACCATATTTAGCTTTAACGAAGAAATCCCAATCATCTTCTTTTAGTTTTCTAAATAACATTTCATTATCTTCAAAGAATCTTCTTGAAGATACATTACCATTTTGAATCATGACGTAGAAAACAATAAGACCTATTAAAAATATTTCTATATACATTACTCTACCCCCACATCATCATTATAGTATTTCTCACCATTAAGTAAGAATGCACTATTAATTATAATAATGGCATGTAAAATAATTTTTACATAAAATATTTCAATTAGTGATATATAGTGTTCAGTACCTAGTAGAAACTGCATAACCATAACAAGTAAGAATAGTACTAAACCAAATGTAATAAACCTTCTATGGAAATCTTTTCTATCCATTTGGTCTCTATATACACCTTCAACAAGGGCATCAATATCCATAGACATATTTTCTAAAGCTTCTCCAGAATCTCTAGCACCCTCCTTAGTTATTTGTAAAAATAATTGATGCATATTTTTAACCATATAAAATGGATATTTTTGATTAAAATAATTAATTGAATCATCAATAGATCCGTTTTGATAACTCATTTCAATCATTACTTTAACATCAGAAAGTACAGGATCTTCTAAGATACCTGAATCTCTAACACCCTCTAAAGATTTAACAAAAGATTGTGTTGTATTAAATTCCATTATAACGTTAGTAGTATATACCTGAATTTGTTCAAATACATATTCACTATATATTCTTTTACATCTTAGATATGCAAGATATGGAATAAATAGTATTGCTACTACAGCATAAAATATAGCCCATAAAATACTATAAAAATACATATAAGAAATACCACCAGCAAATGCTGCAAAGATAACTACTTGACCAGCATACTGCTTGGCTGTATATTCTTGACCTAACTCTTTCGTTTTTTCTCTTACCATTTTAAAACTATAAGGAGCATATTTATTATAAGCATTCGCTACTTGTGTAGCAAAGAACTTATAAACATTTTCGCCTGTATTTTTACGGTAAGAAATAACGAAAATAGTAATTAATAATAATATTATTAATTCCATAAATATTCCCCTTTCTATTTTAATTTATATATTTATTATAACTCTTCTATAACATTTTGATTAGTAGTAGGTGTAGCATTGTTTACACCTACACTGTTTTGATTAATACTATTTAAAGCATTTTGAGATGCTCTAATAGCATCAGCTATGTTAACTCTATTAACAGGGTTTGGATTAACACTTGGTTGGTTTACTTGAGAACTTGTATTAACACCTACATTAGGTGTTAATACTTCACTATTAATATTTCTATTAATGGTAGCACTAGTATTTATAGTATTTGATGATACTTTCGTATTATCGAATACTTCATCATTTTGATTCTTTTCAACAAATAGGTTATCTTTAATCATTATACCTTGAGCTCCTAAGTTAGCTCTTAAATATTTGGTTGGATTATTATAAGTCATTGTTCCATCAATATTTTTTCTAAAGATAACATTAGTTTTAGCTTCATTATTATCATCAACATAAAACTCACATACTTCAACTATTTCACGTTGAAATCTCTGTAGTTCAGGACTCATATATCCTTTTACGTGTATACCAAGTTGAACATATCTATGAATTGATTTTAAGAACTGATCAATATCTAGATTAGATTCAAGTAGTGAGTACATACGCATTGGTATATTAGCTGCTCTATCTGAGTGTATTGTTGATAAAATGCAGTGACCAGAAGAAATAGAGTTTCTTACTGACATAACAGCTTCAGCAGAACGTACTTCAGATAGTAAAATCCATCTTGGATTTTGTCTCATACATGTAACAAGTACATCAGCATAATCAGCAATATTATTAGTTTTCATTGCAACTATACTTCTATGAGGAAATATTCTATCTAAGTGAAGCTCTAAAGTATCTTCAATAGTTATTATTTTCTCATTTTCTTGTGTATGAGAAGCTAAATATTTAACAAGTTCAGTTTTACCAGAACCAGTTTCACCACTAACAATAATATTGCAGTGACCTTTAACACATGTAAGTAAAAAATCAAGAAGATTTTCTGTTACATATTTTTCATTTAATAATTTATCCCTATTAAGTCTTATTTTAGCAGGTGTTTTACGTATTGTAAGAGCAATACCATTAGTTGCTATTGACTCATGGATAAAATTAAGACGTAGCTCAGCAGATTCAGCATCAAGAAAAGGGTGAGCCATATTAAACGACTTACCCATTACATTCGAACATTGAAAAGCAAGCTTTTCTACTAAAGGATTATTTATTTCAGGTCTTTCTACACGAAATACTCCTTTATCAAGAGTTTTTAAATATATCTGACCTTGATTATTATATTCAATATCAGTTACATTATCATCTTGTAAAAATTCCTTTAATGGCCCAAAATCAATTTGGGAAAATATAGCATCATTCATGCTAGCCACCTCTATTTACCTTTTTATTCTTTTTTTAATTAATTATTAGGAATAACAGCTGATTTAGATCTAATTAATGTTCTAAAATATTCATTACTTATTTCTGTTTCACCAGGGTTTGCAGAATAAGATAAGTTTCTTGGAACCGGAACAATTTTAAATCCAATTAACTGTGCATCATATAATAAATTATACATATCATCTGGTACTGCAAATAAAAGTACATCAGCAGTTCCAGTATTTTCAGTTCCATCAAATACATGGTTACCAGTAGCATCTTTAGCATCCATTATTTCAATAGATGAAATAAATTTACCATAAATTGGTTTACCTGAATCATCTCTACCTTCAAGATATAAATCAATGTAATTTCCAGGGTACATTGAGTTACCATATGTAAGTGTGTTATTAACATTTAAACTAAATACGGTATATCCATCAGGAATATTTGCAAAAGCAACATCAGGCATATCTTCAGCGTCTACTACCTGCTCAGTATAAAAGACACCATTAGCAGGAATAGATGTTCCAACATTTATTTTTCTACCAATAAGCATTGATGAACTAGTTATCAAATTAGGTGTGTTTTTAACAAAATCAGAAGATACATTAACATACTTAATCATATCAGCAGTTATTTCACTTCTAGCACCTATTGCTTGTTTTGCAACGGGTATAGATTTTGGTGTTATAGCTTGTTTAACACGATAGTTATAACCAAGGTATAAAACTACAACACCAATTATTACACCTAAAATAGTTACTGTATTTTTATTAGATAAAAACTTTTTAATTGTATTTCCTAAATTACCCATTTTTATTCTCCTTTATATTATAAGCATATTAAATATCTGGATTAAGTTCAAGTACAGCATCTATTTTGTTTACAATATCAAATGAAGAAGAATCACCCATTACATTAAATGTATTTGATTTAGAAGATACCTTTACAGATACCTTAGGTGGTGCTTCATATATATCATAAAATGAAATATTATAAGTAGTACTTAAATTAGCAGACTCAGCAAAACGACGTAGAAAGCTTTCAACAAACTTTTCTTTGATTATTCTAACTTCACCATACTGGCGATAATAACCATAATCTACAGCATCAAGCATTGATGCTTCAGTAATTTCTTTTACTAAGTAATAGTCTTGTGTATTAGTAGATGTAACATTTTGTATTAAAAGCATAATGATTACAACAAATACACCTAGAAGAATTAACCAATAACCCCAGTATGATTCTTTCATTCTATACTATTTCCTTTCTACTTCCAAGCTGGTCCAATTGTTCCAACTAGAGAACAAATATTATTTTCATTCTTACAGAAATCACTTTCTAAGAATGATTGAATTTTAGTTCTACCATCTAAATGTGTTTTAGCACTGAAATTATTTTTTAGTTCAGTTAAAACACTACTTTCACATACTAGATAGCTTTCTCCAGAAGAAACTGTTTTATTCTTACAACTTAGTGTTTCATCTGAAATATAATTATCTCCAGTACCTCTTAAGTAAGTAATTACTGCAGGAGTAAATTCAAATGAATATTCAGGAGTTTTATAAATATCTTCTCCCTTAGCTTCTATTTCAGCAACTGCAGCAGCAGCTTTGATGTTATTATCTGGATCCCAGTTTGAACCAACAGTTCTATCTTTATTAGTTAAATCAATTAAACTTGTTTGATGAACTGTATAAAGTAGTCCGTATCTAGAATCATATGCACATCCTTGTTCACTACACTTAATGTTGCATCCTTCAGGAGGACATCCTTCTGGATTATTTTCATCAGGTAAACTACATACAATTCCTTTTGCAGGATCATCAATACATGTAGGTTTACATTCAGGACAGTTAACTACATATGAACATACATATTTACCTTTAAATTCGTTATTAATATTACTTATATCAGAATTATTTTGGCTTCCAAGAGAAATTAAACGTCCAGCTTCATTTCTATCGAAATATTCACCTAACTTATCAAATGTGAATTGATAGTTATATAATCCTTTATCATCACTTAATCTAACTGGAAGTGTACCAGCAATTTCTAAGCCTTTTTCTTGAACAAACTTCTTATCTTCAATTAAAGCATAGTTGATTAAGTTTTTACCATCTTTACTATATTTAATAACACCAGTTGATGCCTTAGTATAGAAGACAGCTTGAGGTGTATATAAACCACCTTTTGTAATGCTTTTCTTAGCATAAGTTACTTTTTCAGGAACTTCTACTTGAGTTTGAGTACCATCAACTAAATATGATGTTACGGTTTTAGCATTTTTAACAGTTGATGTTGAACCACTAATACATTGATTGTATTCATTATTTACATCTGCGCCATTACAGAACCAAGATTCAATTTTTTCATCAAGTGGTTTTGCAAGATCAAATGTAAGTGATTTATTTGGAAGCATATCAATATATTCTTTTTCATCATAAGTAAATGTTATTTCTGGTTCATATTTATAATCATTACTCCATCCAGCAGAACAAGCATTAATATAATTAATACTATCAGTTAAAGCTTTTTGAGCATTTTTAAATTCTGTTGAATTAGGATTAGATGCATATTTTTGTGCTTCAGCATAATATGCACTATAATCACTTTCAAATTTAGCATAATCTATTTTATTTGAATAACATGTTTTAGTTGACGTAACATCCATACTTAAACTAAAGTATCTACCATTAATAGTATATCTACCTTTTGGTATATTAAAGTCCATGTCTTCTTTACAGAATACAGAACAGTATGGATTATTATTTACATTACTTTCTTTAGAAAGTTTGTATTCGTTTTTATTTTCAACTGTTGTAACTTCATCAATTACACAAAGTTTAACAGCTTCAGGTCCAGTAATTGAACCTTTATTATCACTTGTATACTCTTCAGGAGTAAGCATCTTAGCATTTTCTCCTGGATCAAGATCTATACATGAATTATTAATATCAAACTTAGGATCACAGATACTACAATATTTTTGATATGTCTCACAAGCTTTTTCATCACCTTTTTGACATTCTTCTTCAACGTTATAGTCTCTTACAGTTTTCTTAGCTTCTGTACGGCAGCATCTTCTAATCCAGTTACGATATAAATCAATATTATTTGTATCTGGTTCAAGTTCACAGAAGTTACTACTACAGTAAATTATACCATTATATACAAATAAGTCTTCTGGATCAGCAACTTGATATTTAATATCTTCTTCACTTGTAAATCCAGCTTCACCTAATGTTTTACCAGCATAATCTTCACAAGCATGACATACTACGTGTTCATCAGATGAATTTTGTTTATTTACTTTAACTTTTTCAGCTTCTTTTGGATCTCTATTTAGTAAACTATCGTATACAGCTAAGATAGCTTTTAATGTATTAGCTCCAACATCACCTTTATATTCAGCTTTAGATTGGAACTCTCCAAGTAGAGAATCACATGTTGCAGAACATATCAATCTTTCTCCAACACATTGTGCAAATGCAGCATCGCTAGAACCTTTACCGTTTAAATCTTTAACAGCATCAGCACAAGTTTTTATATCATAATCTTTATATTTTATTTCAGAGTAATCAGAACATGATCTTTTTGGTGAACAATATAAAGTCTTATCATTACACCAAGCTTCATCAAATGTTGAATTACCATCTTTATTTTCTTTAATGTATTCTTCACATTTATCTTTATTAGTAAATGTTTTTGGTTCTTCACAAACAGTACCAAGTAAATTAAATGATGCTTCAATTTCAAAGTTAGCAGGTTCAAATGTATTATCTGTAACTAAGAATCTTTGAGAATGATCATTTTTAACAGGTACTAAATAAGCACCAGTATATTTAAATTGTGAACCACCATTATTAGGACGAACCTTAAGTGTTACACCAGCACTACCAGTTAATGTACCATTTAAAGTATATTTAAATGCTATATATGTAACATTATTTTTAAAGTTATTCATGAAGTTAGTAGATTCAGGTTTAAATGATTTCCATCCAGATGAACCTTTTAAAGCACTAAGTTTAGGATCAGTAACTACTTTATATTCTGTAGTAATTGTAAATCCAGGAATAGCTTCATTACTCATCTTTAAGTATTCATTAGCAAATACTTTATTATCAAAATTATTAAATTGAACTACAAAGTAGACTTCTTCAGTAACTTTTTTACCACTTGCATCTTTTTTGCTAGATACTAAATTTTCAAGAACACCATTCTTACCACCGTTATTTGTAACAACGTTCATTGTTCTTGTATCTTTACCATCAGTAGTATAACGATCTTTAACGTTAGCAGCATAATCTAATGCTTCTTTTACATATGTTTTAGCAGTTTGAACTGTTGCAATATCTTCATTAAGTACATATTCACCATAATTAAACTTAACAGCTTTACCCCAGTCAGAACTATTACTAATACGTTTAGATACAATAGATTTTAATCCATCATAAGATCCAGTACCTAGAACATCTTTAGTACTTTCAATTGAAGGTAACCATTTTAAAGCAGTATTAACATAACCATAAGCCATCTTATCTCCTCTAGCATGGCCTGTTCCTTTATACATGGCAAAACTACTATAATTATTTGTAAATTGATTTAAAATTCTTATAGCAGTTACTTTAGCATTATAGCTACCATTAATATTCATAATGTATAAAAGTGCAGCATCTTGAGGATTATATTGATTTAAAACAGATTGTACTTTTAAATCATTAATAGTTGCATCAAGTGCAGCATCAAGACAGTACATTGGTTCTGATTGACCAGTTGCTCTAGATGTTCCTACATGGCTATAGAATTTAGATGCAACATTGTCTCCTTTATTATTAGAGTTATATACAAAGTTATTTTCTTGTTGAACAGAAGCTCCTTGCTTTCTTGTGTATTTTTGACCTACACTATAAGTTCTTAACGCAAAAACATTATTACATCCTATAAATAATGTAATAACTATTGCTAAAACTTTGATTAATACTTTTCCTTTTTTCATCATATCAATCGACTCCTTCGTTTTTTAATTACCACAGCTGTAGTAACAACCCCTATAACGATAATAATAGAGCCACCTATTATAACTATGTTTTTATTCTTTTCGAAGATATTCTTATCTTCATCCTTTTTCTTTTTATCTTCTTCTTTATTAATATCATCTATTACTTTATCTGATTCTTTTTTATTAAAGTTTTCCATATCTTCTGGTGTAATATCAGTAACAACATATTTCTGACACTCAGGGGCATCAGGATTCAAGTTGCAAGCTCCAGTACCATAATATTCATTGTACTTAGGAAGCGTACGTACATTTTCAATGATTTTTTCCTCTGCACAACTTGTGTTCATAGTAGTATACACTACATAATTTAGATTTGCAATAGCAGAAGTATCATCGATTTCATAACTTACAATTCCATCTGTTGCATCTTTTCCATAGAAAGTTTTTGTTGTGTTATCATTTGAATTAGTAATTTTGATATATAAATTATCAGTTAAATTAATAACAGATACCTTTATATAATCAACATCAATTGTTTCATCCTTTTCACCAGCATCATTTGGATCATTAGGATTTGGAATTTGTTTAGTTAAAATATCATAAGAAACTTTAACTTTAGATGCTTCATCATTTATCTTAGCAAGTTCCTCATCATTACACTTTGATGCATGTACATTTGCTATTGAAAATAAACATGAAAGCAATATAGAAAGTACTACCCTTTTCTTTTTCATAGTATTACACCAACCTCTGGGTTTATGATACCACAATAATCATTTTATATCAAGATTATTAGGTGTTAAAACAATATATTTTTTATCATAAAAAAAAGATTTAATTTTTATTAAAATCTATTATTATTTTGCTTGAATCGATGTTTCTTGTACGACAATATACATTAATAAATTTTTAATTTATTTATTTTTTTTAATACATTTGGTATATTAATAAAGTAAGGATTGATAAATTATGGAAGAAAAAATAAAGAATTTTTTTATATGGATTGGTGTGATAGTTTTTTATTTAACATCACAGTTAATAATGCCATCAATACTAGACAGATTTAATATAACTAATCAATATATATCAAATACATGCTTAGTTTTATCAGATATAATCGTTGTTACTCTTTTAATAATCTTTTATAAGAAAGATTTTAAAAAAGATCATGATGATTTAAATAATGGTTATAAGGATAAATTAAAAATAACTATCAAAATATGGCTAATTGGTTTAATTGCTATGATTATTAGTAATAATATCATTAATTTATTTACAGCAAGTGGAATAGCTTCAAATGAATCAATTAATAGAACTGTTTTAGAAGAACTTACATTATATGCAATTCCAACAATGGTTATCTTTGGACCTATATGTGAAGAGATAATCTTTAGATTATCTCTAAAGAAAATATTTAGTAATAAATATTTGTATGTTATTTTAAGTGCTTTATTATTTGGTGGAGCTCATGTACTTGGTACAAGTGGAATTGAACTTTTATATATAATTCCATATGGTGCCTTAGGAGCAGCATTCGCTTATATATATGTTAAAACAAAAAATATCATATGTCCTATACTAGCTCATATGATTCATAACTTTATATGTATATTACTTATACTATTTTTATAAGAGGTATAAATTATGAAAAAGAAATTAATTATTACATTAATAATAGTTATTGTTTTACTATCAATAGTTCTTATTTATAGTAAAAAAATAACATCACATTCACTTAAAGTAATTGAGTATGGTATTGTTGATAAAAATATTCCTGATGAATTTCATGGATTAAAAATAGTACACTTTAGTGATGTGCAGTATGGTAAATTAGCTAATCTTAATGATTTAAAAAAAGTAATAAATAAAATTAATGAACTAAATCCTGATGTAGTTATATTTACTGGAGATTTCTTTAATAAAAATATTAAAGTATCTGATAATGAAAAAGAAAAGATTAAAAATTTATTATTAACTATAAATAGTAAATATGAAAACTATGCTATCTTAGGTGATAATGATTTATTATTTAAAGATTTGTTTTATCAAATCTTTAATGATAATTTCATTATCTTAGATAATGAAACTAATTTACTATATATATCAAGTGGAAAACCAATAAGGTTTATTGGTCTTAATGATATAACTAAAGAAGAAATAATAAATGATGAAGATAATAATGAATTATATAATATACTACTTTTACATAAACCTGATGAAATAGAGAATTTAAAAAATAAATATAATATTGTCTTTGCTGGTCACTCAATGGGTGGACAAATAAAACTTCCATTTTATGGACCATTAATTAAATTAAATGGTGCTAAAAAATATATTAGTGGTGAATATAAAATTAATGATACATTACTATATGTAAATGATGGTATTGGATCAGAAAGTATCAATATGAGAATTAATAATAAACCAAAAATAAACTTCTATAGAATGTATAATCATTAAAAAAAGAAAACATGAAACTAACAAGTTTCATGTTTTTATATGCAATTATTATCCAATCGTTCTTTGCTGAGAATTAGACTTATCTTTTTGCTCAGACAATTTTGGAATTTCTAGTCCACAATAGTCAAACGCCTTTTCTATTAAATCAACGTCTACACCAGAATTTAGTAAGTCATCATACGTTTCTGGCTTCGATATATCTAAATCCTGACAATTAGGAGCCTTTGAAACAATGTCTTGTAACTTATCAGAAGTCGCAGAAGATGGAATAGCTACGTATTCATAATCTACCGTTTCAGTAATAGGCATAAATCCAATATATGAAGAATAAGTTCCAGCTAACTTGTACCATGTAAGATTATATTCACCTAATTCATTATATATAAAGAATTTAACCGCTTCACGAGCATCAGGATCATCGAGATTTCTTCCTAAAAAATCTCTTAAACTTGACATACCATGAATATCATAATTAGTTTTCAAATCATAGTAATACTTATTATCAAACATAAAACTATTATCTAAAACACTATAATTTCCCTTCTGAGTTTCACTCCAATAATCATAAAAATATGTCTTAAAAAACTCATTGTTAAAGCTATATTTCATGGGTAAATTACCTTGTAATGAAAGAACATACCTGGATAAGTCCATAAAAAAGCCTTGATTTTGTAAATAATTAATAGTATCTTTAACATTTATAATATCCGTATCATTATCACCAATTTCTTGGGATTGTATGAAGCCAACATCTTCAAGTGTTAATGTATCATCTTTAAAATAAGCTCTTGCTTGATCCAAAATAGCAGGACTATCAACACCAAAACGAAGATACCCATAATCATAAATTCTATTAGATATTGCAACAAAGTCTTTCTTAGAAAGATATTTAGGATCTTTAACGAAGACCTCTCCTATATCATTAATATAGGTTGTATTAAGGGTAGCTTCTGTATTTTCAGTATCCTCAGATACCGTTGTAGACGTACTGCTAATTTCATTTGATGTAGTAGCTATAGTAGTCTCTATAGTGCTATTAGTATCAGTTTGACTTAAATCACGTTTTTCTTTCTTTGGTATACTACAAGAACACAAACTTATTGCAACAATTTGGTAAAGTGCAATAATAGCGCATTTATTTTTAGTATATAGATTAAAATTTCTCATAAAAAACCTACACTTTCTTTAAAAAAGTCTTCAAATAAGATTTAAACTATTATATAAAACATGATAGTAAAAATCAAGTTGAACCTTTAACTCTATTCACAACAAAAATATGCATCTCCGGAACCATACGCAGTTCCAAGCGTCTGAGCATATTGTGAACCGGTTCTATAACCATTACACTTAACTTGTTTAGTTTTACCATCTTCATATATATATCGTACTCCCCATGCGTATGATTCTTTATTTGAGAAGTAATACAATGTTCCACCTGATGTTGAACATCTTTTAGGGTTTTGAGGGGATGCCATAAGTTTATCATAATAATCAACATTATCTATGTAATCATGATAAAGAACTTTAGGCTTAGTACCTGTAATGGTATAACTTCCATTATAAGAAGTACACGCAGTTCCCCTCTTCGCAGCTTCTACATAATTTCCATTACAAAGCTCAGTTTTTGATGAACTCGCACATCCAAACTTACGGTTAGCACCATAATCTCTTAAATTTCCAATTCCTTTACTACATGACACACCATTTTTATTAGGTTTAAATGAAGCTGTTGTTAGAGTGGCAGGTAAATTACATATACTAGAATTACCTCCGCCTCCAGTATTATTACCTGTAGAGTTACCTCCACTAGTACTTCCTTCAGGAATTCCTGGAACATCACAAGTTGGATTAACACCATTTTTCTTAATTTTTGCTTTAATATCAACAGAAGTACAATTACCTACTTTATCACATACGATAACTTGCGCCATTCTACACCCTGGAACATTAAAATTATTATAGTAAGTTCCAGTAAATTCACCAGAGTCATTACCAGTTAAGACAGTTGGCCAAGCGTTATATATGTGATCAACATATTGTCTATCTCTATACCACTGAATATAGTTATCATAACCAGATCCTGAATCAGATGCTGTAATCTTAAATGTTATATAATCAGTTAAAGGGTTTTTCCCAGATATTACATTATAGAAATGAAGACCATTAGGACCACTATATGTATTTGCACCATTACTATCAGGTTCCCACCAAAGGGATCCAACTTTATTAGGATTATCTGCATTATATCCATAATCAGTAATATAAACAGTTGGTGGAGTTAAATCAATTTTTGAAGAGAAACTAATTTCTGAACAGTTACCCGCATTATCACAGATACGTTCATAACCAGTTCTATCACCTTCGCCAGACCAATTGTCATAAAAACTAGTTGTTGATACAGTTCCGGATGGTGACCTCCAATCTGAGAAAGTGTTATCATGCCATCCTCCAGTTGACGTATTAATTCCTGAATCAGCATCACTATAATTCATAGTTACTCTAAATCCATCATTAACCCAGCTTCCAGTATATGTTTCACCATTAAATCTTACAAAAGTGTATGATAATGTCGGTTTGACTCTATCAACTCTTATGTAGTATGGACTAGTCCAGTCAGATGCGTTACCAACATTATCTACAGCTCTGATACAAAAATCCTTATTAGCAACATTTTTAAAACCACTATATGATGCATTATCTCCACCATATATATGCCCATTAGTATTTAGGTCACCAGATTTACTTCCAGTACAACCGTCACTATATTCATACCTATTTATACCACTTAAATTATCAGTTCCACTAAAGTTACCAAAGAAGACAGGCCCTTGTGTCCATGTTGTAGAATTGGTTCTTTCAGTACCTGATGAGTTACTATTTCGAAGTTTAGCAGAAACATTTGTTGGACCAGTTTTATCAATTTTACCTATAACAGTTGTCTCTTCACTTATATTACCTGCTTTATCTATAGCTCTAAATACACGAGAGGTGGTTCCTTGAGTATTCATGAAATACATTGAATCATTTTTATTATAACTATAATCAATATAATCTTTTGTACCATTAGGATTATCTGGATATTTAATTTGATATTTTAATACACCACTACCTTGATCAGTAGATGAAGGTGCATTATCTGCAGCAGTACCTTTTTTTCTAGCAGCATATAAATCTTGATTAGTCCACGTATTAGATGTATAAGCTGTCCAACTTTTATATACAAAGTTCATACTTGGAGTGCTAGGTTTATCTTTATCTATTTTTTCATTGGTTACATTTATTGTTCTACAATTATCAAGTTTATCACAAACATAGAATTTACCAATTCTAAGTCCCTTACCATGTATAGAAGCTCCATAAATTTTAGTAGTATTAGTTGAACTTGATGATGGAGTTAAAGGAGATACATATGATAGAACATTAATTAATGAATAAGAACCCCAAATATTAGAATAGAAAATAGCAACATCTCCAGCAGGAAGTCCAGAACCACCATCAGTTACACTAAATTTATAAAAGTGACCTACATTAGTCCATCCATCTGATGAAGAATGGTAACTTGCTACATTAATATCAGCATTAGTTACTTGACCTAAACTACCTGTTGTATATAAATCAGGATTTTCATTATTTGTCTGATTATATAAATATGTATTTGCAACAACATTTGGAGGTAGTGAATCAATTTTAGAAACAAAGATAGTTCCAGAATCAGCTAAATTACCAAGTTTATCAACAGCACATACATTAGCATTAATTCCAGCTTCTCCTACTTCACCTGTATATGTATAAGTTTGAACTAAGCCAGGTACTGCAGCTTGACCCATTGATGAATCAGTAAGTAAATCAGAACATGATCTTGGTCCAATATATACTCTATCTAATCCTACACCATCTTTATCAGTAGCGTACATAATAATAACTCTACTTTTAACCCATTCATCAGCTTTAGTATATTTAGACATAGTAGTTTTATCATGATATATAACTGGTTTTTCATTATCCATTTTATATTTAATACGAGCTTGATATCTTTGATCATTACTTAAATATAAATCAGCATAATAAAAATCATCATATATTAAAGATTCATCAGTAGTAAATGTTACATCAGGATAATAAGTTATATTTTCTGGAATATTATTCCAAACAATATGACTATAATCTAAACTATCAGTAATTTGAGATAAATCAGCTGTTATATCAAGATTAGATTTAGTCCATCCATCATAGATAAGTGGATATACTGAAGAACTATTTACTGTTGATGTAGGTGTATAAACTGTATTAGAATTTGCAAGCTTAGCACTTAAAGTAAGCAAACTTGAATATCCATCTACATCAGATGAATCACATAGTCCATTAGTTGTATGATCTTCTTCATGAAGTGTTGCACTAATAGGTTCTTCATCACTTATTGTAACTAAATGACAATTAAGTGGTGTTTTATTTCTTGGATCATATATTTTATCATCATCATCCGGTTCAAGATAATCTTCATTAATTAAATCTTGAACAAAGAAATTATATGAACCTGTTTTAGCAGCATATTTAATTGAAACTTGTTCAATTAAAGTTCTTAAATTATCATATTGTTTATTTAAAGTATTTTTTCGTATTTTAGAATAAGATATAGTAACTAAAAGAATAACTACAGCTAAAATAGCAATAGATGCTAAAATTTCAATTAACGTAAATCCTTTTTTATCATTACTTTTATACATAATAAATCACCTATATCTTTATACTCTATCACTATCTATTAGTATAAAATAATTTTTAATTTTTGTAAATGATATTTAAGTTTATAAAATAAAATAAAAAACCCTAAAAGGGTTTTTATTTTAATTTATACACAATCAATATAAGTATCAGATAAACATCTTATTACACATAAACAGCTGCAATCAATTGTAAAAAAGGAATTAGTTGCAACATAAGGATTTAAACTAGTAGTATCAGGATTATCTTGTAGTACTCTAAAAGTACAACAATTTCCTTCTACCTTCTCTACTCTAAATACACTAGAACAATCAGTTGATTCTGGTGTACATGCTGCTGTTACATCTTTTGTAACAGGCATACTCCATGGTGTTCCATTACCACAGCATGTATAAAGCATTACTGGTCTAGTATTACATATAAGACAGTTTGGTCCACCACCAAGCATAGGTCTATCACATGAATCTAAACAATTATCTGGACATGCATTTTCTTGTAAAACTAAAATAACATTTAAAATATCAGTTATACAATTTTTTTGTTCATTCTCGTTATTACACATATTCATTCACCCTTTCATGTATTCTCACTATTAATCTATGCTTAAGTTTTAAAATTGTACCAATATAAAAACCAATTTATTTTTTTTAAAGTTTATAGTATAATTAACTGTAGGTGATAAATAATGCCAGCAATAATGCAATATTTAATTATAATTTTAATTGTTTTATTTATAGCAGCTGTTGTTGTTAAATTAACAAGAAAAGATTTTTCCATCGCAGCTAATAAATTAATAACATATCTTGGTGGTAAAGATAACATTATTAATGCTGAATGTAATATGTCTAGATTTAAAGTTATTTTAAAAGATATGTCTATAGTAAATAAAGATGCTATTCAAAAGCTTGGTGCTAAGGGAATAGTTGAAATTGATAATCAATTAAAAATTATTTTTGGTAAAGATGCTCATCAATTAAAGAGATATATTGATGATATAATTTAAAGAACATCTAAAAAGATGTTCTTTTATATTATTTCAATATTTCTTATTAAATTAATATCTATTTTCTTATTATCCATTGTTAATAATTCATTATTTATTCTTCTAACTATTTTACAATTTATCACATCATTATTTGTTGTAATTTTAACATTTGGTTTAAAAATATGATGTCTGTCATTTAATAAATTATCAATATCATCAATTGTTATACTTTTATTAATTTTTTTATTCTTATCAAAAGATACAAAATAATTTTGTTCATTATTTATATTATGATCGATGTGATTTTGATAAACATTTGGTAAATCATTCATAATAATATACTCCTTTATTTTAATATTATGATAAATAAAAATTATTAACACATAATAAATTTATGAAAATAAATTATAAAGAAATACTATGTTTATTAGTAATTATTATATTTAGTTTATTAAATATTAAAAAAGGATATCTTTTAAATAAAAGATATATTACTTTTTTTAATAAACAAATTATATGGATAACGATTAGTTTGATAATATATTTTTTAATTAATAAAATTAATTTTAAAAAAATATATAAATTAAAATATATTATTTATATATTTAATATATTTCTTCTAATATATGTTTTAATCTTTTCTAAATCCATAAATAACACTAAAGCATGGATAAACATATTTGGCCTTTCTTTCCAACCAAGTGAACTTATTAAAATCACTTATCCAATAATATCAATTAATTATTTTAAACATAATAAATATTTAATTCCAACAATACTATTTTTAATTCCCTTTACATTAATACTGCTTGAACCAGATACAGGAAATGCCATACTACTTTTATTAATATTTATATATCTTTTAAAAAATAAAAATAATAAAAAAATAATTAATACATTTATAGCAATTAGTATAATGAGTATATTTATATTTATTCTAATATTTAAATATAAAAGTTCATTAATTATTAATCTATTTGATGGTAAACTATATTATCGATTTAAAAGAATAATGGACTTTAAAAATAATTATCAAATAAATAATGCTTTAATAGGAATAGGAAATGCAAAGCTATTTCCTATTCCTTTAAATAAATTAATTATTTATATTCCTGAAGGTTTAACAGATTTTATGTTTTCATTTCATATATGTAACTTTGGAATAGTATTTAGTATCTTTTTAATACTAATATATATGTTATTTACATATCAAATCATAAAAAAATATTTAAATGAAAGATATATATATCATAAAAAATTAATAGGTGCTTTTCTAACTGTATTTATTTCTCAAGAAATATATAATGTTCTTATGAATATAGGTTTAATGCCAATTATGGGTATACCTCTTCCCTTTTTTTCTTACGGAGGTTCAAATATAATTACATACTTTATTTTTTATAGTTTAGTAAATAAAAAAATATCCTCTATCGAGGATAAGGATAATAATAACTATAAGAATAATTACCATAAGGTCCAGATGGGTATCCATAGTTATTTCCATAACTAGGAGTTACATATACAGGTCTTGGTCTAGAATATGCTCCAATAGCACCTCCAGCTAAACCTCCTAGTAAAAAAGGAACCCAAAAAACTCTATCACCAGAATAAGCATTCATAAAAAAACCTCCTACTACATAGTAGTAAAAGGAGGTTTTTTTAATTATTATAGATGCCTATATAATAATTCTTTTTACCTTTTTTAATTATTAATATAGAGTTATCAATAAACTTAGAATTATCAATTAATTCATTTTCATCTTTTATTTGAACATTATTTACTTTTATAGCACCAGCAGCTAAAAACTCTCTAGCTTCTCTTCTTGATTGACAAATATTATTGTTTACAAGTATATCAAGAATTAATTCACTATTATTTAAACTAAATGTTGGAACTCCTTCTAAAGCACTTAAAATATCTTCTTTAGATAAAGAATATATTTCATCTGTAAATAAAGCTTTAGATATTTTCTCAGCTTTTTCATATTCTTCTTTTCCATGAAGATCGGTAATAAATTCTTTAGCTAAAGTTCTTTGAGCAATTCTGTCTTCTGGTTTTTCGTTGTGTTTTTTCATAACAGAATCTATCTCTTCTTTAGTTAAGAAAGTAAATACTTTTAAATATTCTTCAACTTTAGTATCATCAGTGTTTATTAAATATTGGAATAATTTATAACTTGACGTTTTATTCTTATCAAGCCATAAAGCATTACCTTCACTCTTACCAAACTTATTACCAGCCGCATCTAGAATTAATGGCATTGTAAATGCATTAACTTCTTTACCTAACTTCTTATTAATTAAATCTACACCAGTAGTTATATTACCCCACTGATCTGATCCAGCGCACTCT
The DNA here is from genome assembly GCA_947302655.1 of uncultured Mycoplasmatota bacterium. Taxonomy (GTDB): domain Bacteria; phylum Bacillota_I; class Bacilli_A; order RF39; family UBA660; genus RUG13160. The sequence continues at coordinate 74,910 of CAMYVW010000002.1, read as the reverse complement.
AAAGTTACATTCTTAGTTTCATTTAAATATAAGTAGTCATAACCTTGCATTAAGGTATAAGTAAACTCAGCAAATGTAATACCTGTTTCAAGTCTTCTTCTAATAATATCTTTATCAAGCATATAATTAATATTTATATATTTACCAGTATCTCTTAGAAAAGATATTAAATCAATATCTTTAAACCAGTCATAATTATTAACTACTTCAACATTACCACCAAAAATATCATTTACTTGTTTTTTAATACCTTCTATGTTTTTTTCAACAACTTCTTTAGATATTATTTCTCTTTCTGCAGTAGGTCTTGGATCACCTATTAAACCAGTAGCACCACCTACTAATAGTATTGGATGATGACCAGCTTTAGCTAATCTTTTAGCCGTAATAAGTGATGAATAATGGCCAACATGTAAACTATCTGCTGTTGGATCAGTTCCCCAGTAAAAGCTAATAGGTTCTCCATCTAAAACCTCTTTTAAGTTTTTACTTGCTACATCCTTAATTAAACCTCTATATTCTAAATCTTCATATAGTGTCATAATATACCTCCTAATAAACAAAAAAACTCATAAACTAAAGGACGAATTATAATAACCCGCGGTACCACCTTAATTTATGAATTTAATTCATACTCTTTAATTCTTAACGTGAATTATGCGATTCAACTCCAGGGTTGTAAGTCCTTTCTTCGTTGATTTCGTATTAATTATATATTAAATAATTAAATAAATCTATAAAAAAATATTTATCTAATAAACTTTTCATTAATATTATGATTTAACCTACTTTGAATTTTATTAACTAAAAATACATATGCAGCATTATTATCAGGATTATTCATAACAAAATTACTAGCTTTATTTAAGTTCTCCTCTAACTCATCAGTTGTCATAGCATTAATTTTTTCTGTAATTACATAATCTATCTCTGAATTGTCATAATAAATAGCAATATGATCTTTAGGAGATGCCGCAGCTAGATTAGCATTCATTCTTAAATTATTATTAGATTCTCTAATTAGAGCTAATTCAAAAATATCAAAATCTCCATAAGTTTTAGTTTGTTCCATAATACCACCGCTCGTTAACTATTAATCATCATCACTAAGTAAATCAAGTTTAGTATTAATTTCACTAATCATATTTTTAACAACTGGTGAAGATTTTTTCTTAATATACTTAGATAATTCAGTTAACTTTTCTTTAATATCTTTTATTTTTTCTTTAATTATTTCTGATGCTTTATCTTGATCAAGTTCATTTATTTTAAGTTTTAACTCATCAAGTTTTTCTATTGCACCATCTTTTAAATCATCATAACTTAAATTTTTAATTTTTTCTTCAAGTTCTTCAAATTTTTCTTTAATGTCTTTTCTTGTTTCTTTTCCAGATTTAGCAGCAACCAAAAGTCCAACGCCAAAACCTATTCCAGCTCCGACAACGAACTTTGATAGTCCACTATGTCTACTCATCGATATCCTCCTTATGATCGTTTTTCTTTGATAAGAATATCTTTCCAAAAAAACTAGAAACACCATCAACAATTTTATCAGTAAGGGAAGCTATCTTATCAGTTGTAAAATCAATTACGTTAAATACTTCATCAAGTGATTCAACTTTATCATTAACGTTATCAACCACTTTTTCCACTTTTTTAACAGTTCTAATTGATCTTATAACTAATATTATGCCAACAACTAAAATTATAATAATAAGTCCATATATTATTATTGGTAAAAACGATAGCCAGAATTCCATGTATTATTCACCATCCTCAGTATTATCATACATCGAATCAATTAAATCATACAAATCATTTTCAAGTGTATCACTTTCAAGTGATGCATGTTTACCCTTTTTCTCATCTTTAGTTATAACTTCATCTTCTTCTTCAACTGGTTTAATATCACTAGTTAAATCTAAAACGCTATCAAGTTCATCTTCAATCTTACGATATTCCTCAGTTAAATCAAGATTATCAATATCTTCATTTTTATCAGGAACCTCAATAACTTCATCAGATGCATCTTTTAAAAGTTCATCAATAGTTTTAGTTCTTTCTTCCATAAGTTTAGATGCATCATCAATAATTGGTTCATCAGAAATGATAACATCATCAACTCTAACTTCTTCTTTTTTGTCTGCTTTATTATCCTCTTTTTTTATTTCATATGTTTCTTGAACAATTACAGGTTTTTCTTGTTTAGCTTTTTTCTCTTCAGTAATATTTTTAAGTTTACCAAAAGCTTTAGCTCTCACCTTATCAACATCTAAATCTTTATTAGTAAGAACTACTCCTGTAGGTGTTGCCTCAACAATATCATCAGCTTTATAGTCTTTATCTAAAATACCATAAACTGGTGAAATAACAGGACTAGGTTTAAATCTTTTCTTTTCTTCTTTTTTATCTTCTTCTTTTATTCTTCCACTATCAAAACGAGAGTATTCATTTCTTCTTTCCTCTCTTTTCTTACGTTCAATATCAAAAACATTATTTGATTTATGTTCTTCAACATCATTATGTGGAACTGAAGTATTAAACTCTTCTTCATCAAAAGCTGGAAATTTAAAAGTGGTTTCACTTTTAAATAATTCTCTTTCGCTATAATCTTTATCTTCAGTTTTAACTTTTTCAAATATAGCTTCTTTTGGTTTAACAACTTCTTTATGTTCAGGAATAGGTTTGTATTCACTAACCTCTTCATAAACTTCTTTTTCTATAGGTAATTCTTCAGAAGAATTTTCTACTTCTTCTTCAATTTCTTCCTCTTCAAATAATACATTTTTAAGCTTATTAAATAAACCCATCTAAATCACCTTTCTAATTGATCAAATCCATATCTGGAATAACATCTTTGTCATATCTTGAATCTTCAACATATTTAAGTGTTGCATTATCTTTAACTTCACTTTTAAATAAATTAAAACTTTCTTCATGAGTGTTAAAAACGTCTTGACCAAGTTTATTATTTATTACAACATCATTATATTTAATAGAAGATAATATACTTAAAGAAAACGCTATTGCTTCATTAATTCTTCTTTTATCTACCATTACCTCTATTTTAGCATAATTATACATAATTTCAATTAAATATTGATTATCTTCAAGCTCATTAATCTCTATAAAACCTGACTTATCTTTATATTTTATAGCTTTAGAATAATAAGATATATCATTTTCTATATAATCAGTATTAGTCTTATTATAATAACTAACTACATCGATATATAAGTAATATAAAACACCATCACTTCTTAAAGTTTCATTATAATCTGTAGTTTCGATAGTGCTCATTTGTAAAGGCTTATAATATTTATAACCAACTCTAATCATATTTGCATATGTACGTTTAGATTTTATAGCATCATTTGTAATTTTATCAATACTACTTTTATTTATGTTAGTGCAGCCACATAAAAAAAATATCATAACTGCAAAAATGATAAGTTTCTTCATATTAGCCTCCTATAAAAAATTATATCAAAATCAAAGTTAAAAACCAATAAAAATTATTTTTTTATTGCTTTAAAATAATTTATTTTTACTCCCATTGACGAGAACTTCTTTTCATATTCTGTTTCAATATTAAACATATCTTCTTCACTATGTAAATCAAGCGAAGCTTCTTTTATAGTGTATCCATATTCGCTAAGTGAAACTAGTGAATATGCATATAAACCTATATTATCTGTTTTCATAATAATGGTTTTATTATTAGTAAATAAAGTTTCATAAACATCTAAAAACAAGGAAGATGTAAGTCTTCTTTTAGCTTGTCTTTTTTTAGGCCATGGATCAGAAAAATTTAAGTATATTGTATCAATTTCATTTTTAAATATATCATTTAATTTACAAGCATCTACTTTAATAATTCTTAAATTAGATGGAATGTTGTCATTAATATTATTAATGGCTCTTGCAACAACTCCATCAAACTTTTCTATTCCAATAAAGTTTATATTTGGAAAATTAAGAGCCATATTTTTTATAAATGTTCCTTTACCCATTCCTATTTCTATATGAAGAGGATTATTATTTTTAAATACATCACTTTTCCACTTACCTATATACTCTTCTGGATTATTTACAATATAAGAACAATTATTTAAAAGTTCATCTTTATTTTTTAAATTACGAAGTCTCATAAAACACCTCTTTATAAATTATTACATATAATAGGTTGTAAGGAGAAATATCATGAGAAAAGAAAGAAATAATTTTTTTCAAGAATCAGGTTATAACCAAGGATACTTCTATAACAACAACCAAATGCCACCTATACCTCAAATGCCTCAAATGGAAGCATCTTCTTCATTTTACATGAATCAAAATATGAATCAAGGAAGTTATGAATATAATGATTTTCAAACCAGATTATCTAGATTAGAAAGACAAGTAAATCGTCTTGAATCTAGAATAAGTAAGTTAGAAAATAATAGTGTTAAACTTCCAAATGAAGAAATAGATAACACAACAAATATGTATATGATTTAATACAAAAATCAATATCACTATTATATAGCAAAAAAGTATGACTTACTAGTCATACTTTATGTATATATGATCATTGCTGAAAAACAATATATTTGATCTTCTCCAGATACCGATACAGATACTTGAAATTTTATATCAATAACATTAATATCGTTATCATATAAAAAATTATTTATTTGTTCTTCTAAATCTTTTTCATGCACTTCATCAAAAAGTTTTACTTTCATATTTAATTTCACCCTTTATATATATACATCATTATTATTTTAAAAAATGTCGAAAATAAATTAAAATAGTACTTTACAATAACATTAAAAATGATATAATAATTCAACCACATCAAATAATGTAATAATTCAGTTTCCGTAACAATAAAATGTTTCATGAAACACATAAGGAGTATGATAAAATGGAAAGAACTAATGTAACTGAATGTATATTAAAAGAGCTAGGAAAATTTGATCCTAGATGTAAAAGACGTGATGAACTTGAAAATAAAGATGCATTAACAAATCATCCGATGATTTCTGATGTTGTTGAATACTTTGTTAATCTAGATTATACGAACTTACTAACATGTGAAATAGATGATGAAAGTATTTATAAAACATATGTTAGAGATAATGAAGGAAATGTTGTTATAAGTTTTATTGGAACATCACTATTTGAAGAAAAAGAATTTACTTTTGCTAAGATAGTTATTAAAAAAAATCAAACTTTACTTGAAATGATTAGACCATACATAAGTACTACAGACAACTATGATAATGAATATAATGCAAAGTCACAAATAGTTATATATAATGACATGGTTAGAAAAGATATATACTATAAAGATGATGATAAAAATAATGTATGGGATTATAAATATGCAAAATTTGATCAAAAAAATGAACCATATTTTTTTGCATATGGAAAATACATTAATCAACAACATGAATATGAAGCTGGTTTAGAAAAATTAAACATTGATTATGAGGACAGAATAATGTTTGAATTTGATTCAGTAGATAATTTAAAACCATATTCAAAACTTCAAGGAAATATCACTGGAGCACTTATTAAATCTAATGCTGTTGATACAGTTGAAAGCATTTATGTTCGTTTAAAAAGTGAAAGAGAGCTTAGAATTAAGGTTGCTCAAGAAAAAGCTGCTAAACGAATTAGAAAAAAAGAAAGAAAAAATAAAAAAGTAGAAATTTAGATTTCTACTTTTTTTATTTTCTGATTATATTGTCTTGATTTATTCATTAAATCAATAATTTTTTTATCCCTTAATGGATTTTGAAATAATTCATAAGCTTCTAACTTTAATACTTTAGCTATTTCTTCTATCTTATTTATAGTTGGACAGTGTAGTCCCCTTTCAATGTCTGTCATATATCTTGGAGAAAAAGAACAAAGCTCTGCAAGTAGTTCTTGAGACATGTTATTTAGATATCTATAATACTTAATATTAAAAACAAGTAAGTCTTTTAATGAATCAAACTGCATTTTCATTAATATCACCTATTAAAAGTATGATACAAATTGTGTCAAAATATTCACACGAACTATTTACTGCAAGATAATTTTATGCTATTTTTAAAATAAGAAAGGAGTATAGCTTAAATGGCAAAACTAAAAAAATGTAAGCACTGTGGTAATGACGTTGCAAAAAGTGCAAAATCATGTCCTAAATGTGGAGGTAAACTTGGATCACCAATAATAGTAAAATTATTAGGTTTAGTTATTGGAACAATACTTATTATTGTTGGGTGTTCAAAACTATTAAGTGACGCAGCAGATGAAATTGAAAAAGAAAAGAAGGAAAGTTTTTCTCACGAAATAACAAAACAATATAGTGACGGATATAATTACTATGTTGAAGGAACTGTTAAAAATCTAAAAGATAAAGAATATTCATACGTACAAATTGAATTTGTGTGCTACGATAAAGCAGGAAACAACATAGGAACTGCACTAGATAATACAAATAATCTATTAGCAAATGAAACATGGAAGTTTAAAGCTATTGGTTTATTTACTGATGCAAAAGCAGATCACTGTGACTTCCATGAAATAACAAGTTGGTAATAAGGAGTAAAATATGGCACTAGTTAAATGTAAGGAATGTGGAGAAAAAATTAGTGAAAAAGCGGATGCTTGTCCGAAGTGTGGATGCACTAATGAAATAATTGAAAAAAAGAAAAAGAAAAAAAGAAAGATTCCAATAATAATATCAATAATTGGAGTAATTCTAATAGCTGCAGGTGCATTATTATTCATAGCACTTGAGAAAAATAAAGAAACTAGATATATAGAAAATTATGAAGAAATAACAGAACTTATGGTAGATGGCGCAACTGATGCAGAGGATGTTTTAAATACATGTAAATCAGTTTGGTATAACTCAATATATAAAGAAAGAGATGAAAAAACTGATAAATATACTATGATAGATGGTATATTTAATGATGACTTTAACGATTCAATCACTGCATTATATGACGATCCATTTTTTAATATGAATATTCTAAATTTAGAAGAAAACATTATGGAAGTTGACAAATTATACTCAAAAATGAGAAAAGCGCCAAAAAAATATAAGGATATACATGAGGATTTAGAAGAATTCTACGATGTATATATAGAATTTATGGAACTAGCAATAAACCCTAAAGGAAGCTTAACATCATTCTCAGAAAAATTAAGCGAACTTGACAGTAATGTAGCAAAACTGTATAAGAAAACACAAAGAAATTTAGGATGGGATTAACGTATGAATAATAAAAATGGCATTAAAAGTGTTAAAAAATGTAAATACTGTCAAAGTGAAATAGATATAAATGCAAAGGTATGCCCCAACTGTTCAAGAGATCAAAGAATGGGAAATAATCCAATATGGTTAATCCCTATAGCTGTTGTAATAACAATTATTTTATATTGCATACTAAGTTCTAATGCTCCATTAAAAGTAAGAAAAGTAGTTTGTTCTATTGGAATTAGAAGTGGATATCCATATTGCTATTACTATGAATGGGAAGATGAATAAAAAAAGAAGCAATTTGCTTCTTTTTTTATTTTACAACAATATTAACAATTTTATTTGGAACAACAATTACTTTAACTATCTCTAAACCTTCAGTAAACTTTTTAACGTTTTCATTAGCTTTAGCTAACTCCTCTACTTCTTCTTTAGGAGCATCTTTCTTAATATCTATAGTTCCTCTTAATTTACCATTTACTTGAACACCAATAGTAATATTATCATCAATTGTTTTTTCAATATCATATATAGGCCATGGTTCATAAGCTATTGATTCATTATGCCCTAACCTTTCCCAAATTTCTTCTGTAATATGTGGACATAATGGATTTAATAACTTAACAAAACCTTCAGCATACTCTCTTGGATAAATATTTTCTTTTTGAACTGCATTAATAAATATCATCATTTGAGAAATTGCTGTATTAATATTTAGTGATTCATAGTCTTCAGTAACTTTTTTTACAGTTTGATGATAAATCTTTTCAAGATTTTTATTTTCTTCTTCTTTGATTTTGTTTTCTTCAGTATAAAGTCTAAAGACTCTATCAATAAATTTTTTAGCACCAACAACAGCATCATCATTCCATGGTTTATCGGCATCAAGTGGTCCCATAAACATTTCATATAGTCTTAAAGTATCGGCTCCAAAATCTCTTATTACATCAGATGGATTAACACAATATTCTGGGAATCTCTTACCCATTTTTAAACCATTAGAACCTAGTATCATTCCTTGATGAACTAATTTTTTAAATGGTTCTTTTGTATATACTAATCCCTTATCATATAAATACTCATTCCACATTCTTGAATATAGTAAGTGACCAACAGCATGTTCTGGTCCACCAACATATAAATCTACTGGCATCCAGTGTTTAAGTAGCTCTGGATCAGCAAAACACTTATCATTATGTGGATCAATATATCTTAAGAAATACCAACTTGATCCAGCAGAACCTGGCATTGTTGATGTTTCTCTTCTACCCTTTACTCCATCAACTTCAACATTTACCCAAGATGGATCATTTTCAAGTGGAGCATTTCCTCCATGACCTTTATAGTCTTCTAGTGTTGGAAGAATTAAAGGTAAATCATCATCAGATAAAGCAATACTTCTTCCATCTTCTAGATGAATTATAGGAACAGGTTCTCCCCAATATCTTTGACGAGCAAAAATCCATTCTCTTAATCTATAATTTGTTTTTTCTTCACCATAACCCATATCAACTAATTTTTTAGTTATAGCTTTTTTAGCTTCTTCAACTGTTAAACCAGTAAATTCTTCACTATTAATTAATTTACATCCTTTTCCTAAGTAATCCCCTTTTTCAAATGCAGATTCAGATACATCTTTACCTTCAATTACTTGAATCATAGGAATATTATATTTAACAGCATATTCAAAATCTCTTTGGTCATGTGATGGAACAGCCATAACAGCACCAGTTCCATAACTTGCTAATACAAAATCACCTAAATAAACTGGAACTTCTTTACCATTAACTGGATTTATAGCTAAAATACCATCCAAACATACACCATTTTTATCTTTATTTAATTCAGTTCTGTCAATATCGCTCTTTTTAGCAGTTTCTTCTCTATATTTAACAACTTCATCCCAGTTATTAATTCTGTCCTTTAGTTCATCTACTAAAGGATTTTCAGGAGCAAGCACCATAAATGTAATACCATATATAGTTTCTATACATGTTGTATAAATTTTAAATGACCCTCCACCAACAATATCAAATTTAACTTCAACACCAGTTGACTTACCAATCCAGTTTCTTTGAATTTCTTTTGTTGATTCTGGCCAGTCAAGCTGATCTAAACCTGATAATAATTTTTCAGCATATTTAGGTATATCAATAACCCACTGCTTCATGTTCTTTCTAATAACAGGATAACCACCACGTTCTGATTTACCATCTATTACTTCATCATTAGATAAAACAGTACCAAGTTCTTCACACCAGTTTACAGGCATATCAATATATTTAGCATAGCCATCTTCAAATAATCTTTTAAAAATCCACTGAGTCCATTTATAGTACTCTGGATCACTTGTTGATATTTCCCTATCCCAGTCATAACTAAAACCAAGAGATTTTAACTGTTCTCTAAATGTTTTAATATTTTCATTTGTAAAGATTGCTGGATGGTTTCCTGTAGAGATTGCATACTGCTCTGCTGGAAGTCCAAATGAATCATATCCCATTGGATGAAGTACATTAAATCCTTGCATTCGTTTCATACGACATACAACATCAGTTGCAGTATATCCTTCTGGGTGACCTGCATGAAGTCCTACACCAGATGGATAAGGAAACATATCAAGGGCATAAAACTTTGGTTTAGAAAAATCATAACCATCAGTTTTAAATGTTTTATGTTCATCCCAATAATTTTGCCATTTCTTTTCTATTTCAGTATAATTACTCATTTTTATTATTCCTCTTTTCTTTTCTTAATAAATGTCTTCCATAAATTTCATATATTGAATATATGAGAGCAAATAAGAGGACAAAAGCTATTAATAATTGCCATGCTCTATGAAGTTTAATATTATAAACAACTGTTGCTACAAAAGACATAATAAAAGCATTAATAAGTGCGCACCATAAAGCTATAGGTTTATAATGAAGTTTACTTTTATCAAGTTTAAACTTACCAACTAAATAATTAATCTCCATGATATCTTCTTTTTTTCTTTTTCCTTTACCTTTGAGTTTTTTTCTCATAACAAAATAGTAATCTACAAAAAAGATTACAAACATAAGAATAAAGAAAAATAAAATATTAAATAATATCTTCTCCATTATTAACACTTCCTTTTATAAATAAAAAAAGGTGGATACCAAAGGACGAATAATATCGTGGTACCACCTTAATTACTTCTTTAATATTTTATAAGGGAAATAAACCCATCACATCCAAAAGCAAGTTCATAATTATGTTTTATTAACTCTCACCAAACGTTAACTCTCTACTAAAAAACAATCATTATTACTACTCTTTTTTCAACTGCTTAAAAGTATTATATTAAATCTCAGTATTATAATCAAGTAATAATTATAGCTGTGATATATATTCTAAAAGATTTAAAAACATTCTAACGAACATTGGAGATAATCCATTACTCTTAAGTTTACGTATCATAATACGTTTCTTTCTAATAGATAAATCTTTACTAAAGACAATAGCAGCAATTCTTTCTTTTAATGATGTTTCTATCATTAAATCACTAATAATGGAATTAATATCTTCATTTATGATACGTACAGCATCTATTTCAATATCTTTTCCTTTACAGTTAACTGTTATTTGTTTTGTTGTTGGAGCATCCTTTAAATGAACAATAAAATCAGTATCATCTTGATAAGTTTCATATTTAAAATCAGCTACTTTATTATCAAGATATACAACAACATCATCAGCTGTTCTTGTATTTCTAAATCTTATTAGATAATCTCTTGTTTCAGGTAAAATACCATTTTTACCTTCAGTAGGTCTTATAATTACAGTATAGTTATTTTGCATGTAATTATAATCTATAGTTGTAACTGTATAATAACCTTTTTCATAAAGTTTAGTTACACCATCATCTTCATAAAGTTTATATGTATTACTTTCTCCTGGAAAAATATGTATTTCCATCTTTGATGGAATATTAGATACATTTATATTTTTATCAAAGAAAGCAAGCGGAATAATTGACCCTGCTTTTGCAAATACTGGGTAATCCTCATCTTTATAAAAAGCTATATATCTTTTATTACCAGGGAATTTCTTTCCGGTTCCAAAATCATACCAAATACCTTTTGGTAAATATATTCTTTGAACAACACGGTTCATGATTTCATCTTTTTTTCGTGTAATTGGAGCAACAAAAAGTTCGGTTCCAAAATAATATTCATTTTTATATAAAGGTTCATCATATATTTCTGGATATGTATAATATAGTGGTTGAATTAAAGGAAGACCAGTTGATGAATATTTATAACCTTCAGCATATAAATATGGAATAAGCCTTTGTCTTAAAGAACAATAATCTTTAACAATATTAAATGTCTTTACATCCCAAAGCCATGGTTCTCTTTTATAATATGGACCTCTTTTAGCAGCAAATCTAAATATAGGAGAAAAACATGCGAACTGAACATATCTCATGTATAGTTCACTATCTTCTATACCTTCTTTAAATCCGCCAACATCATGACTCCACCAAGAAAGTCCTATATTACTTGCACTAGCATTAAAGCTTGGTAAATAATTTAGTGTATCCCATGAAACAATTGTTTCACCGGAATAATGAACAGGATACCTATGAGCAGCTTTCATAGTATTTCTTGATAAAATTAAAGGTCTATTATTTGACTTTGTAAATAAGTTTGAATAATGATAATAATTTAGTGCTTTTAATGTAGTTAAATCTTTTTTATAATCTATCCAGAAAAAATCCACTCCATCATTAGTTAATTTAGATATTAGTTTTGTAAAATATACTTTTACTAAATTTTTATCAAATACATTAAATGGAATAACTTTATTTTTCTCATCTTCAATACCCAGTTCATTTTTAACATCTTTATATAAAAATTCATGTGGATATATTCCTTCATATGGATCTAGTGATACTCCAATTCTTACTCCTCTATCATGAAGATAATTTGTAAAATCAAATGGATCAGGAAATAATCCAGGGTTAAATGTAAATCCTGTCTTATACTTATCTAGATTTCTAGCATCTTTTATATGCCAAAAATCAGTAAGAAGTACAACAGAAAGTGGAATTTTATACTTATTAAAAGTTAAAATAATTCTTTTTATATCGTGATCATTATATATTTTTTCACGATTCCACCATATACCAAGAGCATATCTAGGAATTAGTGCTGGTTTACCAGTAAGTTCAAAATAGTCTTTTAAACATAAACCAAAATCTCTTCTGTACATAAATAAATATATATCAGTATGTGGATTTTCATTCTTTTTAAGATAATTATCTTCATCAAAAATAAGAGAATCAGAATCATCAATAGATGCAAAACCATCTGTTGAATATAAACCTCTACTTAATTTAGTATTAACTCCGTTAGCATCTAAAGAAATAGCACTTCCTCCAAAATTTCTCGCTTCAGGATGATTAAAATACCAACACTTATCAGTGTTAACAAGAGTAACCTTTAGATTTGAATCAGGAGCAAATTTAGCACCTTGAAAAGGAGCTTCTTTTCTATATGTTAAAACAAAGTAACTAGTTGAAATTTGTAAAAATTGTTGATCTTGTTGAACTTTAAATTGAGGTAATGAAAAATTTCTATTTATAGCAAATTCACTTTTTTCATCTAAAAATATACCTTTAGGATTATATTCAAGTCTTATTAATCTTTCAGTTAATATAGTGATGCGATACTTTTGACCTTTAAATATAGCACCGGAATTACTTTGTGAAATATTACCAGCCATATGTATCAACACCCTTCCTATTATTAAATAATTTTAACATATATTATTTAACAAAACAATTATTTATTGGTATAATTCTTCTTGAGGTAAGGCATATGTTTAAATACACTTTAGATAATAAAAGATATCATACATTTAATTATTTCTTAAAAAATAAGTTTAATACAAAAGTATTTAAAATAGCGCTAGATGCTAACTTTTCATGTCCCAACAAAAAAACTGGTGGATGTATTTTTTGTAGTGAAGGAAGTAAATCAAATATAACTAATAACAATAAAAGTGTATTAGAACAATTTGAAGAAGAAAAAATAATAATGCATAAAAAATGGCCTGAAGGATTATATATACCATATCTTCAAGCTAATACCAATACAATGGACAGTGTTGAAAACTTAAAAAAGATATATGAACCTTTAATAAACGAAAAGAATGTTGTCGGATTTGCTATTGCAACAAGACCTGATTCAATCAGTAATGAGGTGCTTGATTACCTTGAAGATATAAATAAAAGAACTTTTCTTATGGTAGAACTTGGTCTTCAATCTTGCCATGATAATACATTAAAATATATTAATCGAGGTCATGATGTTGCTTCATTTACCAATATGGTAAAAAAATTAAAAGAAAGAAATATATTTGTAGTAGCTCACATCATAAATGGACTTCCTGGAGAAACTAAAGAAATGATGATTGAAACAGCAAAGTTTTTAAATAAACTTAATGTTGATGCAATTAAAATCCACATGCTTCATGTATTAAAAAATACAAAACTTGGAGAAATATATGAAAAGAAGCCTTTTAAGGTTTTAACAAAAGAAGAATATATCGACATAGTTTGTGAACAATTAACTTACTTAAAACCAGAAATCGTTATTGAAAGAATAACTGGAGATCCAGTACCAAAAGATTTAATAACTCCTAACTGGCTTATAAAAAAATTTGTATTACTAAATGACATTGATAAAGAAATGAAAAAAAGAGATTATTATCAAGGAATTAGATCTAATATTTAAAATAAATTCTATTAATCTTAACGCCTTTTAAAATAATCGTCTCTTTAATTTCATCATCAGATATCCTTCTTAATATATTATTAATATGCTTTTTTATTAAAAAATAATAACTATAATTCAAATTATATGTACAGATATCATCTGTACATATTTTTTTTATATTACTTAGAGTTTTCTTACTAATTAAATCTTTAAAATTATATGTTGATAAATAATTATAACTTTTAAAACTTAAATCAGTTTTTGATTTAACTTTAAAGCCATCAAAAAATAAAGCTATAATAAAAATTAAAAAAAATATTAATGACTTCTTCATAACACATCATTAATATTTTCGACATAATATTACAAAATATACTTTAATAATCAATATATCTATCTTTATTATACATTTGAATTAAAAAACATTCTCTACCTTCAGTATTTCCGTTAATACAAAAATGTTTATAACCACTTTTTGTTAAAATTTCATCATTTTTTTCAAGATATATTAAAACATTTTGTATTAAATCTTCCCAGATATAATCAGGTATCGGTTTATATGTAGCTGGAATATATTTAAGAAATTCATCCTTCTTTAAACCTAGAGACCTTAAATATTCTATTCTGTCTATTCTTGATTCATAATATTTATTTTGATCTATCATATATATATTATACTTATGAAAATTACTAACATTAATATCTCTAAGTTCAAACCAAGGAATAACATATCGTTCATGAACACATTTTCCTTTTGATATCTCTCTTCCATCAAATCCTTTACCAACAGCTTCAATACAAACATCTTCATACATATTTACATTTATTGAAAGACCTGCTTCTCTTTGATACCTTTTTGTTGGTTCACCTTTTAAGTCAAAAAATAGTACAGCAGAGTTAGGATTAATTTTTTTAATTTTGTTAAATAAATTAACAAAATCAGTTTTTCCACCATCACTTTCAACACCACTTATTAATGTATATGGTTTTAGCGTATCTACCCTATAACTATCAAATGTTTCTAAATAGTCTTTATTAGCTAAATAATCATCTATGTCAGTAACAATAGCTAAATTTTCTAGTGGTGATGATTTTGGAAAGAAATACCAAAAATCTATCATGTCAGATGCACGATAGTAATTTTTCATTAACTTAATATCTTCTTCATTTTTAAGTGTAAGCATAGCATCACCTAATTAACATTATTATATAACTCATAACTAAGTTCTAATCTTAATTGTTTTAAATAATCTAAAAAATCTTGATGATGTTCATTTAAAAACTGAATTAATTTTTTACAAACAATTTTAGCCATATTATATTCATCTTCACTTATTAAATTTTCATTATAAGCTTTCATTAACTCAACATCATCCATTTGATATATATGTCCTTTTTTTGGAACTACTATATCTAAAAATAAATCATCATAAGATGGATTAGTTATATCATCAAAATAATTACCTTTTGTAACATCAATATAAACTTCAACTAAATTATCTTTTTCATCATACATTGATTTAATCCAAAAATTATTATCAAAAGGTGCAATTTGAATCCATGTATAATCATTTCCAACAATTATTTCATCTTTAAAATTGTAATGTACTTCAAAATTTTCTTTAACATTAGTCCATTTTAATATACTTACAACAGTTTTCATATTACCAATTTGTTTCTCTTTAGAATAATAAAGTTTATCACATTTATCATCATAAAAATCAGTAAGTTTCATATCTCTTCGTTTTATTTTCATATATCATCATCATAATTTATTATATATTAATAAGTTATAAAAAACACCTTAATTGTTATTTGAAAATGTATAACTTTACAAATAACTAAGGTGTTTTATATCTTACTATTAACAAATTTTAAATACTTTTTAAAATACTTTGTTACTATTTTAAAACATAAACGAAATAATAAAAGAAATGAAAGAGCATATAATTTAAATTGATAAGAATATATAATAATTAAAATATCTTCTATATGTTCTAATAGTTCTTTTTTAAAGTTTTTTGTAAATGGTTTTATCCACATATATGATAATGCAACTATATAAGGAATATTAGTATAAAAACTATAATCTTTTATATACCAATATAAAAACATAAATGAAAAAGTAAAAACAAGCCTTGATATAATAATCTTATTAGCTTTAAAAAGCTGCATTAAAATATTTGATGCACACATCATATAAAACAAAACACCAACATAGCCACCTATTAAGTAAAAAGCTATAGCATATGTGACGTAACAAATAGTTAAAAAATAATAATCTGATTTTAAATTCCTTTTACCTAAATAGAAAATAAAACCAAGATGATTTACTAAAATAACAATTATATTTGCAAATATATATTTACTAAGCATCATCATCACCTGAATAAAATCTATTCTTTTTTATAATTCTTCTTAAAGATTGTACTTTTTCAACATCGCTATTTCTATCATTAATCATATCATCCATACTCTTTAAAGAAGCTTCATATATTGAGTAAGCATCACAAATAATATTATATAAAAATGATGATGATCCACATACATATTCACTATCAGATAAATCTTCTTTACTTAATATATAACATTTAGATAATCTAATAAGTAAATCACGACTAATATCAAAAACTCCACTACCAAGTTCACTAATAGTTCTATTAATTAAAACATCATATTTATTTAATTCATTAAAGCGTTCACTATTTTCAAAAGATCGTAGATTTAAATATTCACAACGATCCTTTAAAAACATAGCTCTTAAGTCATTATCAGTAAGTGATGCTTTTCTTAATATATCAAAGAAAATTGATACTTCATTATAAACTACTTCTTCTCTAGTTCGAAGTTGAATATAATTATCAAAATAATATGGAATTAAAGCGTCAAACTTGGTATTTCTACTTTCTAAAGTAGATTTACTATCATAAACATATCCACAAATAACGTATACCATGTATGCTTTAATATAACTAAGTAAATAATCTTGATGATTCTTAAATAATTTTACTTCTTTATTTTCTTCTTGAAATTTTTCTTGATTTAAAACATTAAGTATGTTTTCTTGGATAAGACCATTATTAATAGAATCAATAACAAAAGGAGGTAACACTAACTCATCCATAAAACCACACCCTAACTATAAATATTATAACATAAAAAAAGTCCTATAAAGGACTTTATTTACTTCTTTTTCTTTGATAAGTATTATTAGCATTTCTTTCTTTTAAATTTTTATTACCAAATACATAATCATACTCACTCATAACTTCATCAAAATTATTAATTATTTGTTCTTTACGAGTTCTTTGTTGCTCTGTTCTTGGAATTATTAATAAAGTTCCAGCATCATTTAATAATGTACCACAAGCTTTATTAACAAATTTATCAAAAACTCCATTAGCTAAAAAATTAGAAAACTCTTTTTTTGTTTCTTTATCAAGTTTTGGATTAGCATACATATGAAATATAAAACAAGAAACATAAAGTTCTTCATTATTAAGCATAAACTCAGGGAAAGCTTCATGGACTCTAAGAAGAATTCTTTGAGAAGTATTTGGACCTCTTTTGTCTTTCTTTTCTCTAGCTGAAGGATTTAATAAAACATCCTCAGTAACTCCATTCTTCTTAATGTATTCTTCTGTTAAAGAACTAATCAAGCCCAAATTACTCCTAATGATTTCAAGTGCCCTTTCATCAGATATAGGTGCAAATTTGTTTGCAATCATGTCCTTTAGTCCCATAAAATATAATCCATAGTAATTTAAAATTACTTTCCTTTCGTACTTAAATTATACAACTTGTGATTATTTGTTTCAAGTATACATAAAAAAATTGATGACTAATTAGTCATCAATTTCAATATATTTTTTCTCAGATATTTCTTTCTTTTCTTCCTTTTTAGGAATATCTAAACTTAATATGCCATTTTTAAATGAAGCTTTAATATCTTCTGCTTCATACTCTTCTCCAACATAAAATGTTCTAGAGCATTCACCAGAATATCTTTCACGTCTAATATAAGAGCCATCTTTCTTTTCTTCATTAGATGTTTCTTTTTTGGCAGTTACAGTTAAATATCCACCTTCAACAGATATTTTTAAATCTTTTTTATCAAAGCCAGGTAAATCAATATCAACTTGATATTTATCATCCTTTTCTATAATATCTGTCTTCATATTTTTAACAACAGGTTTTGATGTAAAAAACGGATCGTTAAAAATATCATCCCATAAATCAAAATCATTTCTTCTTGGCATTAACATCATATTAATCATCACCTTTCATTTTATATATATAATGTTTTATACCGTAAGATTATGTGTTTTTTGATCTTACATATAAATCATATCACTAAAAATTAGCACTGTCAAGTAGAGAGTGCTAATTTTTATCTTTTTTACAAATTTTGTTATATACTTTTTTAATTTCATTACTATCAAGATTTGATACTTCATACATACTATTTGAAACCATAATATTAAAAGTTCTTTCTTGAGAATCTAAAGTCCTATCTAATCCATCATGAATTACTTTTCTAACACTTTTATTGGAACTTTCAATTGTTCCATGAACATAAACTTCAACATTACTTTTTAATAATGATAAATAATTAGTAATTAATTCATTATCGCTCATTAATTTCACCGTCCAAGAGATTTAATAATTTCTTTGATATTTCTTCATGATAAATGATTTCATCTTCCAAAAATGAAGTTAATTCTTCATTTTGAATAGATGAAATAGCATCATTTAGATAATAAACAATATTACGTTCATGATTTATTGCATCCTCAACATATAGTAACTCTTTTTGAGTCATAAAAAATCCTCCTTATAACTTTATTATAAGAAGGATTAAAAAAATTAAACGTTATTTTTTTCTTTCTCTACCTATGCCCTTATCTCTTTCTATTTTTTGTCTTATATATGGAAGAGATTCAATAGGTCGTATAGTTACAATATTTTTAGTTCCAGAAATAGCTCCTACTTTAATAACATTAGTTGGTACATTTCCTCTAACAAAACCTATATCAGCAGGTTTTCCATCATAATTACATTCAATAACATAGTAATCGAGAATTTCAGATCTAAAAGGAATATCATCAACAATACAATCCTTAGCAAAATTAAATATATCATTAACAAAATTAATATCACTACTTTTTAAATAAGCATCACTATCGATATCAGTAATTCTTCTAATATATGCTTTAGCTTTGTTTTGTTTGTAATCAACTACTTGACTCATTAAGTAATTTTTGCCAATATCTTTTAAATCATTTAAACCAAGTTTATATTCTAAAAAATATCCTATATTTGCATAATTAGTAGAAACATAAGACAATTTAGATTTGAACTCTTTATATAGTTCATAAGCTGTTTTATAATCACCTTTTTTGATATATAAATATATTTCTTCAACTGGAACATTATTATTTGGCCTTTTAGCTTTTTTCATTTTATCAATATATTTTTGAGCTCTATCAAAATCACCAGATGCAATAGTAATTAATGCCATTTCTTTATTTATATTGTCATAAAATAATCCATTTACTGCTTTAAATTTTTCTTCAGCACTATATACATCGCCTAAACGACTATCAATACATCCCATGTAATAATTACAATGCTGAGCATGTGCAGTATAAAGTAGTTTATCGCAATATTTATAGGCTTCATAATAATTATCAGATTCAAATAAAGCTTTCATCATAGTATTTTCAACAGTATAAAGTGTATTATAATCAATCTTTGGATTATTAATTAGGCGATTTAAAATTTGAAAACCATCTTTCATACGAAGAACATCTACATCTTTATTTCGAGATTTATTAAATAGTAAAGATCTTGCATATTCCAAATGACCTTCTAAAAAATTAGGATGAGAATTATAACATGTTCTAAGAACTTCCTCAGCTTCTCTATTATATCCTATTTTACATGCTATTCTTGCTTTATTATAATCAGTCAAATTGTATTTATTAGACATTACTATCCCACCTTGGTTAGTTATACTAACATAATTAATATTATTTATCAATTAAAACGCTTAAGCATTATTCATTAATTTCTTTTTTTGTTCTAATAGTTACATTAGATTTGTCTATATCACTAATTATATTTTTATACTGTGAACCAAATACAATTTGACGGTACTCTTTTTCTAAAGTACTAAAACAATCATCATAATCACTATAACTTAGAAAACCATAAAAATATAATTTGTGTTTAACTAAATCTATTGTATCTATATTTAATATAAATGTTACTAAATCATTACTTATAGATAATTCATTAGTTTTATTAGAACTTTCTTTTTTAACACCATATACTCCATTATTACATTCAACTACATCTGAAAAAGCAGATGTAAAATCTTCACTTACAAATATAAATTTAGAATCAGTTAAATTAGATAATTTATCTAATAAATAACTATATCTAAAAGTATCAACTTTATCATAACCAGCTTTAAAAAATGAATTAATTATTATTTCTTTAGTTATAACTTCCATATATAATCACCTAATAAAATTATAATATAAATTTAAAAAAAAGAATATCATTATAAAATGATATTCTCACCTTTTTCACAATGATTATAAAATTCTAAAGAACTTATACCATATTTAGGTTTACTATATCTATAAATACATAAGTTATAAGGATTATATTCAGTATCAATTTCTGAATCAATAAATTTTTGTTTTATATCTGTTAAAGCTTCATTTATAGAATCATATTTATGAACACCTTTATACATAAGCCATGAGTTTTCATACCAATAAAATTTATCGCTATCTTTATAAATTAAAAAAGTATGTGAAGGCATTTCTTTGTCATTATAATGAA
Source organism: uncultured Mycoplasmatota bacterium (assembly GCA_947302655.1). Lineage (GTDB taxonomy): Bacteria > Bacillota_I > Bacilli_A > RF39 > UBA660 > RUG13160. The sequence continues at coordinate 54,060 of CAMYVW010000002.1, read as the reverse complement.
CAATAAAATACGTATCAAAACTTACATTAATATCTGTAAATAGTTTTCTTTCAAGTTCAACTTGATCAAAACATACTCCAACTTTATTTTTAAGAACGTCATCAGGAGATTCTAAAACATAATTATCAGAAAACTTATCATTTACTTCATAATAAATATTTCCGTTTTTATCTACCCATCCATACTCAATTTCATCCATTATTTTATTAATACTATCTATCATATATATACCTTAATTATTTATTACAAGAAATTATATATTTTTTATTTATAATTACTTTTTCAACATCTTCTTTATATTTATTCATATTTGAACCAAATAATCCTTTTTGAAAATTAAGCATCATAATAGAAATGTCAACATTTGATAATTCTATTGATTCTTCATTTTCACTTATTAAAGTTCCATAGTACTCCAAAACATTATCTCCTCTAGAAGAAATCATTACAGTAACTTTTTCACCAATTAAATTTTTAAACATAAAAATAAACGCTCCTTTGTATAAATATATTATATCATAATAGTTACTTATAATTTTTAAATTATAAATAATATAAATAAATGATATACAAAAATATATTGATTATTATTCATAAATAGATTATTATCTATAGAAAAAGAAAGCGGAGGTTTTTATGAAACAAATAGATCAAATTAAACATTTTAAAAATTGTGAAGATCAAGAATTATTTGCGAATAGAGTAATTGAAAATGAAATATTAAATAGATGGCAAATTGATGCTATATGGGAAGCAATTAATACTCTTGAGTTAGAACCTAAAAAATTAAACCCAGAAGAATTAAATTATGTTGTTGATAATGAAGGAAATGAAGCTATTATTCCAGGATTATATAATAAATATATAGTATATTACCATATTGATCCTGCGTATTTTGCTGATATGTTACCTTTAATATATGAAACAAGATTTGTTGAAAAAAATAAAGTTGGTATTATCTATTCTCTATGTGATCGAGATAATAGAATATCATTATTCTTAAATGATAATGCATATGATTTACTTAAAATAATGACTCCTGATGAAATAAAATACACTTTAACAATAGGTCAAAATAATAGAAAAAGAATATAAAAAATAGTCTTATTAAGACTATTTTTTTATAAATTAACTAATAAATATCCAATAATAAAACCTATTATTCCAGCAACAATACTAAGTATTGTTTTTTTATCAAATTTTTTCTTAGGATCATTTTCCATAAATATATACTCCTTTATATAACATTATTTTAAACCATTATATGTATCAATGACAATATCTTTTAATTTATCTATATTATCAATATCATCAACTAGATACATATTCTTAGCTCCATCATATGGAATATCTTCTTCCATATGATATTTTTTATTAGTATCAGTTATTTTTACTAGTAATCTATCATCATAAATACCACCAAATAAAACATTTTTATAATATAGTAAATATTCACCCATCATAGATTTACAAGTTATATTATCTAAAGTGCTTAATTGTTCTAATATAAAATCTCTATATTCTTTAGTTGATGCCATATTTTACTCACCTATATAAATTATAACACATTAACAGTTATTACTTTTTTTACCATACATCTTCTATATATTTTTTTATATAATATTATTGACAAGCAATATTTTGTTTGTTAGTATTTTAGTACCGGAGATGAAAATCTCGTCAGGTCGACAGTAGGGACTCGACATAATTGTTAAGTGTACTGTAAGTACATCGACCCAACTGGGATAAGAGCTTCTTATGAAGCTCTTTTCTTATGGGAAAAATACTATTAAATTAAAGTCTTTATAATTTGAAGCATCATATCTAGGATAGTTATTTAAAGCAATACCTCTAACAGTTCCTGCAAGTAAATCAGATGCTTGAATAAGATAATTCTTGGAAGAATCCTTATACATTAAAGTTATCATCAAATCAGAATAAAGTAATGGTTTAAAAGTTCTAGCATAATTAAAATTGGATATTCCATGTTTTAGTTCTTCATATATTCCATTTTTTAAATCATAGTAACCATTACTTTTTGTAGTTTGCTGATCTATATCTATAATTAATTTTAAAGGCTTATAAGGATCTATTCTTTTATTAATTATAAGTTTTTTTACAAAAGTTTTAATAAGTAATTTTAAACAATAATCAGAATATCTTCCTCTAGAGGCTTTATCATTTAATATATGTTTATATATTCTCTTATTATCTATAACAAAGCCTATAGTCATATGTTTTTTTGTAAGATTTATAAGTCTTCTTTTATGTGATGATTTAATATTATGATTCTTTACTTCAGGGCATAAATTTTTACATCTTTTTGAGTGCTTACAATATGAACATCTAATTTGTTCAATTATCGATCTATATTGAACAATAAATTTTGCTCTTTCATCTTTTGACAAGAACACTATTCCACCATAACAAGATACTTTTTCTTTTGAAGTAAGTTTTCCAGAATCATCAAGATTTATATATATTATTTGTTCAGAATTCATTTGTGTCACCTCCATGATGTATTAACTTAAATTCTGTTTTTATATAGTTGAAATAATTTTACAAAGAAGTTTATATATAGTCAACAATAAATAATCACATATCATCAGATATGTGATTATTTATTTTCTTTCAAAATCTCTTTACTTTCCAATGGATAACTGCATAGTACTTTATCCAAATATTTAATACCACAAAAATACTTACATATAGATGTATTTTTTATACAACATTTATGTACACTTGTGTTTTCTTCTTTATTCCAAGGACATGATTCTTGTCTCCAATCTATTTTAGATGAATTAGTAGTTAAATCAATATCCATATTAGCTCCACTTAACTCTTTTATTTTTTCATTATTCATAATTTCTTCACCATACTATAAAAAAATCATATTTAATAAATCAACCAATTACTTAATTAAATAAGGTTTATTATCTTTCAACTTTACTTCTTACACTAGGTGCTGCGTTTTCTTTTTCTCTTTGAATAAGATTTATACATAAAGTAATAAAATCTTCCTGACAACCAGGAGCAAATCTTGTATATAATGCAGTATAATCAGGTTCAATACCAAATTTAAATAAAGTATCGGGTAATACAGGAATATAACTATATTCCCTAGATTGTATATCTAGTATTTGTCTAATTTTCTCATCACCAAATACAGAAACTCTAAATTCCATACTTTCTTCATCAAGTTCATCAATATCTAGTCCATGCAATACATAATATTCATTGTTATACCAAAAGAATAAAGCTCCTGTATAAGCACCTAAGTGATATCCATTATCAAATATATTTTGAATTATATGAAACATAACATCTAACTCTTTATCTTGACTTTCACCATATTTAACAGTAATACTTGAAATAATATCATTAAATCCATTTCTAACAAAATCATATTGCTCACTGCCTTTAACTAATTCTACATCAGCAAATAAGTTCTTGTATAACATTAAACTTTCACCAGTATTATTTATCTTATATTTTTGATATAATTCATCAAAATATTCATTCATAACCAAAACCTCATTTCATTACTAAATATTATATATTATTAATAAACATTATTAAAGAAAATTTGAATATATTTATAGTAATAGATTAATTAAAAATATTTAAAATTTTCCTCATTATGTTTAGTGCATATATTATTTAAATCAATATCCATATTAGCTCCACTTAATTCTTTTATTTTTTTATTATTCATGGTTATCTCCTATTTTACCTCAGGCATTTCTTTATCAAACGTTACTTCTTTATATATTGGTATATTTTGATTCTTACACAACTCTTCATATTTATCATCCCATGATAAAGGATATTTATCATTTATATCTAAACCTATTTTAGAAACGTACTCCTTTACTACCTCTTCAGGAATCTTATCAATAGATTTATTTTCTACTTCTAAAGCTATTCCAAAAGGATATTCATCTAAAGATATTTCTATATCATCATTTGTAAATGTAGTTCTATATCTTTCATAACTTTCTACTATAGTAAAATGCATAACATTTTCTATAATATATTCAAAGTTTTCAAAATCTTCTGAATCAATATTAACTTCTTTTTCTTCTTCTTTATTAACTAATGAAGAAGTATTATCATTAAGTCTTCTTTTCCAACTTAATTTAGCTTTTGATTCTTTATCATTTTTGGATATTCTTAATCTAAATCTTCCATCTATTTCCTTAGAATAAAAATCATATTTAGGTTCAGAGTGGTTATACTGAATAGTCTTTTCATAAGTTCTAATATTTTCAACTAGATCTTTATTAGATCTAAGCATAGAAAGTAATTCATTTAATTTATTTGTATTATAGTAAAATCTAACTTCATACTCCATATATATCACCTATGTATAATTATAACATATAAAAAAACATAAGATTTGTTATCTTATGTTTTATTTTTTTGTTATTCATGGTTATCTCCTATTTTTTTAATCTCTGTAATCATTCTAGAGTGATATCCATTATTTTCATAAAAGTTTTTACCTACTTCATTATAAGCAAAGACATCAACTAAGATATAATCACAACCAATAGATTTAAAATAATCTTCCATATGCTTTATTAATTTTTTACCTATTCCTTTGCTTCTTGTTTTAGATGTAACAATAAGTTCAGTTATAATACCTTGTTTAGGACATTTATAATCTAAATAATCTTCTTCTTCATACTTTCTTTCTATACCCATTATTAAACCTAGTACTTTATCATCATCTATATATAAATAACATTTACCATTATTTTTAGATACTTCTTCTAAATCAAGTATAGCTTTTTTATCACGATAATCTTTATGTAATAAATCAAGATTATCTTTATCTATAGATATAATATATTCTTCTAGTTCAACTAGTAAATCTTTAACATCTTCTAAGTATTTGTCTTCATATTCTACTATCATACTAAAACTTCCTTATATATTTTTATTATAACATATATATGAATATAAGATTTTAATCTTATGTTTATAATATAAAAAAATCTCTATACTTATAGAGATTTTTAAGAAGGCCGGCTGCCTAAGCCTGCGGGTTACAGTGGGATAAATCCAGACATTGATCCATTGTAATCTTCTTCATCAACACCTGCATAAACTATCCCAACAACTTCTTTCTTAGAGTTCAGAACCGGTCCTCCACTCATTCCATGTCGTGGATGATCATTAGTTACAAACATTTTTCTGCCAAACAAAACATTTTCAGATATTATTCTAGTTTTTATTATATATATATCACTTTTACTAGTATAATCAGCATATCCAACCAGAATTACTTCATCACCAATTTTGCACTTGTTCTTAGATTTTTTATATGATTTTATATTTAATTTATTATCTATATTAACAATATCGCTTTCAACATCAGACTCTTTGATAGTATACCTAACGTTATCTTTGAAATTCTTTTCCTTATCGAATATATTTAAAAATAATGAATTCTTGTTAGGTAAACTTAATGGAAATTGTTTAAAATATTCTTCGGTTTTTTCATTATCAATAAATTCAGGCAATACGGTAGAATTGATTAATACATGAGTTGAGGTATATACTTTATCATTATCAAGTTTGAATGCAGAGCCCTGATTACTAATATTTTCATCTGAAATAATCATACATCGTTCAACATTATATTCCATTAAATTTTTGATATCATCAACATTAAATTGTTCACAATCAAAAGTTTTATTAAACTCACTCGCATATTTTAAAAACATTAAATTATTATTGCCTCTTACCATTCTATAATAATTTAATTTCCCAGACAGATATCTTTTTAGTTTCTTAAATGCGTATTGTTCGTCCTTACAAACAGAATTAAAAGTTTTATTATATGCTGATAAAAATCCATTTTTGTTAATTTCATAAAGTATAGCGCGCACTTTTTTTACAAATTTTTTCTTTAAATTTTTCTTTTCATTAACAATTATACCTGTTACTTCGTGTCTTTGCATTCGTTTTGAAAAATTCAATTTATAAGTATTCACTTTAAATCCGTTTTTAAAACCACCACTAATTATTTTTATTAGCTCATCAGAAATAGCAACTTCATTATCACGTTTAAACGCAATTTCTTTAGGAAATATCTCTCTATTAGATGATATTGTTATGTCATCAGCATATCTAGTATAAACACATCTATTTCTTTTGCATAATCGAAATATTTCTTTATCCATGGTAAAGCAAATAATATTTGAAATAACTGGTGAACAAGGAGAACCTTGTGGTAAAAAGCCATCACAACAAATAAGTTTTGCTAAATAGTATGATACAACTTTACTACAATAAAAGGGTCTATTTTGAAATAAACCACAAACTCTACCAAAGTGTATTGTAGGAAAAAAATCTTCTATATCTATGTTTAAAACAAATCTTTTATGAACATGAACATCTGCATTAGTCGAATTACTTTTACCTTTAACAAAACCATGAATATAATCTGGAAAATTATAAGAATCTTCAAGTATATTTTTAATTTTTTTTTGAAAATTTCTTAAGTCATAATCAGGCGCAAAAATCGTTCTCATTTTTCCATTTTTCTTTGGTATATTAAAAGTTCTATACTTGTTCTTTTTCTTATAAACAATATAAAATAACTGATTTTTTGATATATCTAAAATGTTGCATAATTCATCTATAGTTTGAATATTACATAAAGTTTTATTTTGCAACATTAATCACCTCTTTAGTAAGAGAAATTCGACATTGTCTAAATATATAGCAATATATATTTAACTGTTTTTATTATAGTATATAGTTTAGGACCTGTTAAACAGTACGTCCCTCTAACCATGGCGAAACGCACATGCTATAGCAATTTTCTCTTACTAGTGAAATATACTATCATAATTTGTTAAAAAATAAAAGTACATACATAAAGTATGTACCGAATACTATTTAGTATATTTACATTTAGGATAGTTTGAACATCCATAAAATGATCCATACTGTCCTTGTCTTAGTACTAACTCTCCACCACATTTAGGGCATCTATTAGTATCATTTATATGTTCATTTCTTATATTAGTAATGTGTGCTTTAACAGCATTTTTATCAGTTATATTATAACTTAATAATTTATTATATATCTCTTCATAATTAGGAAGTTTCTCTTCTGTAGTTTCTATAATAGTTTTATATAAATAACCTGGTCTTAATAGTTCTCCATTATGTTTTATATTAAGTTTAACATGTTTACTAGGTATATATACTAAGTTATATAATTTACTTTCATCTATATTAAGTAGTTCAGCTATAGATTTAACATGACCATAGTTTTGTCTAATAGGATTAGTATATTCATATCTTTTACCTCTTGTATGTCTTATCCATTTATAATCATACTTACTACCAGTTATATATCCATTATATTGTTTAGTTTCTATAACAAATATTCCATATATAGATACTACTACATGATCTATTTGATGAGTTTTATTATTAATATTTATAAATAAATTATTTATTACTTTATATTTATCTTTAGGAAGTTTTTTAAGTTCTCCTTTAGCCCAGTGTTCACCAAACCAACCAAGTATTTTTGCAAGAAAGTATTTATTAATAATATAAGCTACAATAGCAAATATACATGCAGCTATAAAAAATTTATTAGTAAAAGTGTTATATAATACTTCTTTCATAAGTTTACTCCTTTTATATAGATATTATACTATACATTTATTAGTATTACAGATATAGCAAATATATCTGTTAAAAAATCTCTATAGGTATAGAGATTTATTAAAGAACGAATGCTTAAGCATGTGAGTTAGTTTTCTAGTAAAGTCTTCTTTAATAGTAATATATCATTATATATCTGAATAACATCAATAAATTTCGGCTTATTCTCAAAATACTGACCCTTAGTATCTTTAGCATACCTAAAACATTGACCATTATAATCCATTTTATCAAAAGTTAAAATCAACTCATTATATGATGATAAATCTTCTTTACAACTTTGAGAAAGAATATCCCATAAATCTTTCAGTAGATGAATATTCATTATATCTATATTATTTAGTTCAAGTTTTCTTTTGATTATTATTTCAATTGTATGTCTACACAAGAATAAAAAGGGCGTTGTAGGCATACTCGAGTCAAGAATAGAAATATTAGGTTTTAACCTACCTTTAATATAGTTTGCTAAACACTTTACAGCAGAAACATAGGATTCAATCAACTCATTCTCAGATAAAATATCTTTTATGTTTTCATAAAATATAGACGTTGGTTTCAACAAAACATATTTTCCTGAGTCACTTTGAAAATCAATACTATCTTTAATATATTTACTCATTTTAACTCCTCCCAATAAAAAAGAGCATATTCCATCTTAATAATGAAATACACTCTTATTATTTATATCAATATATCATATAGAAAAATTTAATCAAGAAATTTTATAAACATTATTTCAATTTTTCAATATCACAATTTTTTAAATTTAAAGAATTGCCAATCAGTTCATCTACTTTTCCATAGATAACTAACGTTTCGCCTCTATTATATTCGCTAAAGTAATTCTTTTCTCCTTTTTTAAACGATGTACAATAATAGTCATATTTGCCATCTGTATCAAAGGAAACCATCCATCCTGATAATGAGCTTTTTTCAGCTTTAACAAATTTTGCAGTAGTCTTTATAATTTTTCCAAAATACTTTTTATTACCATCTAATTCATTATTATAATAAACATTTGATATTGTTTTTGCATCTACTTCAATATCATATTTTTTATTATTTTTAGTATTTGATGATGACTTTTCTGATATATTAGTAGTTTTATTTTCTTCTTGTTTTTTATCAGTGGTGTTATTTGAATCGATAACTGTTCCTTTGGAATTATCGGAGTCATCATCTGTCTCAGTAATAGTATCTATATTATCATCGTTTTTAGATATTCCATCTTTATACGCAAAAACGAGTCCAATAACGACTAATATGGCAAAACAGCAGAAAAATATTTTAACAATTCTAGGATACTCGCCATTTTGGCTTTTTATTCTTTTTTTACTCATTATAATTTCCTTCCTTAAACAATATCAATAAATCTACTAAGATATTCTCTTAATCCTGGATCACACACATATATATAAGTACCAAGCATACCCCTTAACATCATAGTACGATATATATTTAGCAAATATCCTAATAATTCTTCATCAGTAGTATCAGCTTTTCCTTTTGAATCAAAGTATGATTTTCTATCAATAATAAACTTGCTTTTTTGTAAATCATATTTAATTTCATTACCTATAATTAATCCAGTATAGTTTAAATCAAATCCTTGAGTTGTATGTATGCTCCCAATTTCATTCAAAGAGTTTGGAGAATTTATCCAGTCAGTAGGTTTTGAATTCCATATATACTTGTTACCATTTATTACTAGATCAAATACTCCATCCTCAATATTCTTTTTAACATCTTTTGAATGCGATTGCATTGGATTCTTTTTCCCTTTGCTCTTCCATTCCCAAGCATAACCAGCTATATTTCTACACAAACCATATTCAGAATCCTTATGAATAATGGTATCAGTCATAATTTTAACATCATCAAATAATTTTAAATCATAATCCTTAAATTTAATTTTTTTCTTGGGTGGATTATTACTAAATATTTGTTTAATATAATCAACATATTCTTCTCCACCTTTAATACATCTAAGCTGTGCTGTTAAAGTATATTCATGGTAATTTTTTCTCAGCATTAATTTCCTAAAACTATCTTTTCTTATATCTGTAGGTTTAATAGATTGACCTTCATCATAAAAGAATATTTGATATTTACTTTTAAGAAGTATCCAATCCAACTCAGTACCATCATTTCCCAAATTCATTCTTCTATTATTTTCATCAAATGTTCCATATTGAGTAAGATTTTTTCTCCTTCTTAATCTATGTGCTTCATCAACTATTAACAAATCATATATTTCATCTGATTTACCAACATCATGAGGGCTTAATACCATATTTGCGCTTAATCCTTTTATGTGCCTAAATACTCTTTTTAAAGTTGACCTTAAATTATCCATAGGAATAACTATCCCTATTTTTAAGTCATCTATTGCATCATTAATTTTTAATATTTCAGAAAGATTTTGTTCAACTTGATCTTCCTCAATTTCAATTTGTTTTTCGTCTTTAGCTTGCATTAAAAGTTTAAGCATATAAATACCAAGAATAGTTTTTCCAGTTCCAGCTCCACCCTCAACAACAAAAGTGCCTGGTTCACTTTTATTAACTAAATTTGCCAAATCAGATAATATATTATTTACAATCATATATTGATCAATTGTTAAAGATTTATATGGTGAATATTTAAACAAATCAGAATTTTCTATCATTCTTAAATCATGTTTTACTAAGCCTTTATTTTTTAATTGTAACCATATTTCTCTAAACTTTTCTGTATACAATTGTCTTTGATAATAATTATGGTTTTGCAAACCGCCATTACCATTTTGAAGTTTAAATCTGTTATCAGCAGACATATACTTAATAAGAAATGACTCTAAATCAAGAATGGATGATTTGTTAAACATATCATCACCAATTATATTTATCTTATCTAAACCTCTTCTTACATTATTTGCTAAATGTTGATTAGTTCTTATACTAGCATCAGTTGTTTCACCAACATAAGCCTCTTCATTATTATTGATAATGTAAACAACAGGCCAATCAGTACCATACTTTATATGTTTTAATTGTGATGGCGTATCATTGTTAAATTTTAAAGTCTTTATTTCAGTCATATATACCTCTTATAACTTATTATATTTTGTACTTTTTCCCTTAGCTTTTTCAATAGGATATTTTTTTGCTGTTTTCTCCATTTTATCAAGCACTATTTGCTTAGGATCAACACCCAATTTATCTGCCATTAATAAACAATAATTTATAATATCGGCAAGTTCTTCTTTAACTTCATCTAAGTTATATTCGTTATTCCATTGAAAACATTCTAATAATTCACCTGCTTCAATAGAAATACTCTTAGCTAAATTCTCAGGAGAATGAAATTGATCCCAGTCTCTTTCTCGTGTAAATTCTACTACTTTTTCTATTAATTCACGCATGATTATCACCTTCATTAATTATATCATAGAAGTTTTATAAATTCCGGTAAATTAAATTGATACGAAAAAAACTAGATACCATCTAGCTTATTATAAATTAAAATTAATTAGTCAAAGCGTTCACAATGATAATCAATTTGGGTTCCGTCTAATTGAACTTCCCCAACTATATGCTGTTTACACTTTTCACGTATAATATCATCACGTGTCTTAGTATCACTATGATTATAATTATATACATTAAAACATGTATAAGCGGATAATGATACAATTAAACAGATACACACAATTGATAGTATTCGTTTTGTTCCTTCGATAAAATACTTTCTATATTTGATAAAAATTATCACTCCAACAATGCCAATTAAGAAATAACCAAATAATTCAAAAACATTTTCAAATTTTAGAAAAGTTCCCTTGTCATATATATTTCTAGCTTTATTAGAAATCGCCATCACTTGTCCTAGCAAAAACAACCATGCGATAATTATATATCTAGTCTTTCTATTAGAATTATCATTTTGTAATTTATCTTTAGGAGAATTATAGCAACTTGGGCATTTTGAAGAGTTAGCAGGAATTATATCGCCACAAAATTGACACTTAATTTGTTTAAAATCCTCAGATATCGGATATCCGCATCTTGGACAGGACTTAGCTTTGTCACTAACCTCATTACCACATTCACAACATTTAATCAAAGCCATGTTATCAAATCACCACTTCTATAATTACTTTAAGTATATCACACAATACTAAATAGACAACTAGCAAACTAAATTAAATGATTTGTCTATTAAAGATGTTATTTCATCCAAACTAAGTGTATCATTTAAAACTATAGATATCCAATCAACTTTACTCATGTGATAAGCTTTATAATAACCATTTTTATTAAGTAACTCTTTTATTTCATTTCTATTAAGTTTAACATTTAAAACTTCTACTTCACCTTGTTTACTTTTATCAACTTTAGAATAATCAATATTCATAATAATACCAAACCATTTATTAGTATCTTTATTTCTATATACTCCACAACCAGGAAGTCTATCCCATAAGAATTCTGGATCTATATTATATTTATCTTTAATATATTTATTAACTTTATCAGTTTGACCAAAAATAAAATAGTTAGTATCACATATATTATTTTTTATATCTATTAATATATCTTTATAAGCTTCTCTTACCTTAGACACATATTCACCTGTCATATTAATTCTAAGAGGTGTATATTCTTCATTAATATCTATATCTATTACTTTACCACTTACACTACCTTTATCATCTATAGTAATAATAGCTTTAAACTTATCATTAAAAAATATCTTCTCTAATATATAGTTATTATTATTTTTAATAAAACCATATATAGTTAATTTATTAAAATTAACTTTACTTCTTTTAAAGATGTCATATTCAATATTCATAAAGAATCACCTTTTATAAATTATAACAAAAAAGAGTAGATTTATATCTACTCTTTTTCTATTCTTACCCTTACCATATCTTCATTAATTATCGGTAAATTATCTATATGACCTATTTTAGTATAACTATATGATGTATTAAATGTTTTATAAAAAATTACTAAACAGTTATCACCATAAAGCATTACATCACCTGAATGTATACTTTTAGGATTAGATGAATTAGTTGGAAACTTTTCATCTAAATAAACATATACTTCATTTTCACTTAATGTTTTCATAGTTACTTCAATTGGAAATAACTTAACTAAACTATCAGCAGTTTCATTATCATATAAATTAAGTTTATATTCTTTATCATTAATAAATACTTTCACAGTATCACTAACCTTTTCTACCGTTTTATTATTACTACAACCTACAATAGTTATAGATATAATAACTAAAAATAATGTATATAATACTTTCTTCATATATACCTATTCTTGAGGAATAACTTTAATTAAATCTTCTCTATCAATTAAAGTAATGTTTCTTGATAAAGCTTTTTCTTTAACATCTTTATCAATGCATTTATTAGTTATAATTAAAGCATAAGAAGTATGCTCTAAAAGTTTATCTATAATAGCTTCATTAAGTTCATCTAATGTTATATCTTTATTTAAATAAGTTTGAATAGCATATCTTCTACCATCTTTTCGTGCAAGAACATCATTATTGTTTTTTATATCTTCATCAGATATTCTTACATCATCAATAGAAATAAGCTCATAACCAAATTTTGGTAGTAAACTTATAACGTAATTTCTAAATTCTCTTTCATCAATAAAGTTATCAATTATATTTGAATCAGTCATATATACATCCATCCTTATATCATTATTTTAACATAATAGTTGTATACAACTATAGATATAATAAAAAAATAGTGTATACATATACACTATTTAAATTTTGTTATTTACTCTTTCCATAATACATCACTTTTTTTCATTTTTACACTAGTATTAAATTTTAGTATTAAAGGAAGTATCATAATTCCTAAAACAATATATATCATTATTCTAACATCAGATACAAAGAAATATAAAATAGCAGCAACTACCATTCTAAATAAATTTTGAATACACTCATAAACTAAGTTAAAATTATGAAATTCATAATTTTTTGATAATATTAACAGTTCTTTATGATATGATTGCTCATACATCTTGGCAGCAAGCCCACTAATAAAAGTAATTATAAAAAGAAGTACACCATATGTTTCAACTTGAAGAACTTTAAAAATAATAAAGAAGATAATACTAAATTTTAAATAATTCTTATTCTTATTTATTAATAAACCATAAACATATAAAAATATAATTGTTGCAAGTTGAGCTAGTAAATTAATAATACCAACTGCAGTATAAGTGTTTTTAACATATATAATTATATATAAAGGAAGTAAAAACGATATAACGTTTTGTAATTCATAACATCCTATATTAATTATTGTTTTAAAAGGAGTTACTTTTAAGGATTCTTTTAAATCAATTTTGAATTTATTAATTTCTGTTTCAAGTTTAATTTTAAAGACGCAGTATAAACTTATTATTAATAACAAAATTGAAATAATAATTATTACTTTAATAGAGATATATTCAAGTAAAAGTGAACCAATATAAGAAGATAATAAAAGAGCTAATTGATTTAAAATAGAAATAAATGAATACTCTTTACTTATATTTTGATTATCTATAACCTGGAATGTATAGTACCTTCTTGATATCCAGTATCCTCTTCTATAAGATGCAAAAAGAAATGATAATAATAAAAGGTACCAGTACGTTAGGTGAACGAAATTAAGGGCTAATTGTAAAGATAAAAAAGACACTATACCTATAATAGATAGAACTCTATTAGAGTGTTTTTTAGCAATATATAAATAAGGAAAATCTAATATAAAAGAAAATATATTAATAAATACATAATATAAAATAACTTCCTTTAATGTAAATCCTGCTTTAAATAATATAGTACCAACAAATATCTCAATTAAACTTCTTGCAAATGTTGATATAAAAACATAACTGTTTAAATATTTTCTATTCTGTTCCATACTACCACCTATATTCATTATAACAATATATAAAAACAAAAAGAAGAAAATGTTATTTTCTTCTTATTTATGATCTTCAATATATTTAATAGCATTAATTGCAGCAGTTGTTCCATCAGCAACAGCTGTTGTTAATTGTCTGATATTTTTACTTCTGCAGTCACCTGCAACAAAAATATTATCTAAATTAGTTTTGCAATCTTCACTATCAACATAGTTTTGTTTATTTAATTTTACTAAATCTTTTACAAGTTCAGTTTGAGCAACCATACCAATTGATATAAACATGCCTTGAATATCAAGTTTTCTATCATTTGATAAAATTACACCATTTAATTCTTCATCACCTAGTAATTCTTTAACTCCAGTTTGCTGAATTATTTCAACATTATCTAAACTTCTAAGTTTATCTTCTAAAGTTTTCTCACATATTAGGTGATCACAAATATCAACTAAATATATTTTCTTAGCTATATTTGACATATAAATAGCATTAGTAACAGCAGAATTACCTCCACCAATTATAGCTATATCTTTTCCTTTAAAGAATGCACCATCACATGATGTACAAAATGCAATTCCTTTACCGATATATTCTATTTCGTTAGGAAGACCTAGTAATCTATACTTAGAGCCCGTTGCTAAAATAACAACCTTAGATTCGTACTCTCCAAAATCAGTAATTACTTTTATTTTTTCACCTGGTATAATCTCGAGTACTTCTTCTATCTCAATTGGTATCCCAAGCTCATCTGCTTGTTCATAAAAATTAGTAGCAAGCTGGGCTCCACTTATAGACTTACATCCGGGAAAATTTTCAACTAGTGGACTAGATGCAATTTGCCCTCCAATTGTTTCCTTTTCGAAAATAATTGTCTTTAAATTAGCTCTTTGGCAGTAGATACCTGCAGTAATACCTGCAGGACCTCCTCCAATAATTATTACGTCATACATAGTTATGACCTACTTTTTATAGCTTTCAGCAAACTTTTTGATATTTGATAAATTAGGTATTAACTCTATTTCTCCTTTTTTAATATTAACAAGTGTTGGAGCTTGTTTAACACCAAAGTTTTTCGTCATATCAGCGTTTTCTTCAGCATCAACAAATTCATATTTAATTTTGAATTTATCTAGTAACTTTTTAGCAGCAGCGCAGTTAGGACATGTTTTAGTTCCAAAAAGAATTATGCCATCTTTGCATTTATCTTCTTCACATTTGCATTCTTTTTTAGAAGTGCTTTTTTTAGAAGATATTTTTTTACATGCAGCTTTTTTCATATCATATTCTTTACGCATTTCATATTCTTTAGTTTTACCATCATTCCAGTTTTTAATAGGTCTATAATATCCTGTAATACGGCTATAAACTTCTGTTTCAGCACCACACTCAGGGCATTTATAAACTTCACCAGTAATATATCCATGGTTCTTACAAACAGAATATGTAGGAGATAAAGTATAATATGGAAGTTTATAATTCTCTGCTATCTTTCTAACTAAGTTAGCAGCAGCTTTCCAGTCTTCTAATCTTTCACCCATAAATGCATGGAACACAGTTCCTGATGTATATAGTGTTTGAAGATCATCTTGAATATCAAGTGCTTCAAAAATATCATCAGTATAACCAACTGGTAAATGCGAACTGTTAGTATAATATGGAGTTTCATCATTAGATGCTGTAATAATATCAGGATATAAAGCTTTATCCTTTTTGGCCATTCTATATGAAGTTGATTCAGCTGGTGTAGCTTCTAGGTTATAAAGGTCACCATATTCTTCTTGATAATCTGATAATTTTTCTCTCATGAAGTTAAGAACATCTTTAGTAAAGTTTTGAGCTTTAACATTAGTTAAATCTTCTTTAATCCATTTAGCATTTAAACAAACTTCATTCATACCAACAAGACCAATTGTTGAGAAGTGATTATTAAATGTTCCTAAATATCTCTTAGTATATGGATATAATCCTTCTTCTAAAAGTTTAGTAATTACATTACGTTTAATTTTTAAACTTCTAGCAGCTATATTCATTAGTTTTTCTAGTCTTTCATAGAATTCATTTTCATCTTTAGATAGATATGCAATTCTAGGCATGTTGATTGTTACAACACCAACAGATCCAGTTGATTCACCAGAACCAAAGTATCCACCAGATTTTTTACGAAGTTCTCTTAAGTCAAGTCTTAAACGACAGCACATTGATCTAACATCAGATGGTTCCATATCGCTATTAATATAATTTGAGAAATATGGAGTACCATATTTAGCAGTCATTTCGAAAAGTAATTTATTATTTTCAGTTTCAGACCAGTCAAAATCCTTAGTAATTGAATATGTTGGAATTGGATATTGGAAACCTCTACCATTAGCATCTCCTTCAATCATTATCTCAATGAATGCTTTATTAATCATATTCATTTCTTTTTGACAATCTTTATATTTAAAATCTACTTCTTTTCCACCAATAATACAGTTAAGTTCAGCAAGGTCATTTGGTACAACCCAGTCTAAAGTAATATTTGTAAATGGAGCTTGAGTCCCCCATCTTGATGGAGTATTAACACCATATACAAAGCTTTGAATACATTGTTTAACATCATGATAATTTAAGTTGTCAATTTTAACAAATGGAGCTAGATATGTATCAAATGATGAGAATGCTTGAGCACCAGCCCATTCATTTTGCATTATACCTAAGAAGTTAACCATTTGATTACAAAGTGTTGATAAGTGTTTAGCAGGGCTTGATGTAATCTTACCAGGAACTCCACCTAAACCTTCTTTAATAAGTTGTTTTAAACTCCAACCAGCACAGTATCCAGTAAGCATTGATAAATCATGAATATGAAAATCACAATCTCTATGTGCTTTAGCTATTTCTTCATCATATACTTCAGAAAGCCAGTAGTTAGCTGTAATAGCTCCTGAGTTACTAAGTATTAACCCACCAACTGAGTAAGTAACTGTTGAGTTTTCTTTAACTCTCCAGTCAGTTACATTTATATAACTATTTACAACTTGTTTATAGTCTAAAATAGTAGATTGCATAGCTCTTTGTTTTTCATGAAGTTTACGATAAAGGATATAAGCTTTAGCTACACCAGTATATCCAGCTTGAGATAAAACTTCTTCAACTTTATCTTGAATTACTTCAACATCAATTATGTTATCCTTAACTTCAGGTTCAAAAGCAGCTGTAACTTTAAGTGATAAAAAATCAATAACATTCTCGTCATATTTTACTTCTTCTGCTTCAAAAGCTTTTATTATAGCTCCTTTAATTTTTTCAATTTCGAATGGAACAATTTTTCCATCTCTCTTTCTAACTTTATACATTAATATTTCCTCCTCATATTCCCCTAACTTTTACGTTAGGATAATTCCCTTTAATTATTTTGCTTATTTCAATAAGCTCTTCTTTTGAAAATGATTCTAAGTTTTTACCTAAAACATTTTCACTTTGTTCAAAGTTTTGTAGATACATTTTATCCCCACCAACATAACTACAAATTTCTTTCATTTTATCTATATCATGAATATTTTTTATAATAGTTGTTCTAAATTCGTGATCTATAGAACTTGATTTAATAATCTCGATACTTCTTTTTAATTTGTCAACACTTGCTTTAACAGAAGCTACATTCATATATAGTGGTAAGACATTTTTTATATCCATTGCTATATAATCAACTACACCATCTTTAATTAACTTTTCAATTAAATCTGGATTACTTCCGTTTGTATCAAGTTTAACTAAAAATCCCATATCTTTAATTTTTTTCATAAAAGATTCTAAGTCTGGTTGCACAGTAGGTTCTCCACCACTAACAACTACACCATCTAATACCCCTTTTCTTTTATTTAAATAAGAAAATATTTCTTCTTCACTAATTAATTCTTCATTTTCATGACCTATTAAACCTGAGTTTTGACAATAAGGACATCTAAAATTACATCCTTGAGTAAATAATATGCAAGCTACTTTACCAGGAAAGTCTAGCAAAGTAAGTTTTTGAAATCCTGCTATCTTCATCACTTACCAACCCTCAATTTTACAAATCCTAAATTATCATTTTTAATTTCTTTAATTAGATCTACTATTTTCTTATTATTAGCTTTATCAGAAACATTTATAGTAACAAGGCATCCACCACTAAGTAGTTCTTGAACTTTAGCAAGTTCTTTATTACTTTTAATAAATTTAGATGTATCAATTAAATCATAAGCATTTTTATCAGTTACATCTTTATGTGATCCATATATAGATTTATCTATACCAATAAAATGTTTTCTAGCTGTTAAACCACTCGGTTCAAATAATTGAAAGAATAATTTGGTTTCATCGCTAAATTGTTTTAACTTTACATTAACATAATTAAGAATCTTGATTAATAAATCATACTGTTTATTAGGATCAGGTTCAAAAGAAAGAACACATTCTTTTAAACCTACAAGTCCAACATTTAAAACTCCTGATTTAATTATCTTTCTAATTTTTTGTCCAGATTCAAGTCTTTCATCACCAAGGATATTTCCATTAAATAAAACTTGGAAATTCTCTTTATTTTTATTACCTATAGTTTCAAAAGCAAGTATCATTTCATTTTTAGTTAGTTCAAGTAATTGGTCTAATTCTTCATAAAAGTTTGAAATACTTTTATTGTTTAAATATTTAAGACCAAGTCTTGCAATATTAATTGAAGTACTAGTTACAATCATTCTACCATTTGAACTTTTTTCGTTTTCATTAAGACTTTCAAATATTCTAAGACCATTACTAAAGTACTCAACATCATTATTATCATCTTTGTTATATGAAGAATTTGGAAATGATAGATAAACATTCTTTTTATTAATAATTAAACTTGAAATTTTTGATAGATAAGTATCATCTGTATCATCATTAATTTTAAAAACAACATTTATGTTATCAATCAAATTATTATCAGCAACATATGATATAATGTTTTCTCTTATTATTCTTGTAACACTTGATGTTGATGTACTAACACTTACTGTATAACTATTATTTGTTTGATAAGTTTTTAAACTAGTAAATAATCTTACTATTGTATTATTAATAAAAGTTATTTCTTCGGTATATGTATTATTAATAATAATTTTAAAAATGTTTTTTAAAACTTGATTATTATTAAAGTTTTCAAAATAACTTACATCAATATCAATATTATCAATTCTGTTAACTAAATCCTCAAGTTTATTAAATTGAATAAAATCAATAGTACCGTTAATCTCAAAATAACATTTAAATTTATATTTAAGTAATTTTTTATAATGATCTAAAAAATAACTTTCTAATAATTTATCAATATTATTAATTCCTATTTCTGCACTTACTTCACTTTGTGAATTTATAATGTCACTTATAAATTCATCTAGATATTCATCATCATCTTTAATATCTAAAAGAAGATTTAAATGTGACATATAACCAAGTGGAAAGAACTCTAAATTATGAATATATATATTTCCTTCTTCGTAAGCTCTTATATATTTTGAATCAAGTATGTAAGACTTAGCATATTCAGAAGAAATTATTTTTCCAAACTTATGTAAAAGTTTTCTTGGTGTAAGTGATGAATCAATATTTTCAATACTTTCAATTACTTTTACAAATTTATGTTGTTGTTTTTCACTAAAAGCTTTTCTTGAAGCTGCTCTTTTTTGTCTATATTCACTAAATGAATTATATACATCAATAAAACCAAGTTTTTTTAGATGATCTTCAATGGTATCTTGAATATCTTCTACACTTATTGTTTTTCGTTCACTATATTCTTTGTTTATATATTTAAGTACACTTTCAAATACACTATATATTTGTTTTTCATCAGGTTCTTGGTAAACAGCATCAAAAGCTTTTTTTATAGCTATTGCTATTTTTGATGCATTAAAATCAACTCTTTGACCACTACGTTTAACAACAACTATGTTTTCTAAAACTTCGTTCCACATATTTGCCACACCTACTTTACTGTAACTGTATCGTATCATTTATTTTTATTTCATTCAATGTTTTTTTACACAACTTTTTAAAATTTTACACTTTTATTTTTTTGAGATTTTTAATTTTTGTATAAAAAAAACATAAATACAGGGAATATATCTATGTTCTTAAATTTTATACTGCATATGTATGATTTACATATAATATACAAATATTAAAATAATGTTTATGACAATGTTCTTGGTTTATCAAAATCATCTAAATTATTAACGGGATTATTAATATATTCAGCAATAACTTTGTTTGCTTGCATCATAACTTTGTGTGAAACTTTGTGAACTTCATCACTAAGTGTATTATTTCTGCGTAGCTCATTCATCATATAATATACTTTCATCAGATCATCAAAATCAATATCACTAAAATCAACAGATTTTTCAATTTTATCAATTTTATCAATTGACATATGTAGATAAGTAGATACGAACTCTCTTGTCATTACAACAAGAACTCTAGCATAAGCAAAGCAAACTCCAATATTTCCAACCTTATAAACTCCCTCTTCCATTTATAATCTTCCTTTCATACTTGTATTATACAATTTTCTGATATATAATTAAAATGAATGTTTGTTATTATAATCATAAAGTGAGGTTATGTTTTATGAATATAAATTATGAACTATATAAAGTATTTTATGAAGTAGCAAAAGAAGGAAATATAACAAAGGCATGTCAATCATTAAATGTTACTCAACCCGCAATATCTAAATCTATAAAAAATCTTGAAGAATACCTTGGAGGCAGTTTATTTATAAGGGGTAAAAAAGGTGTAATTTTAACAAAAGAGGGACAAGTATTATTTAATTATATTAAACAAGCAAAAATATTAATAGAAAACGGTGAAACTGAATTTAGTAATATGCTTAGCCTTGAAAGCGGGACAGTTAGAATTGGGATAAGTACAAATTTAACAGAAAGCTTTTTTATTCCGTACCTAAGTATATATCACCAAAAACATCCAAAAGTAAAAATAAAAATAATCACAGATACAGGCAACGAATTAATACAAAATTTAAAGAATGGATTAGTTGATATAATAATAATGCACTTTACAGATAAAAAATATTCATATGATTTAAACATACTCAAAATAAAAGATATTGATAACTGTTTAGTTGTTGGTGAGGAATACAAAAACCTTACTAGTATTCATAATATTTGTGATTTACAGGAATACCCATTTATAATGCAAATAAAAGGATCAAGTAGCAGAGAGATAATTGAATCATATTTAGAAAAGCATAATATTAACATATCTCCAACAATAGAGCTAAGTAGCTATACGCTTGTTAGTGAGTTTGCTAAATTAGGATTAGGAATAGGATTAACTACTAAAGAAAATATTCAAGATGATATAAAAAATGGAAAACTTTATGAAATAAAACTTGATGACAAATTACCAAATAGATATATAGGTATAGCTACTTTAAATAATAAATTAAATAACTACTGTGTTAATGAATTATTAAATATTATAAATAACAAACAAGGTCGATGATATCGACCTTATTTTAATTGCTGCTAAGTGTAAGAGTTCCAGATTCTATTGGTAAATTGTCATAGTTAGCATCTGTTAGATTAATTGTTCTTGTTGCACCTGGTGCATTAGTTACTTCAACAGTTGAAGTTTGTGTTGTAAGCGTTGTACTTTGAACTGTATTATCAAACTCATGATTTCCATCTGATGCAGTTTGTTTATAATAAATTGTAGGTGCTCCAGTTGCATCATATGGAACATTATTAAATACAGCATTACCAGATGCATCTGTTGTTATAGCTGTCCCATATTCTGTTCCAGATGAATCAGTTCTAATAAAAGTAGCCCCAACAATAGGTGTTCCACCCGAAGTTCCATCCTCTGTAACATGAATAGTTAATGTTCCATCAGCTTCGATTGTAAAATTATATGTATTTGTTCCTTCAACTATATTAACTGATGCAGGAGTTATAGTTTGATTGCTATAACCTGTTACATCTGCAGTTACATTATAATTACCATTTATAATATCAGATGTACCAACTCCGTTAGTTATAATTACTTGTTTGTCCAAAATTTAAAACCCCTTTCGCTATTGGAAGATTATAAAAATAATCAACAAGTCGAAAAGTAACAGTTCTATTATTACCTTGTTTTATACATATATTTAAATATATATCAAACTCACATCTATTAGTGTATATATAAGAGCATACTTTACTATTTAAAAATTTAACAATAACTTTATATCTCTTACATTCATTTAAACATGCATAATATACACCACATCTAGCATATCCACTAGATACTAAATTATTATTCATATCATATATAAATACATAAGGTTGTTTATCATTATATTTATATATTCCTCTAATATTGATTTTAATTTTTATAAAACCATCACCTTTCACTATATAATACGCATATAATATAGATGGGATTATAACATTTACCTATATATAAATAAAAAAACACTTTTTAAAAGTGTTTTTTTATTTATCATTTGAATATTTTCTTCTAATTCTTAAATAGCAATCTCCACATACAGATTTATAAGAAAAATTAGTTTCTTCATTATAACTTGGATCACTTACATTATCAATTAATATAGAATTACCATCAAATGTAGGCACTCCATTAAAAAGTCTTAAATTATTAGTAGCTTTAGCACCACAGCTACATATTTTTTTATCTAGTTCTTGTATTTTATCAGCAATAGTAAATAGTCTTGAAGAACCAGTAAATTCATCTTGTCTAAAATCACTACGTATACCATAAGTAAATACTTCGATATCAAAATCTTTTGAAATTAAAAATAATTCATCAACTTGTTTCTTTTGTAAAAATTGTGCTTCTTCTACAACTATAGCATCAGGTAAGGTTTTAAGAGAAGTAATAATGCCTAAAATACTCTCATCAGGTTTAACAAGATAATCAACCTGTCTTTCCATACCAAACCTATTTACAGCTTTATTATCGCCTTTACTATCTGTAGAAGGTTTAATAAAAAATACTATTTTACCTTCACTTTCATAATCATAAATTTTCATAAGTAGTTCCGTTGTTTTACCACAGCCCATTGCACCATAAACAAAAACTAAATCCGCCAATTTAAACACCTCCCCAAAGTTTAAAATAAACATCTACTTTATATCTAGAACGATTATAACATGTTAAAAAAACATATTAATAGATGGAGACACAAAATTGACATATAAAATTTTTATAAATTAATATCAACATAAATAATTTCATGGTCTGAAAGAGATTTTGATTCAATTAAACCATAACCTTTTAACTGTAAATTTTTTGACACAAAAATATAATCTAGTATTCTCTTCTTGTTTTTCTTTCCTCTCCATGTAAATCCATTAATAGATACTTTTTCTAAACCTATTTTATTTATAGAATTAATAAAATTTATAAAATGTTCATCTTTTTCATCCATATTAAAATCACCAGTTAGAACTATGTCATACTTATCTTTGTATTCACTAATAATTTCAATCAAATGATTTAATTGCTTTTTTTGAATAATTGATAATTTATAGTCTAAATGAGTATTAATAACGCATATATCTCTATCATCTTTTACTTTAACAATAACAATCGTTGCAATTCTAGGAATTATTGGAAGGTGTTTTAAATATTTAAAAAATTCCGAAATATTATTTATTTTATTCTTATATCTAATGGTTTTAGTATTTACAACTTTATTTTTAGTTATGATAGGTGTCTTTTCATTAAAAGGTAAACTTTTAAAGTAGTGATGATATCTTGAATCACCATTAACACTATATCCTTTCATAACACGTAAAAAACTTCTTGCTAAACTACGTGGTATTTCTTGAGCACACAAAATATCAATATTATTATTTTTAATAATATTAAAAACATCATTAGATATGTTCTTATTATTTCTAAAAATACGATGTTTAATATTAAAACTTGCTATTTTCATATTTTCACCTTCTAAAAAAGTAACAAATTAAATGAACTCTAGTATTACTAGAGTTCATTAATAAAAAATAATTATTTATTTTTTATATTTTTAATAATATCTCTAGCAGCAACTAGTCCTGTTGCAGCAGCTGTTACTATATTACCAGCCTTACCAGAACCATCACCAACAAAATAAATATTATTACCATCTAATTTGAAATTATTATCAGTTTCTATTTCATTACTAAAGAACTTAATTTCCGGTCCATACAACAATGTATCATCATTATTAATACCAGGTATTATTTTATCTAGTATTTCTAAACCTTCTAAAATATTAGTAATTATTCTATGAGGAAGAACTAAAGCTAAATCACCAGCAACACAATCTTTTAAAGTTGGTTCAATAAAACCTTTATTAATACGATGCCACTCACTTCTTCTTCCATTTTTTAAATCTTTTAAATTCTGAATTATAGGTTTACCATCACCAAGTACATTTGCTATTTTAGCTATTGATTCACCATATAGTCTTGTGTTTGTAACCGGTTCAGTTAAATTTACTTTAGAGATAAATGCAAAGTTTGTATTATTACTTTTTATATCTTTAAGAGCATGACCATTAACGCATATATATCCATAATAATTTTCTTTTGCTACAAATCCTCCTGGATTTGTACAGAATGTTCTAATTTCATCTCCATAAGTTTTAGTTTTAATAAATATGGTAGGATCATATATAACATCTGTAAGTTCTTTCATAATATCTTTTCTAACTTCAACTCTAACTCCAACTTCAATTGATTTAGAAGTATATGGGATATTATACTTATCAGATAATTCTTGAACCCATTTAGCACCAGTTCTACCTGGAGCAACAATAACATACTTTCCTGTTACTTTATTATCTTTATTATATATAACATCATAATTATTTTTATTTTTTACTATATCTTCAACATTTGCTTTTTCAAATAATTTAACGTTATTCTTTTCTAAATAATCGGATATACCTTGAATATAATCAGGTAAATGATCTGATCCTAAATGTTTTTGTTTAATAATTAAAAGTTTAGCTCCAGCAACTGCAACTTTTCTTCTAATTTCTTCTGCTTCATCCATATTACTTGGATATACTTCAGCATCCATTTTAAA
Organism: uncultured Mycoplasmatota bacterium; assembly: GCA_947302655.1. GTDB lineage: Bacteria > Bacillota_I > Bacilli_A > RF39 > UBA660 > RUG13160. The sequence continues at coordinate 28,318 of CAMYVW010000002.1, read as the reverse complement.
CTTAGTAAATATTTCCTCTGTTTCATCTATAAGTTTATATGCATCAGATTCACTCATATATTTAGTTAAATCACTTTTACCAAGTTTTGGAATAAAGTTAAGTTTTCCATCAGAAAAAGTTCCTGCTCCACCATACCCAGATAAAATCGCACATGGTTTACAATTCTTACAAGGAACCCCAAGTTTATTCATCGGACATACCCTTTTACTTGCATATGACCCTCTATCAAGAATACATACCTTTAAATTCTTATTACTTTCTACAAGTTCATATGCAGCAAATAAACCAGCAGGTCCTGCACCAATAATTACAACGTCAAACATAATATTCTCCTATATTTAAATAAATGAGAATTATAGTTAATTAACCATAAACCCTCTATCTCTAAATATATTTTATCACAACAAAGCATTTTATAGAAACATAAATAAAAAAAGGTTTTAAAAACCTTTTTTATTTATCATTATATTTAAAGAAACCTTCACCAGTAGATTTACCCATTTTACCTTCTTCAATATATTGATTTAATATTTTTAACATACCACTATAATTATATGGAAGCATCATCTTTTTAAGCAGTGGATCTATTATATTAGGTACTTTTTGATATTGAAGAACAATATTTTTGGCTGTTTCAAGACCAACAACGTCGAGAATTTCAAATGGTCCATTTGGTGCACCAGTTCCTAAAGTCCACGCTTCATCTATAGTTTTTGGATCAGATACCCCATTAGCAAGTAAATCCATTGCACTAAGTAAGAAAGGAACTAACATAGAATTAAGTAAATATCCAGATTTTTCCTTATAAACAGGAAGTGGAATCATCTTAATTGATTCAGCAAATTTTATAATTTCATCAAAATACTTCTTATCAGTTTTATCATGACCCATTATCTCAGATATATTATTTTTCCAAATTGCATTTGCAAAATGCATTGATAAATATTTTTCCGCTCTTCCAGTATATTTAGCAAGTTTAGATGGAAGAAGTGTTGAGGAATTTGTAACAATTACAGTTTTTTCAGGTAATATAGAAGAAATAGATTTATAAAATCTAGCTTTTACATTAATATCTTCTGTAATTGATTCAATTAACAAATCAGCATCTTCTAAAGCTTTAACTGGATCATTAAGAATATTAATTCTTTTTAAAGCTTCATCAACATTAGTTAGGCATTCTTTTTTATCAAAACTATCAACATCAGCAATACCTCGACACCATAGTGAAGTATCTTTAGTATTCATAGCGTTAACAGAATCTATATATGTATCATGAAGATTATAAAGTTTATTTACAACATCTTCTTTATTATCTTCTTTTCTAATTAAAATTATAACATCATAGCCTGAATAAGCAGTTTGGTAAGCTATTTGACTTCCTAGTACGCCACCACCAGCTACAACAATTTTCTTATAGTTCATACAACTACCCTCCATGATAATTCTATCACTTAAATAAAAAAGAACATATATTATATGTTCTTACTTTACTGTTACTTAACTTTAAAACCTGTAAATAACAGGTGCTTCTGTAAACGAATATATAGTTGAAGTTGCATCTTTTAAATATAACACTTGCGTATTATCATCATTTGCATTATACATATTTTTAAGTTCTGGATTATGGTTAAGCATATCCTCTTTAGCTTCAATTCTTTCATCATTTATTAATGTTCCTTCAACTCTAATCCACTTTCCATCAACAAAACCACATATCTCTACATTAGGATTACAATTTAGTTGTTTTGAAACATTTTTAATTTTACCAGTTTGAAAATATAATTTATCCTCAAATATATTAATAGCCCCAAATGGTCTTACCCTAGGTTTATCACCATCTACAGTAGCTAAGTAAAAAACTCCACATTTCTTTAAAAAATCATATGTCTCTTTCATATTATTTATCATTACCTTTCTTTTTATATTTTCTAATAATAAGCAAATGTATAATTAACCCTGGTATAAAAAACATCAAAAATAAAGTTATAGCTATTCCAAGCATTATACCTATACTTTCTGTAGAAAGACTCTTGGGTCCTCCTATAGCAAGACCTATGAAATATATAAATAGAACAAGGCATATACCTCCACCTATAGAACCAGATGTAATAAATTTTAAATACATCTTAAAATATTTTTTACGTTTTAAAACCTTATCTTCATTATTCATTTTACTTATTCCTCATCAAAATTATTTTATGTAATAAATATCCTGGAAAAATCAAAGTAACATAAAATCCACATGCAAGACATAAGAGTATTAAGAAAGTATTAAATGTAAATGTAACATCATTTCCATCACCTTTAGCCCATCCATACATAAACATATATATACCATAAGTTATTAGAATACTTAAAATAATAGATATAATGTTATATATTTTAAACCTTCTTTTATGTTTTTTTATCTTTTCCGCATTCATTTGATATTCACCAGTATAATTATATCACATTATAAAAACATAAAAAAAGATTAACGACAAAGTGTTAATCTTCTTTCTTTTTAATACTTTTAAATGGATGAAAAATTTTAAACTTTACTCTATATTTAAATATATCCATAAATGTATTATAAATTTCAATTGCTCTTTCTTCAGATACATTAAGTTGATCCATAAAGCCATCTATCATTTTAGCTCTATTCTTTTTGCCAAATAATGATGTATCTTCAACAATATTATTTATAATAATGCATTCTTCCTCTGAACAATTAAGTCTTTCTTTAAGATCTACTAACAATGCTCTTTTGTTATTTTTCATTATACATTGTTCCTTTTGAATCTAACTGTATTTCATAACCATATTTAAAGATGTATGATAACACAATAAGCATTAAACTAAATAGATATGAGAATAAACCAATAGTTACTCCAAAATCAATATTACTTATTATAGATGCAATGCTACCAGCAACATCAGGTATTAATACAGTTAAAAATGAATATAAAGCAAGTTTTCTAATAGCATTAACATTTTCCATACTAAATGGTGTATTTTGATCATGAATATTTTTAAATAATTGAGATAAATTACTAAATAATTTATAAGATACAAATAATACTAATGTTGCAGATACAGTTAAGAATAGCGAAACTATAGTTAATTTAGTAGAACTCATTTCTGTAGCTTTTTTAATTTGAGTATATTCGTAATCATCATGAGTTGTTACTTTATCTCCATTAATAGTTAATGTGTTTTTTGTTAACTTGTAATCGACTTTATGACCATATAAACTAATTGTATTATTTTTATTATCTATTTTTACAGATGGAACTATAACAGCTCCAGCAATAGTAATGATAATCATTAATATAGTCATTACAAAGCATACATGTTTTGCTATATTACTAATTATATATAGTGCTTTAGTAAACCCTTTCATCTTCTTTTGTTCATTTTCTTTAAACTTAACAACACTCATCTTAATTTCTTCATCTAATGAATTAATATCAGACATAGATTCATGAACTAAATTATTAATCTTACAATTAAATATGTCACATAAGCACATTATATTAAACATACTTGGATAGTTTTCTCCTGTTTCCCATTTAGAAACACTTTGTCTTGATACTCCAAGTTTTTCTGCAAGATCCTCCTGTGATATATTTTTTGATTTTCTAATTTGTTTTAAATTATCTCCAAACTTCATTAGATTTTCTCTCCTTTCATGCCTGTAGTATATAAAAATAAACAAAAGCTAACTACCAACTTTTAAGCGCATAAGGCTTCGCACTTAATTATTTACATTATATCATAATATAAAATTAAATATAAAAAGAAGATAAGTTAAAAACTTATCTTCTTGTTCTATTTTTATTATTATCTAATATATCATGATTATCATTTATTAATGAATTAACATCAGGTCTTGTTTCATTAACTTCATTATGTTTTGTTATAAACTCATCTAAAGAAATATTAACTTGTTCTTTATTAACATTTTTATTACCAAGAAGTAAATTATTAATTTCATTGATACTTTTTTCTTTATCTAAATCAGTATAAGTACGAACAGCTTTATTATTTTCTTCAATATCAAGTTTGTCCAAACAAGATGCATATTCATTCCAATAACTAGGATATACGGCTTTATAAATAACTTCTCCAAACATTTGAGAATTAATAATTGGAGATGTGAACAAATAATAAAGAACACTGAATATATTTTCATCTATTTCATCTTTATGAGACATTAAACTTTCAAAATGTTTACTATATTCAGGTGTAGGCCATGCACTATCAACCTTATCATATACTTCTACTCTATCAAGCATATATTCTGGTTTACTATATTTAAAGTTATGGATACAATTTGTAAATAAAACATCAATATCTTTATTAGATAAATAATCAATTATTTTTTTATCATAATCAAAAGCCTCAGGTATTATACACTCTTCAGGTAATGTATGTGAACCAAAGTTTTTAAAATAAGTACTACCAATATTTATTACTGATAATAATTTAGTATTATTATCCATATTTTTAATAGTCATTGAATTAAGCATAGCTTCTTTTTCAGTTTGTACATTAAAACTTGAAAAACTAATATCAACAAAGTTATTACCTACACCTTTTATAATTAAGTTCTTATAACTTTTACCTGTATTATTTTTTCTACCATAAATTAAATCTGGGAACTTTTCACTTAGTTCATCAACTTCTTTATTAATAAATGAATCCATTGATATAGCAAGCTTTTTATCTAGTTCCCAAAATACTACATTATACTTCATAAAAATCCCCCACATATATATAAAATATATAGTGCAGTATATTATATATATTTATATATATTAAGTCAAATATTTTTATATAAATAAAAACCAGCTTACCATAAATGGTGAGCTGTTTTATTAAACTCTCTCATTGCTCTTGTTCTAACTTTTTCATCTATTTCTTGATCGGATTTTCCCATATATCTTGATAAGAATGTACATACTATATCATTAGATGAAATATTACCTATAACTTTAAGGTTATTTATATTTTTAATTAAATAGTTTTCAATTGTAGCAGATATATCATCATTACTATCCTTTAAATTACCAAGATTATTAACTGTTACACATAAAATTGATTCCATACCAAATTTATCTGCCTTTGGATGAGCTAAATCAATATATGCAAAAAATATAACATCAGAATCATTCATTTCTGGTCTTAAAGTTAAAAGTTGTTTAAATGTTAAACCATCAACTTGACCAAAGTCAACAATACAATTAATATTATCACATAGATTATCAATATTAATATCAAGTTTTCCTTCAAGGTTTTTACCAACAAGAACGCCAAATTTAATTGCAGGTATATCATTAGATCCTGGTTTCATTTAAAACATCTCCTTTTTATATCAATAAATACAGTTACATATTATAATCTAATATATAAATTATGTCAAATAAAACAAAAAAGGCCACCTAGAAGGTGGTCTATAAATACTACATTATCTTTCAATGCCTCTTGAAGGCTGTAAATTAAGTATAGAATTTTTTATTTCATCATTTCTTAATGCGTTATATTTCTCATTCAATTCAGGAAAATAATCATTTAATACTTTTTTAAATAATTCAGATTGATCAAAAACATCCATAATTGCAGGTTTATAGGTTAGTTTATTATTATGTGCAGATATATAGGCTTCATCATTTAAAAATTGGATATTAAATATTCCTTGATTTTCATAATCTACATATGCCAAATTCTTAGCATTTCTATCAATTGTATAAGTATCCATGCAGTTACCATTATAAAACTCTTTTATATAACCATTTTTATTTCCAAGTCCTTCATTAACAGAAATTTCAGTAATCTTAATTTGTTTATCATCATTATTAATTCTCTCATGTTTTTCAACATTTACACATGGCACACCATTAGAATACGAAAGATGAATTGCGTAACAAATTTCCGAATCTAGATTATTAACCCTTTTAGGAATAACACGGATATTAGAGCAATTAGTAACTTTATCAAATATTAAATCCATATTTTTAGTTTTTTCAGGAGTTAAAAAAGGTTCAGTTATACTATAAACATCACATTCAATATTATTATTATCATATATGTGTAGTTCACCATTTTCAATTTCTAATTTTAAATAAAAGTAAGATAATATATTCTTTAATTCTTTATCCATATTTAATTGTACTCCTTTGCTTAATTATATAATAATAATTCAGTTTAAACCACAACTTCATAATAAATTATGTAAAGCATATTATTAAACTAGTAAAAACAAAAAAGACCACCTAAAAAGGTGGTCATTCAGGGGGTCACTTAAAACTAGACTTTTTGCTATTTAATATTGGTTAAAACCTTTTACTTACTTACTTTCTATATTTTAAGTCATTATAACTTTTTAATGTATTTTAATGTTTTTAGCACCTAAATAGAACCTAAAATAATTTTTAAATTAAATAAAATTAAAAAGAAGAACAGGTCAAATTTTTCATTTACCAGAACTCTTCTTGATAATATAAGTTGTTAAATGGACAGTATTCAATCCATATTTACCTGTAATATTAATCGTGAAACTGCCATTATATTTTAAATATTTTCCTATATTGGAGTTATACTCTCCCTCATAGACTAGTTTATAAGGATTTGAAGTATGAGTTATTTTCATGGTTGAAAGACGTAATTTTTTTTCTTTCAAATTTGTTTTATCATAGTATTCACATCTAATTCGAGACTTATTGTTATAGCATTCAAATGATTTAATATTCATTTTTATGTCTTGTTCAACAGTATAATAAAAATTTTCCACGTTTTCAGGTGATAATTTGCTCATACTTTCAGTCGAACTTTTTAGATAAACTATAAAAGGTATAATTGGTAATTCATTTGTTATTTTATATTCTATGCTTAAGGGTTTATTATTAAATTCGATTAGGAAGTATCTATTATACCCAGAAGGAAATCCAAAAACATTTGGAATTAAAATCTTTCCTACAAACAAACGAAAACCAAGTATACAAATTAATGATAAAAATATCTTTAATAATTTTCTTTTTCTTTCCCTTTTTATGTCATTATTGTTATTAAGCATATCTCTTAGAATCTCATTTCGAATTTCAAAATTATCATTCATATTTAATCACCGATATTTAAAGTTTACTATAACTATGATTAATTAGCAATGCTGTTTAATAAAAGTATAGATTTCTTCTTTTTCATCACTTTAGCAAAGATTTATTAATAGTTTTTTATATTGATCTATTTTAGTATCAGGAATCACAATTAAGCTCTTTTCTTTTAAGTATTGTGAAATATTCTTAAATATAATCAGAAAAAAAGTATATCATTACTTAGACACATTTTTAATAAAGCTTAAAATAACGAAGCCACCATAAATAAAAACAAAAAACAAAGACCACCAAAAGGTGGTCATTCAGGGGGTTTTGGTTTGACCTAACTACAATAAATCGTAGATGGGTCTAGCATGATAGTATCATGCTATAATAAGTTTATAATTTTTTACTCTCTTTGTCAATTTAAATAATAGAAATATTATGAAATATTTTGTCGAAAATAAATATTAAAAAAATAATAAAAAATGCTTGACAAAATAGTACTTTTCGATTAGGATAGGTATCACCAATTCACTTAAAGGCGAATTGGTACTAGTATCACACTAGTCAACCCCTTTTTATTCTTTGGAGCTGTCTCAGGGGGCAGCTCCTATTTTTTTGTTTAAAAATATAAATGTAAAATAACTTTGATAGAAATATTTATAATATACATATATACTTTAAATATATGAAAGGAAGAAGTATATATGAATCTAAAAGATAAATTAATTAAATTAAGAAAAGATAATAACTTAACTCAAGATGAACTAGCGGAAAAACTATATGTATCAAGACAAACAGTATCTAACTGGGAAAACAGAAAATTCTATCCAGATATTGAAACGCTAATATTAATTAGTAACATATTTAATATTTCACTTGATGACTTATTAAAATCGGATAAAAAAGTTGTTAAAGATATAGATAAAAAGATTAAATCTCACAAAAAATTAACTATTATAATTATATTATTAATAATTATTTTTATATCTTCACTATTTTTAGGCTATAAATATCATAAAAACCATACAATAACAAAAGTTATAGTTAAAGAAATACCAGAAAACTATACTATATGGTCAACAACTGATTATCGAATATCAAATAGAGACTATGAAACGCTTAAATATTATGAAGGAAAATATGTAGATATATATATTGAAAGCGAGGAATACTTTAACAATTCAGCTAAACCAATTGCAGCAAATGTAAAAGTATTTGATTATGGTTATGGAAGTATATCTTTTGTAGTTAATGAAGAAGACTACGCAAAATTATGTGAATACAACATTGGAGAATATAACTTTATTATAAAGTTATCTAAATAAAAATAAGTTCTAAGCATCTTGCTTAGAACTTATTTCTTTATAATAATTATATCTTTTAATAATAGCTTCTTTTTGATTATTTAATAGCTCAGTAGCTAATTTTTCATCTTTAATCTTAAGAGCGTTAAATCTAGTTTCATTATTCCAGAATTCTTCTAGCTTTTCATATTTAGGTTCTCTAGAATCTAAATATAATTTATCTTCATCAGGTTTATATCTCATAAGTAATGTATAACCAGATTCAACAACTAGTTTTTCTTCTTTATTAGAACATCCAGATTTTATTCCATGCTCTATACATGGAGAGTATGCAATAATAATAGATGGGCCATCATTATTTTCAGCTTCTTTAAATGCTTTAATTGTTTGAATAGGATTAGCTCCTAAAGAAATGGATGCAACATAACAATTAGGATAACTCATAGCAATTCTAAATAGATCCTTCTTACTATTATTTTTGCCAAAATTCGCAAACTCCGCAACTTGACCTAATTGACTAGATTTACTCATCTGTCCACCAGTATTAGAATATACCTCTGTGTCAAGAACTAATATTCTGGCTTTAGCATTAGATGATAAAACATGATCTATTCCGCCAAATCCAATATCATAAGCCCATCCGTCTCCACCAATAGTCCAAACACTTCTAGATGGTATGTAAGAAACTAAATTTGATAGTTCATCTGGAAGAATTGTATCTTCAAGTTCTTCTTTAATTTTGATAGTTTCTTCAAAACTATCAAAATTATCTTTTAATCTTTTTAAAATAGATTTAGTATTAGAATCTACACTGTCATAATATTTATCTATAGCATTTTTTAAATGTTCTCTTTTTTGATTATAAGATAGTAGCATTCCAAAACCAAACTCAGCATTATCTTCAAATAGACTCGAAGCCCATGGAATACTATATGGAGTTCTTGGAGCACTACCACCATATATACTTGAACAACCTGTTGCATTTGCAATTACTAGTCTTTCACCAAATAATTGTGTTAATAATTTAATATAAGGTGTTTCACCACAACCAGCACATGCACCCGGATTAATAAAGCATGATTTCTTTAACTGTGAACCAACAATATCATCAGTTGATGATTCAGGATTAATATGATCAAAGAACTCTTCACTAGCTTTAGGCGCTTCATTATAAGGAACTAACTTGAGTGGCTTTTTATCATCAGGTATAGGACATGATTTAATACATTCCATACATCCTGTACAAATATCCTTATTAATACTTATTTTAAATTTATATTCTTTATCTTTTTTATACTCGATACCTTCTTCTTTATTTAAAATAACTCTGATAGCTCCATGAGGACATACTAAACTACAGTTTGCACATCCAATACATGATTCTTTATTCCAAACAGGAACAAATTCACTTGTAACCTTTTTATCTTTGATAGCAAGGTTATTAGGCATTATTCCATTATTATAAGGTAGTAAATCACTTACCTTTAAGGTATCACCTAATCTTTGATTAATCTTTTCAAAAATATCTAATTCCTCACTTGTTGACTCATCACCTTGAGAGTGAGAACTATATACATTAATTTTATATAAAGCTTGTTCAATAGCTTTTAAATTATTATTAATAACTTCTTCACCCTTAGTTTTAAATGCTTTTTTGATATAGTCTCCAACAATCTTAGTAGAGTCATTTACACCAAGTACGCGAAGAATAATTACTTCCATAATTTTACTAATTTTTCCTCTTAAATTATATTCGTTTGCAATTTTATCGGCATCAACTAAATATACCATAATATTTTTAGTAAAGATTTCTGTTTTAACTTCAGATTTTATATATTGATCAAACTCAGTTTCAGATAAAGAGGTATTTACAAGTAAAACTCCCCTATTTTTTATTCCATCTAAACAATTATATTTGTTTAAATACTCTAATTTAGTTACAACAATAAAATTAGGATTTTTAACATAGTATGGAGCTTTAATTTCTTTTTTTCCGACCCTTAAATGAGATACAGTTACTCCTCCACTTTTTCTTGAATCATATTCAAAATATCCTTGTGCACTTTTACCAAGCTTTTCGGATAGAATACTTAAAATCTCTTTAGATGCTGAAACCATTCCATCTGATCCATATCCAAAGATCTTAATTTCATCAACACCTAAATCAATATTAAATGTTTCTCTTACTAAAGAAAGTTTAGTAACATCATCATGAATACCTATAGTAAAGTTGTGTCTCATGTGACCCATAAGCATTGTGAAGACACTTTTAATATCTGATGGATCTACTTCTTTACTAGAAAGGCCATACCTTCCACCAACAACTTTAATATTAGTATCATTAAGTGCAGCTAGAACATCTAAATAAAGTGGTTCACCATAACTTCCAGCTTCTTTAGTTCTATCAAGAACAGCTATTCTTTTTACTGTATCAGGTAAAACTTTCTTTAAACATTCTTTACTAAATGGTCTATAAAGATGAACACTTACCATACCAACGTCATAACCATTTTTATTTAAATTATCTACAACTAATTTTGTAGTATCACTAGCACTACCCATAACAACTATAACATCACTAGCTTTAGGGCTTCCATAAAACTCAAATGGTTTATAATTAGTTCCCAAAATATCATTTACTTTATTCATATTGTTTATAACAATATCAATCATTTTATTATAAGCTATGTTTCTTGCTTCAGTTGTTTGAAAATAAATATCTTCATTTTGAGCAAGACCACTTTGAATATTATTTCCAACATTTATTATTCTATCTTTATATTTATTAACTAAATTTAAATCAACTAAGTTTTTAATATCATCATCACTTAAAAGTTTAACTGTATTAATCTCATGACTTGTTCTAAAACCATCATAAAAATGTAAAAATGGCAAACTTCCTTCAAGTGCACTTAAATGAGCAACTACAGCAAGATTACCTGCTTCTTCTACATTACTAGATGCTAAAATACAAAAACCTGTTGCTCTTGTTGCATAAACATCTTGATGATCACCAAAAATAGATAAAGCATGAGTTGATAAACTTCTCGCAGCTGTATGTATAACACCAGGAAGCATTTCTCCTGCTATTTTATACATATTGGGAATCATTAAAAGTAACCCTTGAGAAGAAGTAAATGTTGATGCAAGCGACCCAGTTATTAACGCTCCATGAAGTGCACCTGCAGCTCCCGCTTCAGATTGCATTTCAACTACTTTTGTTTTACCACCAAATATATTTTCTTTACCTTCATCAGCAAGTTTAGAAACTTCTGCAGCAATTGGTGAAGAAGGTGTTATTGGATATATTGCACATACTTCACTAAAAAGTTGAGCTACATGAGCGCAAGCTTTATTACCATCAATTAACTTTATCATAGCATCACCCTATTATTAATTATAACAAAAAACATCTACAAAATGTAGATGTTTATATTAATAAATTATTATTATTTCTTGCTATGATTATGTTCGAATAAAATATCAGTTTTAAGAACAATAAATAACAGTAAAATAATCAATAATAAATATATTACTATAGCAAACTTGTCATCACCAAGAACATAAAAAATAGTTACAGCAGCAAAAGCAATATTAATTAAATATATAATAATAACTGATGTTCTAGGTGAAAATTTCATCTTTAATAATTGATGATGAAAATGTTCTTTATCAGGTTCTGTAATTCCCTGACCTTTTAAAAGCCTTCTAAAAATAGAAAAAGCCGTATCAAATATAGGAAGAGCTAAAACCACAATAGGAATTATTACTGAAGTAAATGTTGTTGTTTTAAATCCTATTAAGGATGTAACAGCAACCATAAATCCTAAAAAGTTACTTCCACATTGTCCCATAAAAATAGATGCCGGTGGAAAGTTAAAGACTAAGAACCCTAAAAGAGAACCTATCATAACAAGAGCTAAAGTAATTTCAAGTCCACCAAATCTTTCAAGAATATAAGCTACGATAGAAATAGTTATAAAATATATAATACCAATACCTGCTGACATACCATCAAGTCCATCAACTAAGTTTATAGCACTTATCAAAGAAACTATAAATAAGATTGAAACTATATATGAAACAATTAATGGAAAAGTAATATCCAGTCCAAAAAATGAAACATCAGCTAAGTATATCTTTCCATAAAAAACAACAATACATGCAGCTATAATATGTACCAAAAATTGATACCTTGCAGGAACAGGATTAATATCATCTATAATTCCCATAAGCATAAGTAAAAAGCTTCCAATTAATACCGAAAGCATTTGCGAAGAATTGTTACCAAAGAACATAAAACCTACCAAGAATGAAGCATATATTGCTATTCCGCCAAGTCTTGGCATAGGTTTTTCGTGAATCTTTCTTTCATTAGGAATATCCATAGCACCAATATGTTTTGCTATTTTTTTAGATATTGGAATAAATATTAATGAAGTTAAAAAAGTTACAAGCAAAATATATAAAACATTAATTCCATTTACTTCGAACATATAATCAATCTCCTAGTAACATTATTATAACCTATAATAAATTATTTTTAAATTAAAAATTAGTATATAAAAATATACTAATTTTATTTTGGTATTTAATTAACTTTCTTTTTTTTGGATTTTTTAGTTTTATCTACAATAACTTCTTCATCTTTTAATTCTATTTCGCCAGTCTTTAAATCCTTTTTATCAACAGATTCTTTCTTCGACTCTTTTATGGCTGCTTTTTTTACTTTATCAAATTTTTCTTTTTTAATCTTTCCAATAATTCTTTTGTTTTTGCCTTTTAATATTAAAATCATAAAGAACTGAAGTAAAATTACACCACCAAGAACTCCAAGAATTATGTATCCAAGTTTATTATATTTAGTAAGTAATTTTTCATAATCATTATTAAATAACTGAACAGTCTCATTTTTTAAATCTATTTGATAAAGATCCTTTTTACCTGTTAATGTATTTGTAGCATACACAAGAGCAAAGTTGGAATCTTTGTCTATTTTATATGCGCTAAACTCAAATCCAGCATATTTAACTAAATATTTTTCATATCCATCAGGTAATTTACTCATATCCATATCAATAATATTTATTATTGTTGTTTTAGATGATAATTCAATATACCTTGTATATTTTCCATCATTATATTTATATAACGAAACATTACCATCACTATCTTTTAAACCAACTAATGTAATATCAAGTTTTTCACTATAAAAAGCAGGTATAGTATCTTCACCAATTTGAACTGTAGTTTCCTCAAAAGATTCTGGTTTAACTAAGCTATCAGCTTTTCTTACAAGAGAAAGTTCTTTACCATCAACTTTAACAATAATTGGTGCAAATTCTTTAACTGTTACAGTTATAACATATGTTTTAGAAACGCCTGTTTCACTTGTAACAACAACTTCAAATTTATTATCACCTTCAACAACATCTTTTTCACCTACGCCAGAAATAGATGCATAACCATCTGCTTTTTCAGCATTAATACTAATTTTAGTTGTACCCGGTTCAAATACTGAAGTGTATTCCAAAACATCAGCATCAAACTCTGGAGAAATTGTAGACCCATCAACACTTAAACTCTTTAAATTATTATTATTTGATTTAGGTCTTGCAGCAACTACTGTAATAGTTTTAGAACCACTTAAAGAAGATGTAGAACCATCTTCACTAGTTGCATCACCAGAATAAGAAATTCTAATAACGCCTACAGAATTAGCTTTACAAGTTAAAGAGAAGCTTCTAGTTGCATTTTTTCCATTTGATGTAGCATCTGCAGCAGATGTAGAACATGAATTTGTATTTCCCGTTCCGTTTATTTTAATGTTCCATGCAGCAACATTTTTAATAGTAATAGTAGCAGTAACTGTTTGACCTACTTCTATTTGATTTCTACTTACACCAATGCTTGATGAAGGTGCAGCAAAGCAATTAGTAAAACCAACTATAAAAAATATAAAACTTGTTAATAAATATTTTATTTTTTTCACACTAATATCCCTTTCCTTAATTAATAAATAGACTTAGTTCCAAGTAAATGTTGTCTTACTCTAAGTAAGTCTGCTGAATTTATTACTCCATTACTATCTATGTCTGCAGCATCAAAATATTCACCGGTTAAAATACTAGTTCCAAGTAAATGTTGTCTTACTTTAAGTAAATCTGCAGAATTAATCACATTATCTCCATTAATATCACCTTTTTTAGATGTAGGTTTAGTATTATTATTTTGAACTGGAGTATAATCTGCACTGTCATCAACTTGATCAGCACCAGTTGTATCAATAATAGTTTGAACAATAGATGCATAATCATAACCAACAGAACCCCATACTAAACCAGCTAAAACTGGTGATTGTTCTTTAGCATAAGCTCCTATATTATAAAAATTATATAAGCCTTTATAAGTTTTGTCTTTATAAGTAAACTCAGCTCCACTAGTTGCTCTTGAACCATTAACACCAACTTCTTGTTTAGATAAAGATGCTAAATATACTGGATTAACATTATTAGTTCTTCCTGCTTCCATGAATATAGATGCATAACTTTGGTTATCAAGAAATGATATGCCACTCATAAATGTATTATTCAAAACAGCTTGAACAGTTGCTTCTGTATAAATCTCACTAAAATACAATTTTTCAAATTGTAATATTCTTTCTTGATTAAAAATAAAATTACGAGGATCCATAAAATATGCAGTTGTTTCTCTATTTGGTGTATACCATCCACTCTCTGAAGAATAATTAATATCATTTCTAAGAAGAGTATTACCTCCATCAACAACACATAATCCATATTCATTTTCAACAACTTCAGCAAAATCTAGGTTAGTATTAATAGCTTCAAATACCCAATTTGGATGAAGCTTATGAATATATCTTAATCTTTTTTTATAGGATTCAGGGAATCCCTGTTGATCAAGTTTTGCTTCAAAATCATAATCTTCAACTTGATCTAAACCTGTTGAGTCAAAGTCAGTTCCTGGTAATGCATATGAATCAAGCATATTATTATAAACAGGAATAGAAAATACTAGTGCACTATTTAAAACACCAGCAGCACTATAAGCATTGTAACTTGTTTTAGCTTCACTCCAAGGAGCTCTTAAGTTACCCATATACTGATGTGTATAAAGCTTACTAGAAGCTACATTAAATTTCTTTAAATAAGAAGTATATTGATTTTTATGTATATATTGTGAACCTATAAACTTAGCTCCACCTACAATAGCTTTTTTCGGAGAAGTCCATGGTCTACCATAAACATCTTTACCTGGTATATATATATAGTTAAAACATACATATCCAGTGTTACCACCATATCTAATATTAATCCAACCATTATTACATCCAGTACCAGTTACAGGATTATCACTAATTACTTCAACTTGTGTACCAGTTGAAAGTTTAGTTATAGCATTAGAATTTGTAGTGGCTTTTTCTCTTAAATTTACTTCATCACCTGATATTACACCAATAGTTCCAGCAACTACTATAGGTAATGATTGTAGAAAAATGCTCATAACAAAAATAATTAAAATGATATTTTTAATTAATTTTTTCATAAAGCACCTCCTACCTATTTGATTTAATTATACCTGAAAAACAAGATGTTTTCACTAATATGCCCCAAATCATGTATAAAGCAAGTGTCAATAAAAATTAATTAATTGTAATATTCATCATTATATATTATAATTTAACATAGTAGATGAGAAAGGGATAAAGTGATGAGGGTACTTATAAAAAAAATAAAAAGAACCAATAAAATCGAGCTTACACTGTACCTTACATCAGTGCTTTATTACTTGATTTCATATATTCTTTTTACTATATGTGTTTTAAAACTTAAAAAAATAGAAACAGTAATACGAATAATTCTTTTGGTGTTCTTTAGTTTATATTTTATATATTATTTTTTATCAAATTTAGTCAACTTAATAACCAAAAAGCATCATAAATTCTTTATATTAATGTTAATAACAATTATTTTTTCACTCGTATTTACGGTTGGAACTTATTATATTAATGAAATTTATCACAGCTTAAATAAATTTGGGGAAAGAAATAAAATCAACTATACAACTAATTTAATAACACTATCTAAAAGTGAATTTACTAGTGAATCAACAATTGGAATTATTTCTAATAAAGAAGATATTGAAGGATATATTCTTCCTCAAGAACTTATTGAAAAAAAGAAATTAAAAAACTCTGTTGTAACATATAATGATTACTTTTCAATGATGAAAGCATTATTTGATGAAAAAGTTGATGCAATTTTTGTATCATCAAATTACATTACAATATTTCAAAATGAAGATGAATATTCTGATTTAGCAAACGATACTAAAGTAATTCATAAATTAACAAAAGAAATGAAAAATAAAGATTTAGAGCTTAAATCAGAAAAAAGTTTAAATGAACCATTTACTATATTAATAATGGGTGTTGACTCAGAAAAAGATGGGCTTAATGCTAATGCAGCATTTAATGGTGATACATTAATGTTAATAACATTTAATCCTAAAACCCTAAATGCAACAATATTTAGCATTCCAAGAGATACATACGTTCCAATAGCATGTCGTAAAAATGCTGAAAACAAAATTAATTCATCAGCTGCTTATGGAACAAAATGTGTAATTGATACAATTGAAAACTTAACAGATATAAAAATTGATTACTATATAAAAATAAACTTTAAAGGTGTTGTTAATCTTATTGATTCACTTGGTGGAATTGATGTTGATGTACCAATTAAATTCTGTGAGCAAGATAGTGAAAGAAGATTTGGTGAATATGAAATCTGTCTAGACAAAGGATATCAACATTTAAATGGTGAACAAGCTCTTGCATTTGCAAGACATAGACATTCACTACTTCGAGGAGATATCGATAGAACTAAACATCAACAATTAGTTATTGAAGCCATCGCTAAGAAAATGTTAAAGAAAGTATCATTTAGTGATTTTAAAGAAATTCTTGATTCAATAAGTGACAATATAGCCACAAATATTGAAACAGAACAAATCTTATCATTCTATGACACAATTAAGCAAATGCTTCTAAATTCTTTAAATGGTGAAGATTTAGTAACAATTGAAAAAACATATCTAGAATATTATGATCTTCCAATATATACTAGTTACGGATACATGTCAGCTATTGGCTATTATGAATCATCTTTGGAAGCTATTAGAGATGCCATGAAGATGAACCTAGGAATTAAAAAGATTACTCTTAATAAATCATTTAGTTATGACTATAACCAAGAATACGAACAAAAGATAATTGGTAAAGGACTAACAAGTGGAAACACAATCGAAACTTTACCTGACTTTAGAGGTCAAACAATAAGTGATGTTATCAACTGGTTAGGAGATAAACAAATAATAGTTAATTATGAATATGTTGATCACACTAATCAAAAGTATAATAGTTCATATGAAAACGGATATATTGCTAATCAAAGTGTTACAAGTAGAACTAGAGTATCAGATATTAAAGAAATAACTATATATATAAACAAATAAAAAAACATCTATTTCTTAGATGTTTTTTTATTTTGTTTTGTTTTATTAGTAGCTGTAGATTTAGCTTTACTAGTACTTGTCTTCTTCTTTGCAACAGGTTTAGTAGTTTTCTTAGTTATAGTTGTTTTCTTTTTTTGAGTAGGTTTTTTTATTGCTTTACTTGTTTTAGCAGTACCTGTTTTACCATTTGTTATTTTTTTCTTTGTAGCAAAAGTCTTTTTACTAGCAGTTGCCTTATTAGTTGTAAATTTAGGTTTTGCATTAGAACTTTTTTTAGTTGTAGTTTTCTTTTTACCACTATTAGATTGTTTTTTAGTAGCATTTTTTGATTCTGTACTTTTTTTCTTATCTTTAGAAAAGACCTTATCTAATAAATCATCAATAAATTTTCTAATACTTTTCTTTTCTTTATTTGTAAGATTCATTTCATCACTCACAGCTTTCATTTGTTTATTCTTCGATTTAAGTAATCTCTTTTCTTTTCTTTTAAGTTTGTTTTCTTTCTTAATAAATTCCTCAATAGTTACTTTATTTTGATCATCACCAACATATGTGTCATTATCTGAAAGAAGATACCTTAAAAAACCTTTAAGTCCGTGAAATTTAATAATTAATAATACAAAGATAACAGTGAAAACACATAAGTAAAAAGAAATTAATAGTATAAATATAATATCAATTGCATCAAATTTACCCATATTCATCCACCTCGCACTTATATTATAATCAAATATGTATAAAAATCAATCAATAATTGGTGAATGTTTAACAACATATACTTTATTATTATCAATAACGGTTGTTATTTGAGCTTTTTTATCATAACCCAAATCTTCTTCATAGTCCCATACTAATGTAACAATATATCCGTTTTTACTTTCACCATTAATATCATATGTTCCTTCTTCAATATTAGTTACTTCAACAGAACTTACAACAGGTAACTTTTGTGTACGATTTTTATCAGAATTATCTTCAATTTTACTGTAAAATTCCATTTTAATCATAGATTTAAATTTCTCTACTTGATCAGCATATATATATTCAAGACAAGGAACATCATATTTATTTACCTTATTATCAATAGTATATAAATCTATTACATAAAGTTCAGAAATAAGTTCACTATATTTTTGATAATCAACATCCTTTGTTTTAAGGATTTTCTTTAATTCATTAAATTTATCTTTCATTAATTTGGTATCCCTTTTATCAAGAGAGTACCCATAGTCATTAATATTATCAACAACAACCGTAAACTTTTTCTTTTTAAAATTATTAAATAAATATTTAGATGAAATATATGCTGCTCCAATAGCAAGTATTAAAAATATAATTATAAGTATCCCAGTTCTATAACCCTTTTTCATTATTCACCTTCATTATCTAATTTATTAAGCAAATTATCCCCATCATTTTTAATTAAATTATGAACAATAATTGCATTACTTACTTCAAGTCTCTCTTCAGCATAATCTGCTCTTGATTTAACATAATTTTCATCTAAAACAGCATTAGTCTTTAGAGTTTTATATTTACCATTTTGATTACTAAAATATACTTCATTTGTAACATAGCTTCCATTTGGAAAAACAACTACATTATTGTTTTTAATATTAAAAATATCGTGACCTAAAGCAAATGGATTTTTAAACCCAAACATATTTCCAATAGTAGGCATAACATCATACATACCCATTGTATATGAAACTGTTTTATTTAAATTATCTCTAATAGTTTTATTTTTACTCCATATTATAAGTGGAGTCTTCTTATTTAATTCATGATCAAAAATATCATAATCTTTATATTCTTCATCACCAACTTCATATGTAGATCCATCTGCAGGATTATAATTATATAAATAATTTATTTCAGAACGTGATAATCTTGCATCATGATCTCCATAGAATACAAAAATTGTATCATCAAAATACTCTGATTCATTTATATAATCTATAAAGTTTCCTAAAGATAAATCAGCACTGTGACTACTTACAATATAGTTTCCAACAGGTGTACCATCTAAATAATTAGTAACTACTGTTTTCCCTTTTGCATCAACAACAGTATCAGATAAATCAAAAGGAGCATATTTATCTTTATAAATAAATGGTGAATGATTAGAAAGTGTTATCACTGTACTCATATAAGGGCTATCTTCTTTTTCGTATCCTTCAAGAATAGGTATAACCTGTTTAAAGAATAATGAATCATTTATACCTAAGTTAATAACATCATCTTCCGTATACACAAATGATTCTTCAAAATACATTTTATCATAACCAAGTCTTGGATGAACTTTACTACGATTCCACATAGATGCATGATTGCCATGAACGCTAAATGTCTTATAACCTTGCTCCTTTAAATACTTAGGAATAGTATTATAATCTCTATTATAATAACTAACAAATACAGTACCTGATGCAGCAGGTAATAAACTTGATAATAAAGTAAATTCAGTATCAGAAGATGTACCTGTACTTATCTGAGGATAGAAGTTTTCAAAATACATTCCTTCTTTAGCAAGTTTATTAACAGTAGGAACAACTTCTTCACCATTAAACTCTAAATCCATAAGAAAGGATTGAATACTTTCCATATGAACAAATATAACATTTTTACCTTTAAAAATATCTGTGTATTGATTCTTTGCAGCGTATTCATTAATTTCTTCTTTAGTAAAGAATCTTTCAAATTTCTTTAAAGCATCATCATAACCAAATAAACTACTAAACTTAGGAGTTAGAGTTTGCACTAAATCGTTAAATTGATACATTATAAAACCAAAACGATCAGCTACATAAACTCTATTCCATTGCTTAACTAATCTGCTATAATCTGTTTTAGTTGCAGATGCAAAGGTAAATATTAAACATAAAAGTGCACCTAATAATGTGCCAAAAAAACATCTTTTTGCCCTATTAATTTTTTCTATAAAATTAAAATAAGCAGTTTTATTCATTTTTGTATATAAATAGATAAAAATAAGAGGGTTTAAAACATAGATAAAATTAATTACTCTTAATTTTTCAAAAATAGAACCTACAACTGTTTCAGTTTGACCTAAAGTGGCAAGTTCTCCAAATGAAGCAAAACTTGTAAAAAACTTGTAGTAAATAACATTTATTGTTTCTATTCCTGCAAATACAGCAAGCCAAAATAATAAGTATTTAAATCTATTCTTAGGTTTCATAAAATATACAAAAGATCCAATTATAAGAATCATTGCTAAATCAGTAGCATGAGCTTTTAAATAAAATGTATGGCCAAAAGAAAAACCTCGAGCAACAATAGTCCCAAGTAGTGCAAGTATAACATAAGAAACAAATAACTTATTAGTCAAAAAATAATTTACTATTCTTCTTCTTGTTCTAACAAACAAATTATCTTTATTTTCCTTCATTTAAATACCTCATTTATAATAGTAATTATACCATGATATACCAATAAAATAAACTTGCAAATAATACTTTTTTTTGGTACTATATTTATGCGCAGGTGTAGTATAATGGTTAATATGCGACCTTGCCAAGGTTGAGATGGGAGTTCGATTCTCCTCACTTGCTCCAAATGTAAAAAAAACTGATCATAATTTTGATCAGTTTTTATTTTGAAAAAATATATCTTTTAATAACTATCTGCTTCTTCCATCCCCATATATAGATTTATAAACAATTACTGCATCAATGCATCTTTTCATCACAGGTTTCATATCCTCTGATAAAAAAGGCATACTATCAACCATATGTTTACAAGTGCAAATAGTACTATATGAATACTCATTTAAATAAGCACAAACAGATGGTTCATCACATCCTGTTCGAAAATATTCTAAAGTAGCTTCTGATAAAATTTCAGTAAAATGATCTTGCATTAATCACAACTCCATTTCTTTAATTAGTTACTATATCATTAGATAATAATTCAGTCAACAAAATAATTAACAAATAAAAATTTAAAACATAAATATAAAAAAGGAGGAAATAATTATGATTCATTCAAATAATTATACAATCCTTGCGTTATTTGCAACATTGTTTACCTGGTTTATAACAATGCTAGGATCTAGTATGGTATTCTTCTTCAAAAAAATTAATAAGAATATTATGGATGCCTCCCTAGGAATAGCCGCAGGTATTATGATGTCTGCATCTTTTTGGTCTTTGCTAAATCCTGCAATTACAAATGCAATTGAATTAAAGCAAAGACCATGGGCTGTTGTTTCTATTGGTTTCTTGCTTGGGGGATTATTTATATTTATTACTGATAAAATATTTCAAAAAAAAATAAAAAGAAAAAATAGAAACGAAAAAAGACTATTTCTTATGATCTTATCTATTACAATGCATAATATTCCTGAAGGACTTGCAATTGGAATAGCTTTTGGATCTATAAAATACAATATTGCATCGGCTAATATAACAGGTGCCCTCATGTTATCACTTGCAATTGGACTTCAAAACTTTCCTGAAGGTAGTGCAATAAGCTTGCCTTTAAGAAGAGAAAACTATTCAAGAATAAAATCATTTATATATGGATCACTAAGTGCAATAGTAGAACCAATATTTGGAGTAATAGGAGCTTTAATTACACTAAAAATTAGATCAATCATGCCTATATTACTATCACTTGCTGCAGGAGCCATGATTTATGTAATTATTCAAGAATTGATTCCCGAAAGCCAAACAAATGATAACAAATCATTAATGGCAATATTTTCAATTATTGGATTTACATTAATGATGATTTTAGATACTGCTTTTTAATGAACTCCAAAACATAAGGATAGAATTAAATATAGTAATAAAATATATAAAATAATTAAAGCTATCATGTTCTATCATTTTATTAACAATCTTTAGTAAAAATATAGAATATATGAAAAATAGTATCCAAAAAATTATCCAGAAAAAAGGCATAGAAAATATAGATTTAATAGGATTAGAATAAAATATTATTATCTTTTCATAAAAACCAATATTGATTAAAATTGAGGTGCTACTTACACCGGGAAGTATTTTTGATATTGAAAAAATCAAACTTGTAACTAAAAGTTCTATAAATTTACTATTAAAAGAAATGTCATTACCTACAAAACCATAGCACAATATAATAAAACTAATAATTAAAACTGTCGTAATAAAAGTAGATAATTTAAAGCCTTGTTTAAGATGAATTTTAATAACAATTAAAGAATTGAATAACATAACTAGTAAGAAGAACGTAGTATGAAACCTATTATATAAAAACAAAATCATCTTTGACATAAAAAACATGCCAAAAAGAATACCAAAAACAATTGAACATAAGTACTTAATGTTATCAACTATCAATAAAGGTTTATTAATAATTTTAACGATTTTTTCATAATCACCAAATCTTGAAGCAAGAACCCCTCCACTTAATCCAGGAACAATACTAAAAATACCATAAAGCACACCTTTTACAAAATTCAAAAATACATATTTCATTTATATTAAATATGTTTATTGAGATAAAAATATAAATAAAATCTGAAAAAAGTTTGATTTTTTTAATTTTTATGCTATACTAATAAAGTAATTTTAATGCGGGTGTAGTTTAATGGTAGAGCTTCAGCCTTCCAAGCTGATAACGTGGGTTCGATTCCCATCACCCGCTCCAATTTGAATATGAGGACTTACAACATATTAGTTGTAAGTTTTTTTATGTTATCAGCTTTGAAGACTCTTTTTCATTTAAAAAATACATTATATCATCAAAAAGAGTATACCATTTTAGTTGAACTTTATGCCTAGCATAATCATATTTATTATTATAATTAATACATCTATTAAGTGGCTGAACAACTAGGAAACCAAAATGAGGACTAGAACATTTATTATTTATTTTTTTCTCCATCAATTTATATATATCCTCTGATTTTATCCACAAAAAGTCATTAGGTGTTCCGTATACAAGAGCATCAATTCTATCATTAAATATCAATCCTTTTATAAGAAAACGATCACAAACATCTTTTACTAAAGATTTATTATTAAAAAAAATATTGATATTATCAATATCGCATTTAATACTATGTCTCAAATAAATAGCTGCATATCTTTTAGAACCCGTACCATTAAGTGTCCCATCACCATAATGAAATATCAAATATTTTTCTATTATATACCTAGGAACACCATTTTCTTCTAAAAAAGATATAAACGTTTTTAAAGATTCTTGATGAACAGAATTTCGGGACCCCATCTTAATACTTATTCTCTTTATAACGTCTCCTATTTTTATCAAAACATCCGTTTTCTGAGAATAATGGTTTCTCCATGATTTAATAATAGCATTCTGATCCACATTTCCAAAAATGCCGACTATCAATTCAGAAAGCAAAGGGTTTAGTTCACAAAATTTCTTTCTGTTAATAGATAAAACAAAGTCAAACTCATTTTGATATCCAGTTATCAATATAATCACCTTTTTTAAAATATTACATCCAAATTAAAAAAATTGTAATTCTTGGTCGAATTACAATTTTTTATATTATTTTAAATGGTTAATCAGTTGTGCTTATATGGCTTTTAGCATTAAGAGAGAAATCTACTATATTTTTTCCGTTAATAAATAATGGATAAGCAGCCGCCCCAATCATAGCAGCATTATCAGTACAATATAACATTCTTGGAACTGCTAATATTGTTCCATAACTTTTAACTAGTTTATCAACTTCATTTCGTAAATATTGATTAGCGGATACTCCTCCAGCTAAAACAACCATTTTATATTTTTTATTAGATAAAGCAATACTAAGTTTTCTTATTATTTCATCAACTGCTACATACTGAAAACTAGCAGCTAAGTCATTAATATTAATTTCTTCGCCCCTTTGTTTATAATTATGTACTAAATTTATAACATTACTTTTTAAACCACTATAACTAAAGTTTAGTGTATTATCATTAACAGGTTTTGCTAATTGGTAACTTACGTTGCCATCTCTAGCTAACTTTTCAACATTAGGACCACCTGGATATGGAACACCCATAATTCTTGCTACTTTATCATACGCTTCTCCAATAGCATCATCAAGAGTTGCACCTAAAAGTTTAAAATCATAGTCGCCATTCATTTCAACAAGTTCAGTATGTCCACCAGATACAACCATAGCTAAAAGAGGAAACTCTAATTGATTTTCAATATTATTTGCATATATATGTCCTACCATATGATTTACCTTAATTAAAGGTTTATTATATATATATGAAATAGTTTTAGCAAATTCTATACCAACAAGTAGTCCACCCATTAGTCCTGGTGCATATGTAACTGCAACCGCATCAACTTGATCAATTTTAATATTAGATTTCTTTAAAAGTGACTCTAAAACAAGCGTTATAGCTTCAGTATGCATACGAGATGCTATTTCAGGAACTACCCCACCATAAAGTGCATGAGTATCCATTTGTGTGTACACTTCCATGGCAACAACATCTTTACCATTCTTAACAATTGCAAGACTTGTTTCATCGCATGATGTTTCAACAGCAAGAATATACACATCTTTCATAATCAGTTTTTCCTTTCCATAACTACAGCATCTACACCATTATAATACTTACTTCTAACAGATATTTGAACAAATCCAAGTTTTTTATATAAGTTCAAAGCAGCAGTATTATCACATGAAACCTCTAATATAAACCTCTTATCAGGATATATATTAAAAACATGCTCAATTAAGCTACATCCAATCCCTTTTTTTCTCATAGATGAATCAACAACAATGTCAATTATATTAATTTCATCAACTAAACTTTGTATGTGAATAAAGCCTAAAACACTATTATTGTCAACATATACATAAGTTTCATTAAACTCAGTGTTTAATGACTCAAAATTATATAAATCTTTAAAATTTTGATGCAATTCAATCCCTAAATTATATACTTTCTGTAAAAAATTATCAGTTAATCTAGTTATCATTTTAAAGCCTCTATTTGTTTCACATATATTGGATTAACCAAATGGGGATTTACAGGTTCCTTACCTTTAATATGTTTATATATATTTTCATAATTCAAATCTTTTACATCAATAAAACTTAGTTTATCAAATTCTTCCTTGTTTATATATTCTATTTCATTAACTAATGATCCATCAGAATCATATTTACCTATAAAATAACCATTCTTTTCGATTACACTATATAAACCAGACAATATTGATTGATTTGAATAAACTAGCAAATCTAAGGAAGTTAAAGTTTTAATAGGTATGTTAAGTAGATAAGCAATAGTTTTAGCAATTACAACACCTATTCTTACACCTGTAAAACTTCCAGGGCCTATAACAACAAATAATTCATTAATATCTCTTATATTTATATTATTTCGAGAAATTATTTTATCTAAAGAAGGCATAGCAATTTCGCTATGCTTCATGTTACTTTCTAAAATAATCTGATCTTTTACTAAACCATTTTTATATAGCACAAAAGACACCTTAGTGTCATGTGTGTCAATTAAAAGTGAATACATATTATCACTTCTTTCTATAATACTGATCTACAAAGTTCCTCGTATTTTTCGCCATGAGGAATTAGAGTTAAAAATCTAGTATTTTCACCAGCAATTGATATGTTAATATCCAGTCTTTCTTTCGGAAGGATTTCTTCAATCATATCTGCCCATTCTATTATACATATTCCATCACGTTTAAAATAGTCTTCAATACCTACAGAATCATAATTATCTTCTACTCTATAAACATCCATATGGTATAGTTCTGCTTCACCATCTAAATATTCCTTAATAATGTTAAATGTTGGCGAAGTGATATCATCTTCAATTCCAAGAGCATTAGCAAAACCCTTTACAAATAAAGTTTTACCACTTCCAAGTTCACCATTTAAACATATAATCATTCCTGGAAACTTTTCACTTTCAATATTTTCAGCAAGCTCTTTAGTATCGTTTTCTGATCTTGATGTATATTTAAAATCCATTTATAATCACCTAAAATTATTATAGCAAAGCTAAATATCTATATAAAGAAAATAGTTTTAAATACTGTCAAATATTGATATTAAAATTTAATAATATTTAAAATTATTTCCAAAATTAAAGCAAAAAAAAATATTGGCAACTACCTATTTTCGCTTACACTATCGTCGGCGTATAAGTGCTTAACTTCTCTGTTCGGGATGGGAAGAGGTGTGTCCACTTAGCTATCGTCACCAATAAAGGATTTTGTCCTTTAAAAACAAGATAATGCACTCATCATTAACAATCAATAAATAAATTAAAGTTAAATCCTCGATCTATTAGTACTAGTCAGCTCAACGTATCACTACGCTTACACCCCTAGCCTATCAACCTAGTAGTCTTCTAGGAATCTTACTTCACGAAGAATGGGAAAATTCATCTTGGAGGAGGCTTCCCGCTTAGATGCTTTCAGCGGTTATCCCGTCCATACATAGCTACTCTGCACTGCAACTGGCGTTACAACAGATACACCAGAGGTATGTCCAATCCGGTCCTCTCGTACTAGGATCAGCTCTCCTCAATTTTCCTACGCCCACGACGGATAGGGACCGAACTGTCTCACGACGTTCTGAACCCAGCTCGCGTGCCACTTTAATGGGCGAACAGCCCAACCCTTGGAAGCGAATCCACCTCCAGGATGTGACGAGCCGACATCGAGGTGCCAATCAGCGCCGTCTATGTGAACTATTGGGCGCTATCAGCCTGTTATCCCCAGGGTAACTTTTATCCGTTAAGCGACGGCAATTCCATTCTCTACCGCCTGATCACTATGTCCTACTTTCGTACCTGCTCGACTTGTTGGTCTCGCAGTCAAGCTCCCTTATACCATTACACTCTTCGATTGATTTCCGACCAATCTGAGGGAACCTTTGAGCGCCTCCGTTACTCTTTGGGAGGCGACCGCCCCAGTCAAACTGCCCACCAGACACTGTCCTCCACCCGGATAACGGGTGTAAGTTAGAAATCAAATAACTTAAGGGTAGTATTCCAAGGGCGACTCCACTAAACCTGGCGGCTTAGTATCAAAGTCTACTACCTATCCTCTACATAAATTATCTAATCTCAATATCAAGCTACAGTAAAGCTCCATGGGGTCTTTCCGTCCTGTCGCGGGTAACCTGCATTTTCACAGGTATTAAGATTTCACCGAGTCTATGGTTGAGACAGCATCCAGATCATTACGCCTTTCGTGCGGGTCAGAACTTACCTGACAAGGAATTTCGCTACCTTAGGACCGTTATAGTTACGGCCGCCGTTCACTGGGGCTTCAATTCAATGCTTCGATGTTATCGACTTTCGTCCATCTAACAAATCCTCTTAACCTTCCAGCACTGGGCAGGCGTCAGCCCCTATACATCAGCTTACGCTTTA